>CAZVPE010000098.1:0-19045 GCA_964628155.1 uncultured Polyangiaceae bacterium | reverse complement strand
CCCGGAGTCATCCGAGGGCGTGGGATAACTCCCGGTGCCGCTTTTGCGCCGATTCCGGACGCGCCCGGTAGAGGGGATTCGGAATCGCGGCAATCCGCCGATCGCCTAGAGTTCTCTTCTTCATGCCCGAGACCCGCAAACTCGGAGGCGCGACGGGATGACGGGCGCGGCCCGTGTGGGCGCGACGTTGGCCATCTTTTCGGCGATGCTCGCGCTCGTCGTCGTTCGGCCCCGGCGCTGGAACGAGGCTTGGTGGACGATGCTCGGGGCCGCTGCGATGCTCGCGCTCGGCCTGGTGTCGCCGCGGGAGGCCGTCGACGCGACGCTTTCCGGCAAGAATGCCCTTCTTTTCCTGCTTTCGCTTCTTGCGCTCTCCCTTCTCGTCGGCAAGAGCGGCTTTTTCGATTGGGCGGCGGTGCGGTGCGCCCGCGTCGCGAAGGGAAGCGCGCGCGCGCTCTACCGCAACACGTTCGTGCTCGGCGCGGTCGTCACCGCGATCCTGTCGCTCGACACGACCGCGGTCATCCTGACGCCCATCGTGATGGCGCTCGTGAAGCGGCTCAAGCTTCCGTCCGCGCCGTACGTCGTGATGTGCGCGTTCGTCGCGAACGTCGGCTCGCTCGTGCTCCCCATCAGCAACCTGACGAACATCCTCTTCGCGGATGCGTTTGACCTGACCTTCGCCGCGTTCGCGGCGAGGATGATCGCTCCCCAGGTCGTGGCGCTTCTCACCACCTACGCTCTCCTCCTGTGGCACTTCCGTCGCGAGCTCCCGCGCCGCTACGACGGCGCTTCACTCCCCGAGCCCGAAAGCGCGGTGCCGCATCGCGGTTACTTCCGAGCTTGCGTGGGCGTTCTTGTCGTCGTGCTCATTGGGTACTTCCTCGCGCCGCTCGCGGGACTCCAGCCGTATGCGGTCGCGTTCGCCGGTTGCGGGGCGCTTGCAGTCGCCGGCGGACTGACCGGTTGTGTCGGCATCGGAGCGGCGGGCGAGCTCGCCTGGGGCGTCTTTCCCTTCGTCATCGGGCTCTTCATCGCCGTGCGCGGGCTCGAAAATCTGGGGATCGTCGGTGCGTCGTCCGCGTGGCTCGCGGGAATGAGACCCGGTTCGCCGGAGAAGCTGCTCGCTGCGGCGGCGGCGACGGCCCTCGCGTCGAACGTCCTCAATAACCTTCCGGCCGCGTTGATCGCGCGAAGCGTGCTCGTGAGCTCGCACGCCGACACGAAGACGATCCTCGCCGCGTTGGTCGGCGCCGACGTGGGCCCAATCATCACTCCGTTCGGCTCGCTCGCCACGATGCTCGTGCTGGCCCTCGCGCAGCGCGCGGGAGAAGGCGTGCGGACACGGCCGTTCGTGATGCTCGGCCTATGGGCGGCGCCTGCGATCGTCGTCGCGACGACGCTCGCGTTGATCCTGGCCCCTCGCTGAATCGTCCGTTTCATGCGCCGGGGTGCATACCCGGCTCGGTATGAAACGTGCTTTGACCGGCCCGCGTGCAAACGTGGACGAGCCATTCGCCGGGCGACGCAGAGGCGCGCGGTTGCACGACCGTCCGCGGCAAGTGGCGCCTCGATGCGCTCATCGGCGTCGGCGGAATGGCGGAAGTTTACGCCGCGACGCACCCCAGCGGGAGGCGCGGTGCCGTCAAGGTTTTGCATCCCCACGTTCCGTTCATGCCGGAGGTCGACTGCGCGTTTCTACGCGACGGTCATCCGAACGCGGTGCGGGTGCTCGAGGACGACATCGACGACGAGGGCAACGTCTGCATCGTGATGGAGCTGCTCGAAGGCGGAACGCTCCAGGAGTGGGCGGAGGCCGAGGGCGGCAAGCTCCCGCCCGCGCGTGTGCTCCGCATCGCCGATCAGGTGCTCGACGGGCTCGCCGCGCTGCACGACGCGGGGATCGTGCATCGCGATATCAAGCCGGACAACCTCTTTCTCACGAGCGAAGGGCGCGTGAAAATTCTCGACTTTGGCCTCGCGCACCTCGGCGACGAAGACTCGAACTCGGCGGCGGCGGCTCTCTACGGTGTCGTCATGGGGACACCGGAGTTCATGTCGCCCGAACAAGCGCGCGGGCGTTGGGACCTCGTCAATGCGCAAAGCGACCTCTGGTCGGTCGGGGCGACGCTTTTCATGCTTCTGTCGGGCGAGGTCGTTCGCGCGCGATCGACGCTTCCCGACATGCCGGCGGCCATCTTCGAAGGTCCGGCGCGCGCGCTCTCCGCCGTGCTCCCCGAAGCCCATCCCGCACTGGTCGAAATCGTCGAGCGCGCACTCGAGCAGACGGTCGAAAACCGCTGGGCCGACGCGCGCACGATGCAAACAGCCGTCCGCGCGGCCTTCTTGACCATGTTCGGCGAGCCGCTCTCCTGACCGCTCCCTGACTTTGCTTTTCTGCCTTCGCAGATTGCCAAAGCGAGTCCGAGCGCGCCTGGCCGCGAACCCGCTGCGGCCGCTTCGCGGATGCGACGCCAACGTCCCCCCGCCGCGCGGGGGGACCTGAGGGGGGCCCTGTCCGGCAGCTGGGTACGGCACGTGCAGTAGCCCGGCGCATGATGCGCCTCGACAAGCGAACCGGTGCTCGCCGGATGAAGTAATGATTGCTCATCCACTTCGCGCACCGGATTCGTCGAACACGATCGCCCCCGATCAGGGCCGCGGGATCCGTCACATCCTCGCGTGTCTGGACCGCTCGCCGAGCTCCGAGATCTGCCTGGCGTACGCCCTCTCGCTCGCGAACACCTTCGGCAGCGCGATGACGTTGCTCCACGTGATGCAACCTCCCGACGAAGGTTTTGGACCGCACACGACCGACGCGCTCGGCTGGGAAATAAGCCGGCAAGAGGCGAATGCCCATCTCGAGAGGTTCGAGAAGGAGGCCGCGCGTTCCACGGGCCGCCGAATCGGCGTTCGGCTCGAGCAGGGTCGTCCGGCCGAGCGAATCGTCGCGCTGACGCGCGAGCTCGGGGCGGACCTCGTTGTTCTCGGCAGTCATCGGGGGGGTGAAACGGAGTGGAGCCTCGGTACGACGGCCCAACACGTTCTGGCGACGGCCCGGAGCTCGGTACTCATCGTACGCGGGAATATCGGCACCCCCGGCTTCGCGTCGCCGAAACGCATCCTCGTTCCGCTGGACGGCTCGGTCCGGACCGAAAGCGTCCTCCCGACCGCCGTGTGCATCGCGAACGCCCACGGCGCCGAGCTGCTGCTGGTTCACGTCGTGGCGGAACCGATTCCGACGAGCGTCCTCGTCGCGCCGGAAGACTTGGAACTCGCGCGCGATCTGGCAACACGGCTCGAGACGCGAGCCACCCGATACCTCGAGGCCCTGCGAGACACGGTGGGACGCGAAGTGGCGTCGGTGCGCATGCTGGTCGCTCGTCAGGCAGACAAGCGGCAGTTTCTCATCGAGCTGTCCGAAAGGGAGCGGGTCGACCTCATCGTTCTCTCGGCGCACGGCAGCACGTGCAACGCTGCGCGACCGTTCGGCAGCGTCACCGCGCATCTATTGACGCATTCGATCGTCCCCGTCCTGGTGTTGCAGGATCTTCCCGAGTCGGGGCTCCGCCACACCAGCGATGTCACCGAGTGCCGCGCCCCGGCCCTCCGCTCGAGTTATCCGCCGGAGTGGGTTTGACGGTCCAGTCCGACGGGACATCGCAAGCGGACGCCGCGACGAGCTCCGCGCTCGAGGCGGAGGCGCGCGGCGCAGCCGAAGCGCAACGAGATATCGAGCGTGCTCGCCCGGTCCGGTGGCGACTCTTCGAACTGCCGCCGTTCGGGGACGCCCTCGACTGCGTCCAGAAGCATTTCGATTCGCGGCTTCTCGAAGACGCGACCGTCCGAAAAGCGGCGGAGTGGTTTCTCGACAACTATTACATCGTTCGGCGCGTCGCTCGGCAGGTGATCCAGGATCTTCCGCGTCGCTTCGTGAAACGCTTGCCGCAGCTCGCGTCGGGCCCTGACCGGGGCTTGCCGCGGATCGATGTCTTGGCGCGCGATTTCATCGCCATGCGCGGCGTCTTGGTGGACAGGACGACGTTGAGCCGCTACTTGGACGCCTACCAGACGGTCGCTCCGCTCACGATCGCGGAACTCTGGGCCCTACCGACGATGCTCCGTGCGTCGGTCCTCGGCAGCCTCCTCGCCTTTCTCGACGAACTCCATGTACCCGTCGATGGAGCGGCGGACAGGGTTCGCTTTCCCCGTCCGCGGATCGGGGGTGCGCCGACGCTCGCTCCCGCCACGGGCGTGGAGCGCGCGATCCGGGCGCTGCGCCTTCTCGCGGAGATCGATTGGAAGACATTTTTCGAGAGCGGCAATCGGGTCGAAGCCGCGCTTCGCGAAGACCCCGCGGACGTCTACTCGCGAATGGACTTCGACACGTGCGACTCGTACCGAAAAGCGGTGGAAGACCTCGCGTGGGGAACGGGGGTGCCGGAAGAAGACGTGGCGATCCTGGCGATCCGTCTCGCGCAGAAGGCGGCGCCGGATTCACGGCGGGGGCACGTGGGCTTCTATCTGGTCGGCGGCGGCCGGGGCACGCTCGAGGCGCAGGTCGGCTACCGTCCGAAGGGGATCGCGCGGGTGCGCCGGCTCGTCACGCGCTTTGCGACTCTCACGTACTTTTTGCCACTTCTGATTCTCACGGGAGCTCCGCTGCTCTTTGGATGGCGCCTCCTCGTGGAGGCGAGGGCCGTACACGCCGGTTGGGGCCAGTCCTCCTTCGTCTTGCTCGCGATCGTCGTCGCTCTGGCGGCCGTGCCTCTCTGGTCGGTGGCCGCCACGATCTTGCAGTGGGTGCTCGCAAAGCTCCTGCCGCCGCGCCGGTTGCCGAAACTCGACTACACGAAAGGGATCCCCGACGACGCGCGCACGCTCGTCGTCATCCCCACGCTGCTCGGGCGGGCCGAGGACGTCGAGGGGATGCTGCGGCAAATCGAGCTTCACTACCTCTCGAACCCCGATCCCAAGCTCGGGTTCGCGCTCCTCACCGACAACCTCGACTCGACCGCGATGCCGGAAGACGCGACGCTCCTCGAGAGTGCCGCGCGGGGCATCGTCGCGCTCAACGCCAAGCACGGCCACGGTAAGACCGGCCCGTTCCACCTCCTCCACCGCGAGCCGCGCTGGAATCCGGCGGAGGGCCGGTACATGGGTTGGGAGCGCAAGCGGGGAAAGCTCGAAGAGCTGAACAAACTTTTGCGCGGAGACCAGGAGACGAGCTACGTCCGCCAAGTCGGCGATCCGGCGAGGCTCGAGCGAATTCGATTCGTCATCACGCTGGACAGTGACACCGAGCTTCCCATGGGGTGCGCGCATCGGCTGATCGGCCTGCTTGCGCACCCGCTGAACGGTGCGTCGGTAGACGAAGGGACCGGGCGCGTCACGACGGGTTACACGATCGTTCAGCCGCGCATCGAGACGTCCCCTACGAGCGTTCTCGCGACTCGGTTCGCGCAAATCTTCGCGGGCGACGCCGGCTTCGACATCTACACCCACGCTTCGTCCGAGCTCTATCAAGATCTGTTCGGATCCGGCATCTACTGCGGCAAGGGCATTTACGACGTAGACGCCTTCATGCGCAGCCTGGAAGGCCGAGTCCCCGAGAATGCCCTCGCAAGCCACGATCTTTTCGAGGGCATCCACGGGCGCGCGGCCCTCGCGTCGGACATCGTCTTCTTCGAGCAGTATCCGTCGCACTACGCGGCGTTCTCGCGGCGCATGCACAGGTGGGTGCGCGGAGACTGGCAGCTCCTTCCCTGGCTCCTTCCCAGCGTGCCGTCGTCCACCCGAAAACGTCTTCCGAACCCCCTCGCCGCCATCGATCGTTGGAAGATTACCGACAACCTCCGGCGAAGTCTGGTCGGCCCTTGCCTCTGCCTTTTGCTTTTTGCCGGTTGGACCGTGCTCCCGACGGACCCGCTCGTCTCGACGTTGGTCGCGCTCGGCATTCTCCTTGCGCCGCTCGCGCCCGCGGTCGCGCACCGAAGGAGGCGCCGCGAGAGCCTCGCTCGCTGCGCCCTGGCGATCGTGTTTCTCCTGCACGAGGCGACGGTCGTCGTCGACGCGATCGTGCGCGTGCTCGTGCGGACGACAATCACGCGCAAACATTTGCTCCAGTGGACGTCCGCCGCGAACACCAACCTGCGGCTCTCCGGTCGTTCGCTGCGGATGGTCTTCTGGAGGGAGATGTTCTTGTCGCCGCTTTCGGCCGTGGCCATCGCTGCGCTGGTCGCGTGGTTGCGTCCGACCGCGCTCTTGGCCGCGGCGCCGGTTCTCGCTGCATGGTTGCTCGCGCCCGAGATCGCCCGCTGGGTGAGCGAACCGCCTCGGCCTCACGACGTGCCGCTCGGGGCGGACGACCGGAAGAAGTTTCGTCTCCTGGCGCGAAGAACGTGGCTCTTCTTCGAAACGTTCGTAGGGCCTCTCGATCAATGGTTGCCGATCGACAACTACCAGGAGGCCCCTCAGGAGCAGACTGCGCGCCGTACGTCGCCGACGAACATCGGGATGATGCTGCTCTCGACGCTTTCGGCGTACGATCTCGGTTACCTCGGACCGAGCGAGCTGTCTCTTCGGCTGCGCCGCGCCTTCGACAGCATCGAGCGGTTGACGCATTACCAGGGCCATCTCCTCAACTGGTACGAGACGAAGAATCTCGAGCCGCTCCTCCCGCAGTACGTCTCTACCGTGGACAGCGGCAACCTCGCGGGCTGCCTCCTGGCGCTCGAGAAGGGCTGCCGAGACGCCGCAGATGGCGACGCCATCCGGGCGCAAGCGTGGCTCGGCCTTGCGGACTCGCTCGACCTCGTCGACGAGATCGTGACGAGCATCGGCGCGCGCGTCGAGCCTGCGAAGCTCGGACGGGTCGGGGCGGCGTCTGCCATTGCGCTTCGATCGATTCTCGCGCGGATGCGCGTCCAGATCGAGCAGGCCCGGGGACCCGCCATGGCCCCGGCGTATGGGACGCTCGTCACGCTCTGCGACGCGATGGCCCCCGATCTCGACCGCGAGCTGCTCACGCTCTTGGAAACGGGAGCCTATCGGCACGAAGCCGATCTGCTGCAGTCGCTCCGAACGGCGATGAAGAGCATGCACCATCAGCTCCAGCAGGCGCGCCGCGAGATCGACCTCGTGGTCCCCTGGCTCGCGTCCAAAGACGAGCCTGCCGCAATCGCGCTCGGATTGCCCGAACGTCTGCGCCTCGACGAGATCCCTGCTGCCGCGCGCGGGCTGGGCGCGCAGCTCGACGCCTGGGAGCGGGAGACGCGCCGGCGCGGCGCGCTCTCGGAAGATCTCCAGGCCTCGGCGGCGCGACTGCGCGCGAACTTCCTCACCGCGGAGGCCAACGCGACGTCGCTGAGAGACGAGCTCTCGAGCCTGGCGGCGCGCGCGGAGAGCGACGCGCGCGCCATGGATTTTCGTCTCCTCTACGACAAGGACCGGAAGCTCTTTCACATCGGTTACAACGTGACGATCGACCAAATCGATCCGCACTATTACGATTTGCTGGCGTCCGAGGCGCGGCTGGCGAGCTACTTCGCGATCGTCAAAGGGGACGTGCCGGAATCTCACTGGTACGCGCTCGGGCGTCCGATGACGCGCGTGGCCGGAGCCCCCGCGCTCCTTTCTTGGGGCGGGACGATGTTCGAATATCTCATGCCTCCCCTCCTCATGCGCAGTCGCGAGGGAACGCTGCTCCAGCAGAGCACCGAGCTCGCGGTAAAGGCCCAGATTGCGTATGGCGACGAGCACAAGGCCCCCTGGGGAATCTCGGAGTCGGCGTATGCGCGACTCGACGCGCATCACACGTATCAGTATCGGTCCTTCGGCGTTCCCGGGCTCGGATTCAAGCGCGAGCTCGAAGACGATCTCGTGGTCGCGCCGTACGCGTCCGTGCTCGCGGTGTCGCTCCGGCCTCGCGCGGTCGCGGAGAACGTGGCGCGGCTCGAATCGATGGACATGCTCGGCACGTACGGCTTGTTCGAAGCGGTCGACATGCACCCGGCTCGCGCGGACTCGCGTCCGAGCGGAGCCGAGGAGAAGAAGAAGCTCACGTACGCGGTCGTGCGCTCGTACATGGCACACCACCAGGGCATGCTGCTCGTCGCGCTCGACAATTACCTGAACGACCAGGTCATGGTCGAACGCTTTCACGCACACCCTTCGGTTCGTGCGGGGGAGATGCTGCTCAACGAGCGCGCGCCGGCCGTTGCCCCTGCCGAATGGCCGGTCGCCGAGACGCCGGAGAGCACCGGCGACGAGAGAGCGCCGACGGCGTTCCGCGCGTCGGTCCCTTGGTCGCCGAGCGCGGAGGGGAGGCCGCAGGCTTTCGTGATCGGCAACGGTCATCTCTCGAGTGTGCTCACCGACCGGGGCGGCGGCGGCCTCCGCTGGCGCGGTCTCGCGCTCACGCGGTACCAACCCGACGGGACGTGCGACGGCGACGGGATCTGGTTTTATGTCCGAGACGAGGACAGCGGCAGAACGTGGCTCGCGACTTCGGATCGGGGACGGACGACCTACGCCGCGCACAAGGCCGAATTCCATCAGCGAGACCACGGCATTTCGATTCACGTCGACGTCGCGGTCGCACCTGCAGACGACGTCGAGTTGCGGCAGGTCACCCTCCACAACGAGACCGATCAGCCCCGTCGGCTCACCGTGACGAGCGCGGGCGAGCCGGTGCTCCTCGCCCTTGCGGACGCGGCCACGCATCCGGCTTTCGCACGCCTGTTTCTCGAGAGCGAGCACGTCGCGGAGCTCGAGGCCCTCGTCTTCACACGTCGTCCCCGGTCGGACAAGGAGGACCGGGCGGTCCTCGTGCACCGGCTCGTTCGCGAAGGGTCGGCCGTGACCTTCGGGGGCTACGAGACCGACCGCCGCGACTTCTTCGGCCGCTGCGGGAGTGCCCGCGCGCCGCGCTCGCTGACCGACGGCTCGCGGGCCGTGCATGGCCGCGTCGGAGCCGTGATCGATCCGGTGATGGCGCTGACCGCCGAAGCGGCACTCGCCCCGAACGGGACGGCCTCGTTCGCCTTCGTCACGGCGGTCGGCCGGTCGCGAAGCGCGGCGGTCGCGCTGGCCTCGCAGTACGGCTCGATGCACGCCGTGCTCTGGGCCTTCCGCGACGCGGAGCAGGAGAGCCCGCGGCACCTCGCGCGCGCGGGAATCGACCCCGATCTCTTGCCCGCGGTCCAGCGTCTCTTCTCCGCGCTCCTCTTCGCCGACCCGAGCTTTCGCGCGCCGCCCGACGCCGACTCCCCTTCGGGTCCGCCGCGCCCTCGCAAGAATGCGCTCTGGGGCCGGGGGATCTCGGGCGACCTTCCCATCCTGCTCCTTCGCGTGGGGGATCCGGGTGCCCCGCTCCTCCGCGAAGCGGTTTTGGCCCAGCGCCACCTTCGATCGCGCGGCTTCGGGTTCGACCTGGTCCTCATGGATGAAGAGCCCTCGGGATACATCTCCGACGGCACGGGCACGCTGCGGAACGCGCTCGCGCAGCTGGACACGAACGGATGGATCAACAAGCGGGGAGGCGTCTACGTGCTCGCCGTCGATCAACTCGACGACGAGGAGCGCCGCCGGCTCGCGGCGACGGCGAGGGTCGTCCTCGACACGCGCGACGGCTCCCTGGCAGACCGAATGGGGCGGCACGTCGAGAGCCCACCCAAGCTCCCACGCTTCGAGCCGTCCCTCGCGGCAGAAACGGCCGCGCCGTCGCTCGGCCGTCCAAAGCTGACCTTCGACAACGGAACGGGGGGCTTCTCGGAAGACGGGCGCGAGTACGTCATCTCCGTCCGCCCCGGCAAACCGACGCCGGCGCCCTGGTCCAACGTTCTCGCGAACCCGACGTTCGGCTGCATCGTCAGCGAATCGTCGCTCGGCTCCACCTGGTCGCTGAACGCCGGCGAGAATCGCCTGACGCCCTGGAGAAATGACCCCGTACTCGACACGCCGTCGGAGGTCCTCTACCTGAGAGACGAGGAGACCGCCGCGGTCTGGTCGTCGACGCCGCTTCCGGCCGGGGGCGACGTCGAGACGATCGTGCGCCATGGCGTCGGGTACACGACGTACGCGCGGGCCAGCCAAGGCCTGGAAGAGGAGCTCACGGTGTTCGTCCCGCCGAACGCGCAGCTCAAAGTCGTGCGAATTCGGCTCAAGAACAAGCTGCCTCGCCACCGGCGGCTGACGGCGACCTATTATGTCGAGTGGGTCTTGGGGAGCCTCCGCGAAGAACAGAGGCCATACGTCGACTCCGAGTTCGATCGCCCCAACTCTTGCCTTCTCGCGACGTGCGGTTGGAACGCCGAATTCGGCGGCCGCGTAGCGTTTCTGGCCTCCGAACGCGACGTGCACGGATTCGCGACGGACCGCACGGAGTTTCTCGGTCGCCCCGGTGACTACGCACGCCCCGAGGCGCTCGCTCGCTGGGGCTTCTCAGGGCGTGTGGAAGCGGGCGTCGACCCCTGCGGAGCGTTGCAGGTGCACCTCGAGCTCGACGGGGCCGGGGAAGCCTCGGACGAGATCGAGACCCACTTCGTGCTCGGGCAAGCGGCGACCCGAGCCGAGGCGTTGGAGCTCGTCGAACGCTTCCGGAAGCGCGAAGCGGTCGCTGTCGCGTGGGACGAATTGACCGCGTTCTGGGACGACCTCCTCGGGGCCGTCCGCGTGAAAACGCCCGAGCCGGCCATGGACATCTTGCTCAATCGATGGCTCCTCTATCAGAGCCTCGCGTCGCGCGTCTTCGGCCGGACCGCGTTCTATCAGTCGAGCGGCGCATTCGGGTACAGAGACCAGCTCCAAGACGTGCTCGCACTCGTGCACGCGGCGCCCGGGCGCGCGCGCGCCCACATTCTGGAAGCCGCCTCTCACCAGTTCGAGGAGGGCGACGTCTTGCACTGGTGGCACCCGCCCTCCGGCCGAGGCGTGCGAACCCGCTGCTCGGACGACATGGCGTGGCTGCCGTTCGTCACCGCAAGCTACGTCTCGGCGACCGGCGACACGTCCATTCTCGACGTGCCCGTCGGATTCCTGAAGGGCGACCCGCTTCGAAGTGACGAACACGACAGGTACGCCGAATTTGCCACTTCGCCCGCGGTGGACACGCTTCTCGATCACTGCCGCCGGGCGCTTCATCGCGCGTTGACCAAAGGATCGCACGGGTTGCCCCTGATGGGGGACGGGGACTGGAACGACGGGATGAACCGCGTAGGTCCGCAGGGGCGCGGAGAGAGCGTGTGGCTCGCTTGGTTCCTGTGCGCGACGATGGAACGCTTCGCTGCGCTCTGCGAGCGCTCCGGCACGGCTTCCGGCTGCGAGGAGGCGACCTCGTGGAGGGCTCGTTCGGGGTCGCTACGGGCGGCGATCGAGGAGAGCGCGTGGGACGGCGCGTGGTACGTGCGCGCCTTTCACGACGACGGCTCGCGTCTCGGGTCGGCGACGCAGCGCGAGTGCACGATCGACTCGATCGCGCAATCCTGGGCGGTGTTGTCGGCCGCCGGGGAAGAGGGACGGTCGCGGCGCGCGATGCACGCGGCCGACGAACGCCTCGTGCGGGAGGCCGACCGCCTCGTTCTCCTGCTCGACCCGCCGTTCGACGTCACGGTGCACGATCCCGGATACATCCGCGCGTACCCCCCGGGCGTCCGGGAGAACGGCGGGCAGTACACGCACGCGGCGACGTGGATGGGGTGGGCTTACGCGGCACTCGGCGACGGGGGCAACGCGGCGCGCATTTTTCGAATCCTCAATCCGATCCTTCGCGCTCAGACGTCCGAGGACTCCGAACGCTATCGCGTCGAGCCCTACGTTCTCGCGGGCGACATCTACGGGTGTCCGCCGTGGGTCGGTCGAGGCGGCTGGACCTGGTACACGGGCGCCGCGGCATGGGCCTATCGGCTCGGCGTGGAGGCAATCCTCGGATTGCGGATGGAAGACGGACGGCTTTGCGTCGACCCGTGCATTCCGCCCGAATGGAAGGGCTTCGAAGCGTGGGTGCGCTTTGGCGCAGATGAAATTCACATCATCGTCGAGAACCCCGGCGCCGTCAGCCGCGGCGTGGCAAGCATCACGCTCGACGGCGCGCCGCTCGATTCGAATCGAATTCGGGTCGACCCCGGCGCTCTCGCGAACGGTTCGCGCGAAGTCCGGGTCCGCCTTGGGGCTCCCCAGATTGCCGCCGCGGCGCTCGCTCGCAAGTCGGCTTGAGAACAACAGGTCCCGGTGCGCCCGAGAGCCCGAACCTCACCCGCGGGGCGGGGGGACGCTTCACCAGGAGTTGTTATCCCCGGTCGCAGTGAACTGCACAGTCACATCGCGCTCGGCCTTCGAGAAAAGGCCCACACCAGGGCGCCCCCTCCTTCCCCAGAAGACCTCACCCCCGGCCCCTCTCCGCAAGCGGAGAGGGGTGTCTTCGGGCTCGCGATAACGGAGCTGCTCCCCCTCTCCGCGAGCGACGCGAGCGGAGAGGGGGCCGGGGGGTGAGGTTTGATAGCTGGACCAGCTGGTTCACAACACGATGTGACGAACCCAGAGAACTTCACCGCTTCTCACGTGCAATGTCCCCCCGCTCGCGGGGGGACCTGAGGGGGGTCTCCTGTACCCAGTCAATACCGATGCTGCCAGAGCACGTCCGCAATCGACGTCCCCAGGTTGCCGAACGTGGTCTCGAGCGACCAGCTCTTGAAGAAGCGCCAATTGACGATCCCGTAGGTCGTGTCCTGGTTCGTACCTTGCGGCGGGGTCCCCAGCACGACGGCGAGCTGCAGCGAAATGTCCTTCGCGATCTGGACCGCCACTTCGGGTCGCGCGTTGGCGCCGCTGGTGTCGATCTTTGCGGTGATCTCGAGTCCCGTGAGCTTGTTCAGACCCTCGGTCAACCCTGCGGTCGCAAAGCCGCTCACGGCGGCCCCGGCCTTCGTCGTCGAATCCGACGGTGCGCCGCCGCCGGCCGCGCCGGCGGGTTCGAGGCCATTCGTATTTCCGAAAACGATGAGTGCCAAGATCTCGTTTTGCGGCCGCGGCGGCTCCGAGCGGAGGGTCACCTTGCCCGACTTCAGCGGACCGATGAAATCGGCATAAACGCGCGTTCCGTCATCCGCGGTCCAACTCGTCGTGACGCGCACCATCGGATTCGACGGGTCGCCGACGAATGTCACCGTCCCGGTCTCGATCTCGAAGCTCTTCCCGCGCACGTCGAGCGTGCCGCGCTTCAATTGAACCTGCCCGGTCACCTCGGTCGGATCGCCAAGCTTCGCCGTCAGGTTGCCGTCGAGGTCGATCTTGAGGCCGAGGCCTCGTCGGATCTCGACGTCCTTTCCCAAGTGCACGTCGACGGTGGGGGCGCTCCAAGGCGTCCTGGGACCGTAGCGCTGGGTAGCTGCGTACGATCCGCCGAGGGGCAAAGCCATGAACTTCCCTTCGGCCGTGTACACGCCCACGTGTGTTTGCGGCGGCGCTTCGGCGAGCTTCTGCACCGAGTGGGTGGGGGCTTCGGGGAGGTCGACGTGCAGCGTCGGGACGTCGATCGTCACGTGCGCCGTTCCGTGGTCGGGCGACGCGGCGGCGCTTACGTCGAATTCTCCGTACGCGGAGCCCACCGCCGCGCCCTCCAGCGCAATCGGAATCGCATCCCCTTTCGGAATCCGCAGGACGCCCTCCGCCCGGGTGAGGTGCAGACCGTCGAGATAGGCCGCGCCCGAAGCGGTGAACGTTCCGCTCGTCCCGGACGCCGACAGACGGTCGAGTGTCACAAGGCCGTTCGGCGCAAAGACCACGGTCGCCTGAACGCCGTGGATCTCCTGCCCGAGCGCGGTCACTTCGACGAGTCCATCCGAGACGACGATGGTCCCGTCCATTGTGGGCTTCTCGTTCGGGCGGAGCACGAGGTGCGCGTCGGCGTCGATGCTTCCGCCGATCTCGTCGACGACCCCTTCGAGGAGAGGTGCGAGCACCGCCGCGGGGAAATGCTCGGACTTTAGCGTGGCGCTGAAAGCGCCGGACGGATCCAGCGAAGGGAGCCATTTCGTTCCCCACGTCGTTGCCGCCCTTGCCGTCATTCGCGCCTCTGCGCCAGCCCGCTCGACGTGTGCGCTCGCCTCGAGCGCGTGGGAATCGAGCGCGATCTTCACGCTGCCGGTGTCGAACGTTTCGCCGCCCACCCCCGGATTGGCCAGATCCAGGTCGACGGTCGCGCGCGCGTCCTTGTGCAGGCCCGTAAGCTCGATGACGCCGCTCGCTCGGCCCGTCACGAACCGGTCGGACATAGCGGCGAGCGCTCCCAGGGGAAAGCGCGTCAGGGTCGCCTTCGCGGACGCTTCCCACGGCACGCCACCCGCCGGTGGCGCGAGGACGTCCTCTAGTCTGGCGTTCACGCGCGCACTGGCGTGAAGGGCGCTCGTTCTCCCGGAGTTGGCGTCGAGGACGATGTCGCCGGCGACGCCGTCGTACGTCGCCGAGACAGCGGCGTCGAGAGATCTCGACAGGGCCGAACCGTCGAATCGAACCGCGTGGGCGGTGACCCTCGCGTCGACCTTGGGCTTGCGGTAGGTGCCGTCGATCTCCACGCGACCTTCGATCTCTCCCTTTGCACCGGCGATGGCGAACACGCCGGGGAGGTGGTCGAGCTTTCGCGGCGGAGCCACGAGAACGGCCGAAAAGACGACGTCCTCGAGCGCAGCCACCGCACTCTTGCGCGATTCGAAGAGCCGTTCGAAGAAAGCCGCGGCGCTCTTGGCGTCCAGCGAGAGGAGGTGCCCGTCTTTGTCGGTAAGGCGCGCCGCGACCTCGGCGGATCCGTCGCGATCGGCCCGGAGGTCCATCTGGACGTCGATGCCCGACAGGTTTTCCGACCCGACGCTCAGACCGTACGTCCGGAGCGCAAGGGTCCCGTCGGGCGATCGGTCCGCCTCGTCCCGCCGTCGAATATGCCCGTCCAGCGTCAGCCGACCCGCGATTCTGGAAATCGGGAGCAGCCCTACGGGCAGGCGATCGGCGACCTTCGCGAGGTCGACCTGCCCGCGGACCTGCAGCTGGCCCCACGTCCGGCGCCACGATCCGGCGTCGAGCGGTCCCTTGCCCCCGACTTCGAGATTCACCTGGGACAGGTCGAGCGTAACCACGTCCCCCACGGACACGTTCATCGCGCCCCGGACGTTTCGCCCGGTCATCTTCGCGTCGACGTGTCCGCTCACCTCGTCGAGGGTCCCGAAAGAACCGCGGCTGAGGTCGACGGTCGCGCTGCCGTCGGCGCGGTCGCGACGCGCCGAGAGGTCGATGGCGAACGCCGCGCGTCCGCTCCTCAGGGTGTCCTCGAAGCCCAGCAGATAGCCGAGCGCCCGAAGGTCCACGCCTTTCGAGGACGCCTGCACGACGAGCGCTTCGCCCTCCGCGTCCAGCGACCCGCGTATCGCTTCGCCGACTCCGGTGATCACCGCCCCCGCGACCGAGATCCCGCCGGGCTGAATGTTCACGCGCGCCGCCGTGGCGTGGAGCGCCTCGGTCCCGCGCGACACGTCGAGCTCCAATTTCTCGATCGTCGGAGCCTCCCCGAGGGCGACCGTGGCGCTCGCCCGAACCGCCTCGGTGTCACCTCGAAGCGAGACGGTCACGCGCTCCGCAGAGAGCGGTCCCGCGGCCGACACACGCGCGCGATGAAATCGGTAGCGTGCGATCCGAACCCCGTCGGCGTCGAGCGCGGCGTCCACGTGCGGCGCCTCGAAGGAGCCGAACGTGTGGGCGGTCAGTCGACCGCGGCGCACGCTCGTGAAGGGGAGGGAACCCTCTTCGACGTGGCCGGCGATCGTCGCGTCGAAGGACGGCCTGGGGCCCAGCGCGACGGCCCCCTGAATCGTGAGCACTCCACTTCCGGACACCGGACCGCTCGTCCCGCCGGCGACGTCGGCCGTGAAGTGCCCCTCCACCGTCCCGTCTCGGCTCTGTTCTACGCGAGCTTTCGCGTGCAGATCGAGGCTGGAACGGGGCGCGTTCGGCCATAGATCGCGCAGGTCGACGTTTCGAAGCGCGAGGTCAATCGTCGCGCCGAGCGGCCCATCGATGCGTACGTCGGCCCCACTTCGGAGCTCGGTAGCGCCCGCCCTGGCGTTCACAGTCGTGCGCAGATTGGCGAGAGGACCCTGGGCTTCGGCGTGTACCGTGACGGCTCGGTGGATCGGCGCCTGAGGAAAGAGCGCGCGAATCCGGTCGCCCGAGACTTCCGGCACGTCGAGCGTTGCGTCGAGCGACGTCCCGTCGAACGCGGCTCTGGCGGTCGTGGGGATGTCGCCAACGGTCCCCGTGAACGACGCGACCAGCCCGAAGGGCTGGCCGCTCTGCGAAGGGACGAAAACCTGCGCACCGATTTCGCCGCGGGGGTCCATCCCTTGCGGCATCCCGTGCCCCACGAAGGAGGCGTGCGGCGCGTCGACGGTCACCCGGCGCCCGTCGACCCTCACCGTGGCCCCCCGTAAGCCGTCGACCTCCGCGGCGATCGGCGGCCCCCGTCTCGGGTGCCCGTGGGCAAGCGCGTGGTGGACCGATATGTCGTGCAGCGCGAGACGAAGGGTCCGCTCGGCTCCCGTCGGGGTCGACGGCTTTCGCAGCTCGAACGCGCTCTCGATCTGCAGGGTACCGGCCTGGTCTGCGTCGAGGTTCACGTCGACAGACTGCACGTCTATGTCGAAGACTTCGACGTGGAGATCGCCCGACCCTCGGAGTATCGATTGCAAGAGCGCCAGGGGCGCGATGCGGCCGCGCACCCCGTGCGCAACGACGAGCGTCGTGCCGTCCGCCCCCGAGATCCGCACGTCGACCCCGTCCGCCCTGTCGAGTCGCAGATTCTCGATGTGCTCGATCACCAGCTTTCCTTCGAACTCCGCGGCGAAAAAACCATTGAGCTCGCGCATCGTCAAACGTCGCGCGGCGGGCAGATTCAGCAGCAGCAATCCGGCGGTCAGAGAGGTCACGAAGACCAGGGCGACAGCCAGGACTGAGAAGGAAACCGCTCGGAGGCGGAGGGCAGCTCCCTCCGGCTTGCGACGATCCTGCTCCCAGTCGATGCGCACGTGTCCTCCCTGCGCGCCGTGTAAACGACGAGAACGAGCCCTGCGTGATCAACAGAGCGAGCCTGCGTTATCAACCCGGCGGCGTCAGCCGACGGATCCAGTACCGCGACCGTCAGGGAGCGGTCAGGCCTGGGCGCGCACCCACTCTATCGCGGTGGAGCACGGGCTTCCCAGCGCAACGTAAGGCCGCGGACGAGTAAGTCAATGACGTATACGTCGTCTCTCGGTGACCGCTTCGATCGGCCTACAGGGAGAAATTCTCATGAAAATCATTCTCAATTCGGTTCTTTTCGGCCTGGCTCTCGGCGCGGTGTCGTTGGTCGGCTGTTCTTCGCAGAGCGCGCCCGGTCTCACAGGAAATTCGAACGGGGGGAGCAACACCGGCGTGGTCGGCGCGGTGGCGCCCAGCGCTTCGTCACAAACCGGCACCGTAACGCTGCAGCTCCAGCTCGCTCCCGGAATCACCCTTAGCCCCGTGCAGTACACGATCACCAACGCGACCCTCGCGGGCTTTTCCACGATCAGCGAATCGGTCGACGTCAGCCGCAGCCAAACGGTCGGCTTCTCGCTCACCCTCCCCGTCGCAAGCGGGTACTCGCTCTCGCTGAGCGCCACTGACAGCAACGGTGACAGTTGCTCGGCGGGGCCGGCCTCCTTCGGAGTACTGGCCGATCAACTGAACACGGTGGCGTTGACCCTCACCTGTTCAGAGACCATCGACGCGGGCGTCAGCGCGCCCGACGTAAACGTGGGAATCGTCGTCGTGACCGCCGACGCTTCGCTCGACGCGACCATCGTCGGAAGCGCGTGCGCGGCGGCGACCTCGCTCACGGCTTCGCCGAACGAGACCACGGTCGGAAACACGATCAGCTTGACCGCCGCGGGCATCGACCCGAGCTACCTGAGTTCGGACGTGACGCTCACGTGGGCCAGCACCGGCGGCTTCGGGTCACTTGCAAGCAGCACGGGCTCGTCGAACACGTTCATGTGCAATGGTGCGGGGACCGAGACCGTCACCCTCACCGCAGCGATTTCCAACGGCGGCGCCTCGTGCCCCAACGTCGGGTCGCTGACTGTGACTCTTCGGTGCGACGCGGTCGTCGACACGGGCACGGCCGACACGGGAACCGGGTCCGGCGGCTCTGTCACGGCCTGCACCACGGCGCCCTGCGCGACGAGCGGCGCGAATAGCGTGCAGTGCCCCGCAAGCGCCAACGGCGTTTGCACGCCCACCGAGGCGATCATCATCGCCCACGATATCTTGAAGAACGGCCAGGCGGCCGGCGTGCCCAAGCCGACCAGCTGCTACAGCTGCCTCGTCCTCAACGCCTGCCTCGACAGCTCCGGAGGGGCCTTCCCGGCCGGCAACGGCTCCGGCGTCGGGATCTCCAACTCGGAGTGCGGAGACCCCAGCGGTGCCGGCAATAGTCCGCCGTTCGACAACGTCAACGTGTCGGGCGCGACCGCCGCGGCAACGCAGCAGTGCCTCGACGCGCTCACGTGCACGCTCACGAGCAACGGCGCGAACCCGGCCTCGGAGTGCTCCTTCAGCCAGCTGCCCCCGAGCGTCGGCAACTGCTACTGCGGCGCTCACACCGGCTCTAGCTGCCTCTCGTCGCCCGCAGCGCCGATCGGCGTCTGCGCGTCGATCATCGACACGGACATTGGCTCGACCGACCCGACGACCGTCCTCGCGCGCTTCACCGACACGGCTTACAGCGCTGGCGGCGTCGGCCTGGCGATCCTCGATTGCGCCCTCACGGCGCCCGCGACCCCGCCGGCGAAGGCCAAGTGCCCGACTTGCTTCAACTGAGCGGCGTCATCCAACTGTGACGTGGCGGGAGGGGTAAGCCGCCTATTGTGGAGTGCCCCCTCGCCTTCGGCGGTCTGCACGCGAAAGGTGCACGGGTCCCGTCGGCAACCCAGCAGGCCGCGACACTGCGGGATTCGGAGGGCTGCGCGCCTGGACCTGACCGCTC
>CAZVPE010000097.1:0-19062 GCA_964628155.1 uncultured Polyangiaceae bacterium | reverse complement strand
TCGCGCGAAACGAGGCGCCGCATGCCGACGATATGGTCGAGACGGCCCACTCCTCGAGATCGTCTCGGGAAGACGAGACGCTGAGCGGCTATCGCGGCGGTTTCGATCGAAAGTAGCGAGGGCGTTCATCCTGCGCTGAGGTTGCGCCGTACGACGTGACCCGAGCCCGGGCGCCAAGCCCCATGCATCGCCAATCTGCCATTTGCCGCAAGTGGCATGTCACGTGCTTGGCTTGGGGCAATGGCCGACTTCAAGCACATTCTGATAGCCGTCGACTTTGGCGAGTCGTCCGACGAAGCAACGGATCTCGCGATCGACCTCGCGACCAAGTTCGGCGCTGCGCTGACGCTCGTGCACACGTACGAGATTCCGTCGTACGCGTATCCGAACGCGTCGTTCCTGGTCGTCGACCTTCTGGCTCCCATCGAACAGGCCGCCCGCCAGCAGCTGGACAAGGCGCTCGAAAGCGTTCGCGCACGCTTTCGCGGTGCGAAAGCGGTCCTGCGAAGAGGTGCGCCGTCGACGGAGATTCTGGCCGCCATCGACGAAATCCACGCCGACCTCGTGGTGGTGGGAACCCACGGTCGCCGCGGCATCGGTAGGGCGCTGCTCGGGAGCGTGGCGGAAAAAATCGTCAGGTTGTCTCCGGTGCCCGTCCTAACGGTTCGGCACGCGGGCACCGCCGCCAAGAAGCAACCCGTCTAGGCCGTGTCGTCGCCCTTCGTCTTGGCATAGAGGGCATCGAGGATGTCCCTGTACTTGCCCACCACAAGGCGGCGCTTCAGCTTCAACGTGGGGGTCATCATCCCGTTTTCAGGTGTGAATTCGTCAATCGCAAGAGCGAACGCGCGCGGTCTTTCGAAGCGCCTGAAATCCAGGCTTCGTTGCTCGATCTCCCGAGTGACCAGCCCGATCACACGTTCGTCGTTCGTCGGATCGCGTAGTTCGATCCCTTTCTCCTCGGCCCACCGACGAACATGCACGATATCGATGAGGACGAGTGCGACGCAGTACGGCTTGTTGTCGCCGTAGATGACCGCGTTCGCGATTTACGGTGAAACCTTGAGACTGTCCTCCAACGGCGCCGGCATGACGTATTTCCCGTTCTGAAGTTTGAATTGCTCCTTCAGTCGGCCAGTAATGAAGAGATAACCGTCCGCGTCCACATGACCGAGGTCGCCGGTTCGCAATCCGCCGTCCGGGAGCAGCGCACCGTTCTCGTCAGGGCGATTGTGATAGCCTTGCATCACGTTTGGCCCGTAAACGACGATCTCGCCGTCGGTGCCCTCGCCGACCGTTCGGTCGATGACGACCCGTACACCGGGGAGAACCCTCCCGGCACTGCCCAATCGCCGGTGGCCAGGGCTGTTCGCCGAAACGATCGGGCTCGTTTCCGTCAGACCGTACCCTTCGTACACGGTCAAGCCCAGTGCGTCGATGAAGTGTCCCACTTCTGGTTCGAGGGCCGCGCCCCCACAAATCACGTACTTGAGACGGCCGCCGAACCGCGCGCGTACCTTGGAGAAGACCAGCGCGTCGGCTGCCCGCACGCCGAGACTTGCGAAGGCGCCGATACGCTCGCCGTTCGCGCGCCTGGTCGACCACCGCACGGCGTCCCGAACCAGCGACTGCACGAATCGTGGTCGCTCGCGAAGCTGTTCCCAGACGGCTGCGTAGAGTCGTTCGAATATCCTGGGGACGGCAACGAGAACGGTGGGCTTGACTTCGGCCATCTCGTCGAGGAGCAGCCTCACGTCTCGGTTGAGGGCGAGCGCGCATCCCATGCTCAGAAAGGTATGGAGCTCGGCCTGCCCGAATGCGTGCGCCCAGGGGAGAAAGGAAAGGGAGCGATCGTCCGTATCGAAAGGGAATACATCGTGAAGGGCATTCACGTTCGACACGATGTTTGCGTGGCTCAGCATGACGCCCTTGGGTTTGTCCATCGTGCCGGAGGTGTAAATCAGGTTCGCGGTGACATCGGGCGAGGGCTCCCGAAACGGTGCGGGCGCGGCATGGCCCCGTTCGACCAGCGCGGCAAACGAGTCTGGATCCTTCTCGGAGCCGTCGAAGCGAAGGACGTGCTGCAGCGATGGCAAATGGGTGGCTGCGGCCGAGAGGCGCGTCGCAATCGCTGCGTCGGCCGCGAAGGCGACCTTGGCCCCGCAGTCGCCCAGGATGAATTCCCATTCGCTGGGCATCTGCGCCTCGTACATCGGCACGACCGTCGCCCCAAGACCGTACACGGCGTACGCGCACGCCGCCCACTCGAGGCGGTTGTCCGAGACCAGAGCGACTTTGTCGCCCGAGCCGACGCCCATGCCTGAAAGGCCCGCTCGACAGTCGGCGACGATGCCTCGGAACTCGCCGTATCGAGTCCACTTCCACCCGCCCCGGTCTTTGGTCCCGAAGAGAGGCCGATCCGCGAAGGCCTGGCAGCTCTTCTCACAGAGCTCGACCAGCGTGGCAAAGCGCGTCGTCATGGCCGGCGGCGGCCGCTTACGCCGGGAGCTCGCGGCCGATCTCGGCGATGGTGTCCTCGAGGAACCGATGCACGGAGGCCTGCGCGACGCGATGGAGAAGCAAGGCGTCGAGTGTGTTTCCCAGCCCTCGGAACGGAGGCTGGTATTCCCCTTCGATTTCGAGCTGCGTCTCGCTCGACAGCGTCGGCCAAGCCCAGAGCGTCGCATGCATGAGTGGAAAGAGGCCTGGCGCGCGCACGGCCTCCCAAGCGAGCTCCACGCACGTGACGGGTTGCAGGCCGGCGAGCGGCTCTTCTTCTCGGATCTGACGGACCGTCGTCCGGACGTCGACTCCGATTTCCACCCCCCCAAGGCCGACGCGCAGGTGGGCGACGAGCTGCCGCGCGCGATTTGCCGCCGAGGTCGTCGCTCGAGCCAGCAATGCGAGCGGCTCTGCACGGAGCAATGTCCGCACCTGCTCGTAAGGGCGCTCGACATACCCGTAGAAGCGCAGCGTTCGTGGTTCGCCCATGAAGGGATCGGTGAAGCATGAAGAGTGCCCCGCGTGAATCCTAGACGAGAGTTTGCATCGTCGGAGGCAGCAAGCGAATTCCCTTCGCGCCCGCGCACGTTTTGCATGTCACGTGTCCAGAGCCGCTCTGCCCCTCCCAAAGGCATCGACATCGTTGCCGGAGGGCAAGCGCATCAATTCGTCCACGCTCGCCGAAGGCGATAGCCCCTCGTAGAGAACTCGGTAAACATGATCCATCAGGGGCACGTCTATCCCGTGCGCGGCCGCGAGTTCGTGCACCGAAACCGAGGCGTACACGCCCTCCGCGACCATTCCGATATCTCGAAGCACGTCCGACAGGACGCCGCCGCGGACGAGGGCGCGCCCGACTCGGTTGTTTCGCGACTGCGCGCTGGCGCAGGTGACCGTCAGATCGCCGACCCCCGACAGGCCTGCGAAGGTGAGGGGGCGAGCACCGAGAGCGACGCCGAGTCGCGCCATCTCCGCGAGCCCGCGGGTGATGAGGAATGCCTTTGCGTTCTCTCCCATCCGGAGTTCTTCGGCCATCCCGGCGGCGATTGCGACGACGTTCTTGAACGCGCCGGCGAGTTCTACGCCGACGACGTCGTCGCCCGCGAAGACCATCATCCGCGCGCTCGAAAGCACCCGTCGTCCCGTGCGGACTACACGGGGAAAGTGCGATGCGATGACCGTAGCAGCGGGCTTCTCGGCTGCGATCTCGGCTGCGAGATTGGGCCCCGAAAGCACGCCGATTTGCCGAACGCAGGTCTCTTCGAGCAGGATTTCGCTCATTCTTCGGTGGGTGAGGCGCTCGAGACCCTTCGTCGCGTGGATCACGAGCTGCTCCGGCGAAAGAAAATCCGCCGCAGCAGATGCGACCGCGCGGAACGCCTGGGACGGGACGGCGAAGAGCACCAGGACGGCCCCCACGATCGCTTCCTTCATGTCGATGACCGCACGCGCGTTCTTTGCGATGGTGAGTCCGGGAACCGAACGCGCATTCGTGTGACGCTCGTTGATTTCTTCGAGCTGTGCGGGGTCGCGCGTCAAGAGTGTGACCGGGTGACCGTTCGACGCGATCCTGTGAGCGAGCGTCGTGCCCCAGTTCCCTGCGCCGACGACTGTGACGCGGACTTCCGTGTTCATGGGTCGGCCCCTGCGAGTGGCGTGGAACCCCGAAGGCCGTATCCATCGAGCCGATTTCGATAGTAGAAAGCAAGGTTTGCGTCGCGTATGCGGAAATGATCGCCCTGGCGGTCGATGACCGGCACCGCATGGTACGTACGGAACGTCTCGAGGCCCCGCCGAACGACGACGTTCGGATCGATGCTCTCGTCTCCGATGCGGATCCTACCGTCGCGCGCCATTGCGCGGATCTCTGCGACCAGGGCGCTCACCTCCTCGCCGACGGCCGCTGCAGGTAAGGGTGCCTCCGGACCGACACGGCGAAGGAGGCGATAGAGATCGAGCCGCGGCGATTCTCGACGCAAAAGTTCGAAAATCGCGAATGCGAGGACGGCCGGGGCGAGAGCGACGTTGTCCGCGCGGTAGGCCTTCAGAAGGCGTGCCGCGAGCTCCGACGTGTATTCAGCGTCCCGTGCTTGGTCATCGACGAGCGCGCCGTCCGCCATGAGGTAGCGCGCGGGGTCCACCGGACGACCACGGGCGTCGTGCGAGGCGCCCGAAGCGTCCACGTCGTTGCCGAAAGGGTCGAACGGCTTGCCGATGACGAGCGGGATCCGGAGCCTCAGTCGGAGCAGGCCCGAGAGGAACTCAACCCAACGACGAACGATGTTGAATTCGTCCTCCGATCGGACATAACGGCCCTTGCCAGTTCGCTCGAGGAAGTCGACGATGAGGCTCTTCGCCTCGAGGACGAGCGGATACGTTGCGGTTGCCGGGACTATGAAGATGCGCGGTCGCGGCTTCTTCGACCGCAAGTTGTTCTTGAAAGCGGTGAGGCCAGTTCCAAGGAGCCCTTTCTTGAGATGCGTCTCGACGGCGCCCGAGCGGCTCCGTGTTCCACCCGGGAAGAATAGGTTGTGGTGTCCGCGTTCGAGCAACGCCGTCGCGAACTCCTTGAGCGTCGACCGGTAAAGGGGGTCCGTCTTGCTTCGGTCGACCGTGTAGGCGCCGAGGTGATTCATGAAGAAGCTGGTCAACGGATTCGTAAATAGATTCAGGCCGGCGCCGTAAGAGAACGGCGGCAGTCCCATGCGGAAGATCGCGAAGCCCAGAAGGAGTGAATCGAGGTTCGAGCTGTGCGTCGGCGCGAGGATTACAGTACCGACGTTGGCCAACGATCGCAGCGTTTCGATTTCGCCGTCGAGGACCACGTTCTCTTCGATGCTCGGGAGGTCGCGAGCACGGGTCAGCACGTGCAGCGGCGACAGCCCGTTGAGCAGCGCATTCAACCCCGCCGGCAGCACCCGCGTCGCCACGGCGTACACGCGCGGATCGAAATGTCCACGAATCTCAACCGTGTAGTGACGGACTACTTCGCGGACGAGCGCGGCGCCCGGCGCGGCCCCGGGCCCGGCAAGACTTCGCGCCACACGCTTGTAGAAGGCATCGTCGGCGTCGGCTCGAGGGCCCGTCGTGCCTTCGAGTCGGGAGCGTTCGTGAAAGAGCGTCTCGCCGATGATTTCGTGGATTGCGTGCCCGCGGTCGCCGGCTTCTCGTTGGAGCACGCGCGCGACGATGCGTCCGACGACTTCGTCGCCCACGGCGCTCTCTTCTCCTCCGTGCAACATGGACGGCGCCCTCCCGCAGCGGAGCATTCCGCGTGCCGGCGATCGTTGTCCGGAGAGCCGCCTCGGCCGCCCGCTTCTGCAGCGCAAAGGATGCGTCCGCCCGCATCGCTTGCTCTTACTCGAAGACGACGGTCTTGTTCCCGTGAACGAGGACGCGGTCCTCGATGTGCAGCCGCACCGCGCGCGCCAAGACGACCTTTTCGAGATCGCGTCCTTTTCGGACGAGGTCGTCGATCGTCTCTCTGTGTGATACACGCGCGACGTCCTGTTCGATGATGGGCCCCTCGTCGAGTTCCGCGGTAGCGTAATGGGCCGTTGCACCGATCAGCTTCACCCCGCGGGCGTGCGCCTGGTGATACGGCTTCTGACCGACGAATGCGGGCAAGAACGAGTGATGAATGTTGATGATTCGATTTTGATAATGCTCCAAGAATTCGCTCGAAACAATCTGCATGTAGCGGGCAAAGACGACGAGATCGACGCCGTACGAAGCGAGGATGTCGTGTTGCTGCGCCTCGGCGTTGCGCTTGTCGTCCGGGCGAACCGGTACGAAGTGGAAGGGCACTCCGAATTGCCTGGCCACCTCCTCGAGATCGGGGTGATTCGCGACGACGACGCGAATCGTACAGTCGAGCTCACCCAGGCGGTGGCGCCAAAGCAAATCGTAGAGACAGTGGCCGTAGCGCGACACGAATAGGGCCAGCCCCTTCTTTGCCTCGGCGTACGCGAGACGAAAGACGAGTCCCATTCTGCCTGCAACCTCGGAGATGGCGTGTTCGACGGCGTTCCGGTCCGTGTGGCTCTCGGAGAGATCGAACGAGATCCGTTGGAAGAATTGGCCAGCGTCGGCGTCCGTGTACTGGTCGGCCTGGAGGATATTGGCACCGTGGCCGTAAAGGACCTGCGCCAGTGCGGCGACGAGGCCTCGTCGATCCTGTCCGGACACGAGTAACGTCGCGATTGTCGATCCTCGGCTGGTCATGAGTTCCCCAGTGTAATGGACGGGTCTCCGAACGGCGCCCCCATGCGCGATGATGCCCTCGAGCGGCACCGAATGGCAACGTCGCCGAAAGCGCTGCGAAACGGAGCAGGATGTAGCCTCTCCGCGCCATGGCTGTTGCGCTGACCGTCCCCCAGAGGACCGGGCGAGTCGTCGCCGGCGATCTCGACGTCAAGATCCTCGGCCCTTGCCGACATCCGTCTCCTCTCACCCACCGGTTGGCGCGTTCGGCGATTCACTACGTCGGTAAGGCCGATCGCGTGCCGCTGGACGACCATCTATCCAAGGTCGCGGAGTACGGCTCGGGGATTTCACGAATGCCGGCCTTCGAGCTGGCGGGGCCGCGTGACCAGATCTACTTCGAGCCTTCCCGTCTCCGCTGTGGAATCGTCACGTGCGGTGGCCTCTGCCCAGGCATCAACAACGTCATTCGCGGGCTCGTTCTGGAGCTTTACGGCGGCTATGGAATCAGCGAGGTATTCGGCTTTCGTTATGGTTACGCCGGCCTCGTCACCGGGACACGGCACCCGCCCATCAAGCTGACACCTGCGTTCGTCGACGACATTCATCACGACGGGGGAACAGCGCTTGGTACCTCTCGCGGCGAGCAGGACCCCGGCGAGATAGTGAATACGCTCGAACGCCTGGGCATCGGGATCTTGTTCGTGGTCGGGGGGGACGGGACGTTACGCGGAGCCATGAAGATCGTCGAAGAAATCGACAAACGCGACTTGCGTATTGGCGTCGTGGGCGTACCCAAGACAATCGACAACGATATTCACTTCATCGACAAGAGTTTTGGCTTCGAGACTTCGTTCTCCGCTGCGGTCGATGTCATTCGGGGCGCTCACGTGGAGGCGACCGGCGCGTTGAACGGCGTTGGGGTGGTCAAGCTCATGGGGCGCCATTCCGGTTTCATCGCCTGCCACGCCGCGATTGCCTCGACCGACGTCGACGTCGTGCTCATCCCTGAAGTGCCGCTCGTTCTCGAAGGAGACGGGGGCCTCCTCGGCTATCTCGAGGAGAGGCTCTCGCAGAATTCGCACGCGGTCATCGTCGTCGCGGAGGGTGCCGGCCAGGAGCTCTGCGCCGCGACCGCGAGCGATCGCCCGACGGATGCAAGCGGAAACGTGCGCCTGGCCGATATTGGAGCCCTTATTCGGGACAAGGTGGTGTCCCATTTTCGAGAAAGACACATCGACGTCACATTGAAGTATATCGATCCCAGCTACCATATTCGAAGTGTGCCGGCGTCGCCGACGGACAGTGTCTATTGTTGGAACATGGCTCGCAACGCCGTTCACGCGGCGATGGCGGGAAACACGGAAGTTCTCATCGGGCGATGGCACGGGCGCTTCGTGCACGTGCCGATGCCCTTGGCAACCCGGTATCGCAAGCAGGTGGACACGAGCGGGGATCTGTGGATGTCGGTCGTGGAGTCGACGGGGCAACCGGTGGCGTGGGGGCACGGCTCCGGCTAGCTCGGTCGCTCGGGGCGCTCCAAGCGCCGGTGCATGCTCCCCTCGGATTGAATCTCCGATCGAACTGGGCGCAGGGGCACAGTCACCTTCAATGGGCGACAAACCGGTCCGCCCGAACGGCTACCCCCTAACGAGTGCGAGCCGTCGTTCCGTAGCGGAACGGGTGTGCCCAGGGGATAGGCGGGGCTCCGATCGGGGGGACGCTGACATGCGCATGATTCGTGGGTTCGTTGCCCTCTGCGCTCTAAGTCTGTGCAACTGCACTCTTTCGTTCGATCTCGATAGTTTGCAGGCAGGAGCCGATACGGCGCCCGTTGGCGAGACTTCGCAGCCCTCTCCTGGGGGCAGCCGCGCTTCGGGGGTCGACCAATCGAGTGACGGCGGCCTGGACCTCGGGGACGGCTGGGCGGGGGCGAATCCCGAGGGGGCGGTGCCAGGCCCCCTGAGTGTGGATGCGATGGCGTCCGGGGCGACGGTCGACGAAGGGGCCTCGGGCCAAACGGCGACCCTCATCGACGCGAGCCTTCTCACGCAACCGCAGACCGTGTCCGACGCGGCCATCGAATCGGCCGTCAATTCCTTGGAAGGCGGATCCAGTGGCGTGTCCGTGTTGCCCCCGACAGGCGGCGCAACCACCGATCAGGCCGCGGTCGAGAGCGGCGTCGATGCAGGGTCTTGGTGCGCCCAGAACACGGCATCCGACACCGCGTATTGCAACGATTTCGACGAACCGACCGCCGCGGTCAAGGGAACCTGGGACACCCTGGTCATCACCGGCGCCGATTGTGCGAGCTTCGCCTCTCCCGCCGACGCACCGTCCAATCCGAACACCCTGCTTCTTTCGACCCCCATCGTGGCGGCGGGCGTCCTTTACCGCGAGCAGTTCACCAAGTACTCCGCGGGCGGCAACTCGGTGAGTCTGCAATTCGCACTGAAGATCGACGCTTTCGACCCAGGCGGGAGGGATGTCAGCCTAGTTCGCATAGGCTACCGCAACAATGGATGGGGCGTGAGCCTCGACCTATTCGGAACAGCGGCCCAGCTCCTGGAGACCGTTCCGCAGTCCAACGGCGGTTCTCAGGACGTCGTGCATCCCGTGCCGCAAGCGCCTCTCGGCGTCTGGACGGTGGTCAAGATGACGGTCGACGTCGTGACGAACCAGGTGTCGCTGTCGTACGACGGGCAACCAGTTTTGATTACCAATAGCACCTTCGCAATCCCCCAGATTGCGAACGCCCCGTTTTCGGTGATCGTGGGCGCAAACTATTTCATGGGACCTCTCCAGCCAATGAAGATCTATTACGACAACGTGCTCATCGACGTGAACTGACCCCAGCGCACTCAAAGCGGCTTGGTGACCGTGGGATCTGCGACGACCCACGGCTTGCATCGGCCCGCAAACGCGGACGCGACGCGGCCGTGTGCCGCTTTCACCTTTGCCCACGCGCCCGCGTTCGTGTGGACCCCCCTGTCGTTCGGTGGATTGACCTCCAGGACCGCGGCGAAGAGTTCTTGCAGGGCCGCCTTCTCCAGGTCGTCCGACGACTCCATGATGAGCGAGCACAGACCCACGACATGCGCTTGAAGTGGCTGCACGGTGTAAAGCCAGGTCTTGCGAGAAGCCTGCTGGACGAGCACGCCGAGGAGACGCAGGTCTTGCAGCAACGTCGCGAGATGAAATTCGAGCTCGAGGCCGTGGATGCGATCGGTCATGCCCGACCAGGCTACTCGCAGCGGTCGTGACGCGCGCCAGAGAACGGTTCGGAACCTCGCCTTGGCCGGCCAGGTGCGATGGCCCGGACATCCGGAGAGCGAGCGCTCGGCCGATGTGCCGCGAAGGAGTCTGGCTCTTCAAGCCGGACGGGTTTCGTGTTAGGGGAACCTCTGTCTCATTCCAGCTGCCAGGAGGACAAGACCATGAAGATGTTTGCTGCAGCGTTCACGTTTCTCGTTCTCGGCGCGCTCGCCGCGCTGTCGGCGGTCGGTTGCGCCGATCAGCCCCGACCGGCGAACACTGCGCAGAATCAGGCCGCCGAGCAACAGAGCCCAGTCGCGGCATCCAGCCCTGGTTCAGCGCTCAAAGGGGATGGCGGCGGAGGCTGGTGAACCGGTCGGTGTGGGCGCTCGCTCGGACCTATTTCGCCTTGCGTGTCGCGGTTGGGGGACACTGATTGTTCTCACGGCGTGCGCGCCCGGGATAAGCCTGCATGTTCCGCCCGCAGGTGATCACCAAGCTTCGGCCGCGCCCGCACCGCTCTCTGACGATCCGCTAGCGTCCTTGCGCGCCTGGGAAACCGGGGTGCGGGCGCGAAAGGACTTTGCCCACGCTCGCACTGCGGACGTCGCGCTGGGCACCGACCCCTACGTCATTCACCGCATCGCTTCTGGCAGCGACAATCCGTCCTCGGACCGCTTTGTCGGGATCCTGCGCGGCCGGGACCGCGTCGTGGAGCTCGACAGCGATCTCCGTGAAGTCGGTCGCCTCGACGCTCCCGCGTCCCCCATAGGGCTGGCGGCAGCGGCGAACGGGGACGTGTTTGCCGTCGGACAATTGTCGACTCGCGTGGCGCGCTACCGAACGACCGCCGGGAAGCTCCAGCTCGCCGGATCGATCGAACTACCGGGAGTCCTCGCCATGCGCGACGTGGCGACCGGCCCCGAAGGTGTTGTCTACGTCGTGGAAGAGCACGATGGGCGGCTTGTGACTTTTCGGCCCGGCACGGGAGACGACCATGGCCCTGCTGCCCGCCAGGACGACTCGCTCTGCCACGGTCCGATTCACGTGCAGCGGGTGGCGCAAAGCGTGATCGTCGACTGCCTGCTCGACCATCAAATCGTCGTGCGGCCCGTGGACGTTCGCGGTTTTCCCGAGCGCGGCGGTGAAGTGCGGATAACCCGCGATGGCCCTGTTTGGGGTGTCGACGCCGTGCAGCACGGAAAGGGACTCCTGCTTGCCGCCGGAGGCGTCGAGGATCATCCGCTCGACCGCACCGAAGGGTCGTTCGGGTATATCGACTCGTTCGTCGCGCTGTACTCGATTGTGGATGGGACAGCGACCAAGCTGAGCGAGGTGAACGTCTCGGCGCACGGCGTCGTGACGCCGAAGGCACTGAAGCTGTCGCTGCTGCCGGGCGGGGCAATCGAGCTCGTCGCCGCCGGGTATGGATCGGATCGGCTCGCGATCGTCGAATGGACCGACCCCGCCGCACGAACCCCGCCCGACGTACGGACGCGCGCGATCTACCCCGGGAGCGCGATGATGGTAGAGGGCGGGAGAGGCGGCTCGTGGATCATGGCCAATCCGCTGCTCGACGCCTGGGTCCGCGTGACTACAACCGACAGCTCGGTGGTTGCCGTGGAAGACGAGGAGTCGCGGGCCCGAACGGCCGAAGAACGGCTCGGCGAGGCGCTCTTTTTCACGACACTGATGGCGCCTTGGAATCGCTCGGAGGGTCGGCTCAGTCGCTTTACCTGCGAGACGTGTCATTTCGAAGGCTACGTCGACGGCCGCACACACCGAACCGGGCGTGGCGACGTCGTGGCGACGACGAAGCCGCTGCTCGGTCTCTTCAACAACGGCCCGCATTTCTCGCGTGCCCTGGATCCGGACCTCACCACGATGGTCAATAACGAGTTTCGAGTCGCCGGGGCGAAGAGCGACCACGATCCATGGTTCTCCATTTCGATTCATGAGTCCCCGTGGATCCAGTACGTCGGAGTCGACGAGCCGGCGCTCGGTCCGCTGGTTCTACGGCGATCGCTGATGAGCTTCTTCATGAACTTCGCTCCGCGCCCGAACCCGTCGGTTTGGGGACGCGGGCGCTTTAGCGACATCGAGCAAGCCGGCGCCGAGGTCTTCCGAAGCAAGTGTGAGTCGTGCCACCAAGCCCGCCTGGTCGCCGACGAATCCTCGACTCGCGTCCCTTTCGGAGGTTGGGAAGCGCTCGTCATGGCCCCTGAAGGCGCAATCGTCTGGGCCGGTTCGGAGTATGAAAAGACCGGTGTCACACCCTACGTGAACGAGCGCGGCGCGCGCGTGGTCTCGCTACGGCGCCTCTACAAGAAGTTTCCTTATTTCACCAACGGTACGGCGAAGAGCCTGCGCGCGGTGCTCGACCGAGTCGGGTTCGACAAGGGGGAGTTCTTCCACGATGCCGCCGCCGAAACGGCCCGACGACTTTCCAGCGAAGAGAAGGCACAATTGCTCGGTTTTCTCGACTTGCTTTAGCCGAGAGCGGCTCCGTGGTAGACGGGATTGGCATGAGGCGCATCGGGTGGGGCATCATCGGCTGCGGACGCATCGCCACGAATGCCGTGGGGCCGGCGATCCGCTGGTCGGCCAACGGGCGCCTCCTCGCCATCGCCTCACGCCATCGACACGTAGCAGAGGCCAAAGCTCGCGAGCTCGGAGCGTTGCGCGCTTACGCTCCTTACGAGGAGCTGCTCGGGGATCCCGAAATCGACGCCGTTTACATCGGCCTTCCGAATGGTCTCCATGAAGAGTGGGCTGTGCGATGCGCTCAGGCCGGAAAGCACGTGCTCTGTGAGAAGAGTCTCACGTTGACGCTCGCATCGGCTCGGCGCATGGCCGCAGCCTTTTCGACCCGCGGCCTGCGGCTCGTCGATGCATTCATGTATCGCCATCACCCCCAGTGGTCTCTCGTCCGCAATCTCGTCGACCAAGGCGCCATCGGCAAGCCATTCATGGTGCGCGCTGGCTTTTGCTATCGACTCGACGACCCCTACGACCACCGTTGGTCTGCGACGCTGGGAGGGGGAGCCCTGTGGGACCTGACTTGCTACGGGGTGAACGTCGCGAGATTCGTGACCGGAGCGGAGCCCAATCGCGTGGCCGCATTTGCCGATTCGGCGACGACCGAAGGCGTAGACGCCACGACACAGGCCTCGATGGTGCTGTCGAATGGAGTGCTCGCATCGGTCACGGGCTCGATGCGCTGTGGAAGCGACGATTCGGTCACGGTCGACGGCGACGAAGGCACAATCGAAGTGCCGCGCGCCTTTGTTCCCCGCTGGGATCCCACCCGTATCGTTCTCCGCAGTCGAGGCGGACCGACGAAAGAGCGCCGCTTCGACGTGGCCGGCGCGAATCAATACTTGCACCAGGCAGAACACTTTGCATCGTTGGTGCGAGATCCGAGCCTGGGGGAATGGCCGGCAGAGGACGGAGTTCGAAACGTCGCGGTTTGCGAGGCCATCGAGAAGAGCTGGCGCACGGGCGCCCGCGTTGCGGTCGAAGAGAGCTGACGGCCAGATTCATTACGAGTTTGCGCTGCCCGGGACTTCAGTCACTTCAGTCCGGGGTGCACCGCCGGCCCGGTTCGTCCTCCGGGCTGCTTGGACGATGTGCACCACCTGATCCAGTACCACGGCGACGAGAATCACCGAACCGATGATCACGAACGTCCAGTTCGAATCGAGGCGCCAGATGCGAGCGATGCCCTCATGGTCGTGATAACGAAATTGAAACATGTTGATGCCGTTGTCGATGACTCGCATGATCGCCGATCCGATGATGATCCCGAGCACCGTGCCCTCACCGCCGCGCAGCGAGCAACCTCCGAGGACTGCAGCAGCGATGGCATAGAGTTCGTACGCGATGCCGACCTGCTGCGACATCTGTCCAATGTAGGCAGCGTAACAAACGCCCGCAACGCCCGCGAGCCCAGCCGAAATCACGTACGTCGCGGTTTCCACCTTGCGAACGTTGATTCCCGAGTACTCGGCTGCGTCCCGATTGCCGCCGATCGCGTAGACGTATCGGCCGAACACGGTAAAATGGAGAAAGTACGTCGCCAGTCCGATGACCACCAGAAAGATGACGAGGGGGTAGGGGAGCAGGGGGTCACCGTTTGCCGACAGAAAACCGCCATTGGCGAGCCCCAAGAGCGGCGAGCCCGCCAAGCTCAACGTCCCCCCCTGCACCACGGTCTGCGACACGCCGCGGATGAGGAGCATTCCTCCGAGCGTCACGATGAAGGGCTGTAGCTTGAGCCTCGTAATGAGTAGGCCCTGGGCCAGGCCGATGAGAATCGACACCGAAAGGCCGACGCAAATGCCCATCCAGAGCGGGGATCCCATACCGCCGGGCTGCGTGGACGATATCTTCGCGATCAAGACACCGGTCAGGCCGATGACCGAGCCAATCGAGAGGTCGATTCCGCCCGCGATGATGACGAACCCGATGCCGATCGCGTAGATGCCCAGCATCGAGATCTGTCGTGCCGTGTTGAGCGCGTTCGATTGTCCGAGGAAATCCGGATTCGAAGCCCAAAGCGCGACGCACATCAATCCGAGCGCGACCGACATGCCGAGTTCGCGTCTCATGCCGCCACGCTTCCTTCCGCGGTGCCCGTCATCAGGGTGGCGATGCGCTCCTGCGTGAGACCCTCGTGAGCGAGGACGCCCTTGATGCGCCGCTCGTGCATGACGACCACTCGATCGCTCATGCCGATGACCTCCTCCATGTCCGAGCTGACCATGAGGATCGTGATGCCTTCGCAGGCCAATGCGGACATGTGCCTATATATCTCTGCTTTCGCACCCACGTCGATGCCGCGGGTCGGTTCGTCCAAGATGAGAACGCGAGGGTTCATCGCCAGCCACTTGCCGAGTACGACCTTCTGCTGGTTGCCGCCCGACAGATTGACCACCTTTTGGTGGATGCTTGGCGTCTTGGTCTTCAGGCGCGCGACCTCGGCCTCGGCCACTCGCCTCTCCATGGCTCGATCGAGCAGGCCCCACCGGTTGTAGTTACCGATGTTCGGGAGCGACGTATTTTGCGCAACCGACATGGGCAACACCAAACCGTGCCGCTTGCGATCCTCCGGTGCCAGGAAGACGCCCCGGGCGATGGCGTCGCGCGTGCTGCGGGGGAGAAAGGGCTTGCCGTCCAGGGTCATCGTCCCCGCGAGAGCCGGCTTGACCCCGAAGATCGTCTCCATGAGTTCAGTGCGCCCCGCACCCACGAGCCCGGCGAACCCGAGAATCTCGCCGCGCCGCGCGTTGAAGCGGATGCCGGCGGGAGCGCCCGGGACGAGGAGATCGTCCACCTCGAGCACGGATTCGCCGGGGACGCGTTCGTCCTTGGCAGGGAAATACTGCTTGGAGAGCTCGCGACCCACCATCATTGCGACGATTTTTTCGTGACTTGCCTCGGCCCGGGACAAGTCGCCCACGTACCGGCCGTCGCGCAGCACGGTGATGCGGTCGGCCAAATCGAGCACTTCGCCGAGCCGATGCGAAATGTAGATGACTCCGATCCCGCTCGACCGAAGCTGGCGAATGATTTGAAAGAGCTGCTCGGACTCGCCCGAAGTCAGCGACGAAGTCGGTTCATCCATGATGATGAAGCGAGCGTTGTGCGAGAGCGCCTTCGCGATTTCGACCATCTGCAGCTGGCCGGCGGTCAAGGTGGAGACGGGGGTGGTCGGCGAGAGGGTCAGACCGACGCGCCTCATCAGCGTCGCCGCCCGCGCGTTCATCTGCAGGCGCGGGAGCGGCATCATCAAAGACGGCTCCCCGGGCCGCTCGCTCCCGAGAAAAATGTTCGCCGCGATGTCGAGATTCGGCGCGAGCATCAACTCCTGATGAATGAGCGCAATCCCCAGCCGCTTCGCCTCGCGGACGCCCGAGAGAAGCACCCGCGCCCCGTCGATCGAAATGGTTCCTTCGTCGGGAAGATAGGCCCCGCCGAGAATTTTCATCAGTGTGCTCTTGCCCGCGCCGTTCTCGCCCATCAGCGCCAGAACTTCGCCGCCGGCCAGAGAAAGGGACACGTTCTGGAGCGCCACTACCCCTGGGAACCGCTTCGTGATGCCTCGCATCGCGAGCAGACTCGACGTCGAAGGAGCGTTCGTGGACACTGGCGCGGCTCAGAAAGGCATGCCTATATCGCGTAGCGCAGGGGATCTACTTCTTCATCTCCGCCAGTTGCTGTCGGAACTTGTCCACGTTGGCCTTGCTTATCACCTCGACTCCGGTGTCGATTAGGCCGTTGGGTGGCAGCGCGGCTTTTGCGACGTCGCCCTTGGTGGCGAGATCCTGCATCCACTTGCTCGCCAAGTATCCGAACTGAAATGGCTTCTGCACCACGGTCACAGCGACGGTGCCGTTGGCAATCGCGTTGAGCGTTCCGTCTTCTTCGTCGAAGGCGGCCGCCGCGATCTTGCCCTTCTTTCCGAGGGCCTCGATCGCCGCGGCGATCGCCGGGCCGTTGTAGGACCAGAGGCCTGCGACGAGGTTCAAGTCGCTGTGGGCGTTGATGATGTCTTCCACGTTCGACCGAGCCTTGGCGCGGTCGGTGTTGTCTTCCCGCTTGTCGACGATCTCGATGTTGTGACCGGCGATGGCGTCTTGGATCCCTTTCAGGCGCTGAATCGCGTTGTCCGCCGACAGGGTCCCGACGAAGACCGCCATCTTGCCGCCGTTCGGCAGAAGCTTCACGATTTCCCCGCCGAGCACCTTTCCCGCTTCGTAGTTGTTCGTTCCGATGTAGAGAAGCCGGGTCGACTTCGGCGCATCCGAGTCGAACGTGACGAGCTTTGCTTTCGCGGCAACCTTGTCGAGCACGGGCACCTGATCGTTCGGCGCGATGACGCTGACCGCGATTCCGTCGTAGCCCTGGCTCGAAAGATTCTCCAAAATCTGGTTCTGTTCTTCGGTCGTACCGGTGGGCGGCATCTTCACGTCGACCTGAACCTTGGCCTCTTGCTCGTACTTGTGGACGCCCGCGGCGGCGATCTTCCAGAACTCGCTCGCGTTGTTGGTGACGAAGGCGAGCTTCACGACTTTGGACGCCCCGCCGCGGTCGCACCCGGCGACCGAAATCGCCGCGCATGCGATCGCGACGACGAGCGCGCGGCCGAGCTTCCCGGATTTGATCATTTCCACGTCGGTCTCCTTGGTCTTCCGCTCCCAGGTATCGTCGACAGGCCTCGCGCGCCCGGGCGCTTTCGGCCCGCGAATCGGCGGAATCCTAGCCATGTGAACTGAGCCTGTCACGCGCCGAAACGGGCCCGCGCCGGAGTCGATGCTCGCGCTTCTCTGCCCCGGTGGCAGCCGTCGAGCTCACTCGGTCGAGAAGCGATGGATCATGACGTGCCTGTACGTCTGCCCCGGCCGGAGGATGACGTCGTTCTTCCAACCGGGGACGCCGATCGAGTTTGGGAACGCTTGGGTCTCGAGACAGAACGCGTCGTACTGGTTGTAGACGTGCCCTTTGCCCCGGATTGTTCCGTCGAGAAAGATGCCGGCGTAAAACTGAACGCCGGGCTGATCGGCTTCCAGCGTCATGACGCGGCCCGACTTCGGATCTTTGACGCGCGCCACGGGGCGCAGCGTGTGAGGGTCGCCGTCGACGACGAAGTTGTTGTCGTAGCCGTCGGGGTTGCCTTTCACGACGACGGCTTTCATGTCCTTGCCCATCGTCTTTGCAACGGTGAAATCGAAGGGGGTGCCTTGGACGGCGCGCACCGTTCCGTTCGGCACGACAGGATCCCCAGGCGTGTACTTGCCGGCATGGAGGGTCAGCTCGTGATCGAGAATCGTACCGGAATCGTACCCGGCAAGGTTCCAGTAGGTGTGGTGCACCATGTTCACGATCGTGGTCTTGTCGGACGTCGCCTCCATGTCGATTCGGAACTCGTTGTCGTTCGTCAGCCAGTAACGCACGTTGGCCGTGACGGTGCCAGGGTAGCCCTCTTCGCCGTCCCTCGAGACGTAGCGGAACGTGATGGCCGGTCCGCTCGGGGTCTCGCTCGTCTCCGCGTCCCAGACGACCTTGTCCCAGCCCTTCTTGCCGCCATGCAGGTGATTCGGAGGATTGTTGATGGCAAGTTTGTAGGTCTTGCCTTCGAGCTGGAACTCGCCGTTCTTGATTCGATTGCCGACCCGACCAACCATGGCACCGAAGTAAGGTGTGCTCTTCAGATAACCGTCGAGGTTCTCGTACCCGGCTACGATGTCCTGCAGCTTTCCGTCTCGGTCGGGCACGTGAAGTTCGGTGACGATCGCGCCGTAGTTGGTCACTTTCAGCACGAGGCCATTTGCGTTCGTCAGCGTGTAAAGCGCCACGTCTTTGCCATCGACCGCTCCGAACGCCGCTTTGGCAATGGTCGCCGCTCTTGGCGTCGTGGCTAGCGATTGAGCCGAGGACGAAGCGGCCGGTGAGCTGGTGACGCTCGCCTGAGGCGGCGTCGAAGGGGCGGTCACGCTGGGCAAAGGGGAGGTCGGGGTCGCCTGCGGACCGCCGCAGCCGGCGAGCCAAGCCGCGGCCAGGATCGGTCCCAACGACGAGCGAAAGCGGATCGTTCGCATGGAATCAGGCCAGGTGGACGGCGCGGGGGCTTCGGGGCGATCGCGCACGGTGTGCCGGATCGTCGGCCGCGAACAGTCTCGCGAAGACGACGAACGACACCCAGAGAGCCGCCAGATGGTACAGCATGGTCGCGCCCCCGAAGCGTCGGAAGACGAGGCTCGAAACCGGAGGCCCCAGCAGCATACCTGCAGCATAGAAGACATTGTACACGGCGTTGGCGCGGCTGTACTCGTGCTTCGGTGCGACGACGCCCTGGAGCGCGAGGCTTACGGGCGAGATCGACGCCAGGGTCGCCCCCGCGGCGAAGACCGCCGCCGCCATCGGTGCGAACGAATTGAGCAAGACGAACGCCAAAATGGTCACGACGCCGACGGCTCCGAGGAGCCGCATGACGAATAGGTGCCCCATCCGGTCGCCGAGCCGGCCTGCCACGTTCGAGAACGCGAGCATCCCCGCCGCAAAGAAGGCGGGGATGACGATCGTTTGCTCGCGGGTGATCCC
>CAZVPE010000096.1:3076-19104 GCA_964628155.1 uncultured Polyangiaceae bacterium | reverse complement strand
TCTTCTCGAGCCACGCGACGTCGATCTCGCAGTCGAAATGCCCGATGTTGCAGAGAATGGCCTGATCCTTCATCGCCCGCATGTGCTCTTGCCGAATGACGTTCGCGCACCCGGTCGCGGTGACGAAGATGTCCGCGAGCGGCGCGATCTCTTCCAGCGTCGCGACCTGGTAACCCTCCATGGCGGCCTGAAGGGCGCAGATCGGGTCGATTTCGGTGACCACGACGCGGGCACCCAGGCCCCGGAGCGACTGGCAGCATCCCTTGCCGACGTCGCCGTATCCGCACACCACGGCGACCTTGCCTGCGAACATGACACCCGTCGCACGCTTGAGTCCGTCGCCGAGAGACTCGCGACAACCGTAGAGGTTGTCGAACTTCGATTTGGTGACCGAATCGTTGACGTTCATCGCCGGGACCTTGAGGGTTCCTTTGCGCGCCATGTCGTACAAGCGGTGAACCCCTGTCGTCGTCTCCTCGGACAGGCCACGGATCGGATCGGGACCTTCGAAGAACGCGGGGTACTTGTCGTGGATGACGGCGGTCAGGTCGCCGCCGTCGTCGAGGATCATGTTCGGCGCCTTTCCGCCTGAGAACGCGCGAAGCTGCATCTCGATGCACTCGTAGTATTCCTGTTCCGTCTCGCCCTTCCACGCGAAGACGGGAACTCCGCGCTTGGCGATCGCAGCGGCCGCGTGATCCTGCGTGGAGAAGATGTTGCAGCTCGTCCACGTGACCTCGGCGCCGAGCTCGAGGAGCGTCTCGATGAGCACCGCGGTTTGGATCGTCATGTGAAGACAGCCCGCGACGCGCGCTCCTTTGAGCGCTTTGGTCGGACCGAACTCCTGGCGCAGCGCCATCAGGCCCGGCATCTCGCTCTCGGCGATCGCGATTTCCTTACGGCCCCAATCGGCCAGGCTCATGTCCTTCACTTTGTAGTTTTCGCGCGCGTTGTCTTTCATGGTCATGCCTCTTTTCGTCGCCGGTTACCGTGAACGCCCTCGGAAGGATTCCGAGCAATGAGCGCTTGCCACGGCAGGTGATGGTCGGGTCCGTCGCCACAGAGCGATGGGGGAATCTTGATGATACGGACGTCATCGAGACCCGCGGACCGCGCAAAACGCCGCAGCTCCGCCGGCTCGAAGCCCAGCCACGCGTCGGCCTGATCCCGCATCGACTCGTCGTCGTGGCGGACATAGTCGAGCACGACCAGCGCTCCGCCCGGTGCGCAAAGACCCGCAAGCTGCCCAACGACCTTCGCCGGTTGCGGAGCGTGATGAAGCACGCGTGAGGCGAAAACCGCGTCGGCACCGCCGCGAGGCTTCCCGCCCTCGGCCGCCGCGCCCACTGCCCGTTGGAGCTCGCTGGAATCGAGCTCCGCTCGAAGAAAACTCACGTTCGCGAAGCCGCGCCTGGCGACCCGTTCGCGAGCGAGCGCGAGCTGCTCGACCGAGCGATCGACGGCGACCACGCGCTCGTAGAGCGGCGCGAGAAGTTCGAGCAGGCGGCCGTCGCCGGTCCCGGCGTCGAGCGCGAGCTCGCGGCGCGCAAGCAATTGCCCGAGCACGGCAAGATAGGCGCCGATTTCGGACGGCACGGAGTCGACCTTGCTCCTCTCGGCCCGCGAGAAGAACTCGTGCGCCGCGGCCTCTCTTGCTCGAAGAACGCGCGCTATTCGGGCAAGGCTCCCGTCGCGCTCGCACAGCCCCCGACCGCTGGCCAGAGCGTCGGCCACGACCGCGTCGCGAGTTGCCTCGGCCGCGACGCGAACAAGGGTGCGCGTACCCTCCCGCCGGTCGCGCAAGAGCCCGGCTTGGCGCAGAGCCGCGGCGTGGCGCGAGACGTTCGGCTGGCTCTCGCCAAGCAGTTCTGCAAGCTCGCCGATGCTGAGCTCGTCATCGGCGGCAAGCGCAAGGAGGCGAAGGCGCATGGGCTCGGCCAGCACCCGATAGAGCTCCCATCGCTCGGAAGACGACAGGTCGATGGCGACCACGCCTTACTATATATGCGTTCATACGCATGAATGCAATCATAGCGTGGCCGGGCAATTTCCAGCTCTGACGTTTCGCACCTACACGATTCGTCGGATTCAACAAATTTGACACGCCGTGCCACCCCGCCCCGTGTCATCCTGGCGGCTCCCGGCTCGGCGGGCAACATCGCCTTCCGGTGCCTAGTCCCTGCGCCAACAAGCAGCCGCGGAAGCACCGCGCGTTCCACATTAGGCACGACGGCTGCTCCCCCCCGACGAAATGTCCGGATCCTCGAGCGATCGTCCGCCGCGCACTGCATCGGGAACCGTTCCTCGGCGAGCGCGCGTTCTCGTCATCGACGACGAAAGGCTGGTCGCCGAGTCGTTTCGTCGCATCCTTTCGGATGAGTTCATGGTGACCGCGACCACCGAGCCGGATGAGGCGATCGCTCGAATCACGGCGGGTGAGTCGTTCGACGTCATCTTGTGCGATGTGATGATGCCAACGATAAACGGAGTCGAGCTGCGCAACCGGATCGAAGGGCACGCGCCCGACCAGGCTGCACGAATCGTTTTCATTACAGGCGGCATCGTGAAGCCGGAGGTGCGCGCGCTATTGGAGCGCGTGCCCAACGCGTGGCTCGAAAAACCCATCGACATCGACGGTTTGCGAGACCTCATACGGCGGCGGGTGCGCGGCGCCGCTTGGATCCCCTCGAGCCCTGCTGTATGAGGCGGCGAGCATGCGTAGCTTCCAACGACCCGCCGTTCGCGTCACCACCACCGACTCGCAGCGCACCTTTCGCGGTCTCTCGCGCCATCGTCGCACCAAGCTGGCGCGCACCGCGCAAACCACGCTGCTGAAGGCCGACCAGTGGAGCCGCGGCGACGCGACGCCGCCCGCGATTGCCTCGGCCCTCGACGGGGCGCTCAAAGCGCTCACCGCGAAGGCGACCAAGAGGGCCTAGGCCGAGTCTTCCCAGCGCCGCGAGCGACACGAGCCCGGCCCGGTTCTCAGCCGTTCCGTCGCGCAAAATCGTTCATGAGCTCCACGAGCGCGGCCACCCATTCGGGCTCGACCGCATTGTAGAGCGAGACGCGGATGCCGCCGACGCTCCGGTGTCCTTTGAGGCCTACCATGCCGGCTCTCTTGGCCTCGTCGATGAACTCTTGCTCGAGCGCTTCGCTGGGGAGGCGAAACACTGCGTTCATCACCGACCGGCTGGCCTGTTCGACCGGGCACCGATAGAAGTCCGCGGCGGAATCGATGGCCGAATACAAGAGCGCGGCCTTCGATCGGTTGCGGCTCTCGATCGCTCCGAGACCGCCCAGCGATTCGATCCAGAGGGCCACGTTCCGCATGAGATAGATCGAAAAGGTCGGGGGCGTATTGAGCAGCGACCGGGCCTCGGCGTGAGCTCGATATTGGAGGATGCTCGGCAGATCTTTGCGGCCTCTCTCGATGAAGTCGCGATGCGCGATGACGACCGTGACGCCGCTCGGGCCGATGTTCTTCTGCGCGACCGCGAAGATCAACGAGAAGGGCGACACGTCGAACCTGCGCCACAATAAGTCGCTCGACATGTCGCAAACCTGCGGCGCCGCTCCGAAGCGGGGCAGCTCGAGGTACTGCAAGCCGTGAATGGTCTCGTTGCTCGTCCAATGGACGTACGCCGCGGACGGATCGAGATCTGCCTCGGCCGGCTGGACGACGCGGCGGAAGCCCGCTTCGCGCGTCGAAGCGGCTACCCGTGCCTTCGCGCCCGCGATTGCCGCCCAGGCTGAAGCTTCGGCGTGGGCTTTCATGCTCCACGCGCCCGTCACGATGAAGTCGATCGAGCCTCCGGGGGGCAGAAAGCTCATCGGCACGAGCGCGAATTGCATCGACGCCCCCCCCTGGAGGAGAAGGATGTCGTGCGTTTTCGGAATCGCCAAGAGCCCCCGCAAGAGCGCGAGGGCCTCATCGTGGACCGCCTCGTAGACTTTGCCGCGGTGCGACTGTTCCATGATCGACATTCCGCTTCCTGCGAAGTCGATGAGTTCGTCGCGCGCACGCTCGAGCGCCGCAAGGGGAAGGGCCGCGGGACCGGGGTTGAAGTTCATCACACGAGCCATCGGCGCCGACTCTAGCCCGGATTTCCAGCACGACGAGCCCCAAAGCCGCTACTCCTAGAGCACCGAACGGTTTGGCTCCCGTTCGATTGGTCAATTGCGATTCCAATGCTCCCCCTCGATCTGCCGCCGGACACCACACTCGAATCCCTGGTCACCGACGCCATTCCCGCGCTGCATGCACGGCTGGTCGGCGCGGGGGGACCCGCCGACGGGTTCACGGTCGCCCTGCGCGTCGACGGACGCGCGAGCTGGACGATGCGCATCCGCGGGCGAGAAATGCGCGTCGACGAAGGCGAAGAGCCGCGTCCGACGATTTGGATGTACACCACGGAAGAAATGGCCGAGCGCTTCCTCGAGGACGCGCTCGGCTCGAAGCGCTTGGTCCCGAAGGCCGCCGCCGGAAGCGGCGTCGTCATGCTGAGCGATCCGCGGATCGTCCAGCGGGTTGCCATGGCGAACGGCAAAATCGAACTCGTGGTGATCGAAGAGGACGGGAGGCGCCTCTCCGCGATCTTCGGTTTCGGGAGCGCCACCCGTCGGCCGATCGACCCCGACAAACCGGACACCGTCGTGGAAGTCCCGTTGGCGGCGCTCCACAGCGTGGTCAGCGGCGGGCGCGCCCCGGAAGACGTACTCTCCTCGGGGGACGTGACCGTCCGAGGGAGCCGCCTCCTCGCCATGCAGCTCGCCTTCGCCGTCGCACCTTTCTACCCAAAGCGCACATGAGCCACGAGTCGCGTGCGCGGGGGCGAGCGGCAGTGTTAGCTTGGTGAGCTCATGAAATGGATCGCGTCGACCATCGTCACCGGGCTCGTGCTCGCAAGCTGCCACTCCAACAAGCCGGCTGAAAGCCCCGAGGGCTCGAACGGAACGGAATCGTCCGACGATCCCTCGAAAGGTGCCGAGAAGGCGCCTTCCGAGTCGAAGGCCCTCGGCGACAGCTCCGGAGGCCCGTCCGCACCGCGGGGCGACAAAGCGGTCGTTCGAGACGACTCGGAGAAGAAAGACGAGGTGCCGTGCAGTGGCGACGCGATCTCCGACTTGATGGCGTCGCTATCGCAAGCCTCTTGCGAAGTCGCAGCGAACTCCCCTGCGCCGGACCACGTGCCGACGAAAGACACGCTCGATGTCCGAGTCTCGGCGGACTCCCGAATCGCGCCTGGCGCGACGTCCCAAGTGACGATTGTCTACCGGAACAAGGGAAAGACAGCGTTGCCGCTGGACTTCACCGTGGATCCGGACCCCCATTTCGCGTTCGAGGTGTACACGGCCAAGGGGGCCCGCGTAGACAAACCAGCCGGCGAAGAGCCTTCGCTTCCCGCAGAAGCCGCCGACAACGAAGCCGCCGACTCGCACACGGCGCGGGTGACCCTGGCATCGAACGGAACGGCAAAGGTCGTTCTGCCCTGGCAGGCCGTAAAGTACAAATGGGCCTCGAAGGAGAAGGCGAAGGGAGCGCTCGTCGGTCGCGGCTACCCGCGAGAGGCGGCCGGGCCGCTCCCCAAAGGCAAGTACGTCCTGCGTGTCATCACGCCGCTCGCCCACGCCGACGAGGGGGCCGAGCACGAGCTCAGTCAGCCGCAGTTCCCGTTCGAGGTCGTAGGTGGATCGGGATCGGAGCCCGCTGCCGCGACCGGCGGTTCGCGCGCCGCTTCCACGAAGAAAAAGCACTGAGGACGAATGGCTTCCGGCGGGCGACCGAAGTTCCGCGCCCTCTTCTTCGGCTCACCCGAGTTCGCAGTTCCCTCGCTCGAGGCGCTCACCGAAATCGCCGAAGTGGCCGGCGTCGTCTGCCAGCCCGATAGACCAGCCGGGCGGGGCCTCTCGCTCGCGGCGCCGCCGGTGAAGTCTCGGGCCGCGGAACTCGGTCTTTCGGTGGTGCAACCCACCAAGCTGAGAACGGGCGAATTCCGCGACTGGGTCCGAAGCCAAGCGGTCGACGTAGCGCTCGTCGTCGCCTACGGGCGAATCTTGCCCGCGGAGGTGCTTGCCGGACCCCGGCTCGGTTGCGTCAATGTCCACGGATCCCTCTTGCCGAAATACCGGGGGGCCGCTCCGATCGCCTGGGCGGTCGTGAACGGCGAGTCTTCGACGGGCATCACCCTGATGAAGCTCGACGAAGGGATGGACACGGGGCCCACGTTTGCGCGCATTTCGACGGACATCGGCCCCGAAGAAACTGCCGGCGAGCTCGCCGTGCGGCTGGCATGGCACGGGGCGGAGGCCGTGCGCGAGTGGCTGCCGAAATACGTGGCTGGCGCGTGCGCGCTCGAGCCTCAAGACGACGCGCGTGCGACCAATGCGCCGCTGCTCGGGAAGGAAGACGGCCGGATCGACTGGTCGAAGACGGCGACCCGGGTTCACGACCATGTGCGCGGCATGCGCCCTTGGCCCGGGGCGTTCACCACGTCGCGGGGTCGCACGGTAAAAATAAACGCCACCCGTGTCGTGTCCGGAGAGCGCCCGGCAGCGGCTCCCGGTACGGTCCTTTTGGCCGACAAGTCACGCGTCGTCGTCTCGTGCGGCCAGAGTTGCGTGGAGCTCGTGACCGTACAGCCGGAGGGAAAGCGGGCGATGCCGGCTTCGGACTGGGCGATGGGACGGGGCGTCGCGGAGGGAGACGTTTTGGGAATTTGAGAGTGGGCGGGCTGAGGGGATCTTAGTACAGGTCCCCGTAAATAAGTGCCCATCCGCTGGCGATCCATCCCCGGCGGCTTCGTTGCTCGTCGGTTACATAGGTTCGCTATGCGCCCTCCTCGCGCCTTGCCGGCGGGGCGCCTCACCACCGGCTGGACACTCATTTGCGGGGCCCTGTACTAGAAACCGAAGCATTTCCCTCCGCGGTCGCCGGTGAGCGTGCACCAGGCCACGAACCCGCCCCCGCCCAGGACGACGATGGCCAAGATCAAGATGACGAATCCGAAGAAGCGCCGCAGGTGAACGACGGCCGACATCAAGTGCTCGATGTCGCGCCCACGCGTCCCGACGAGGGCAGACAGAGCGCGCCCCGCGGAAATGAGCCACCAAGCGGCCAGCACGCAAACGGCAGCCAGAATCGCCATACAGGCTGCGCCCGAGACGAATCCTGCATAGAGCTCGCCGGCGGAAACGACGCTCGAGAGCGCCGCAAACAGCATCGTGCACACGCCCACGAAGCTCATCGAAGTCGCCAGGCCGCTGAAGCTGTCCTTTTGGGTGTCCCCGAATTCGTAGCCCGCTTCGTGGGGCGCGTGCGAAGCCGGACCGGGCAGACGCGGGGGAACGCTCATCGCATCTTGGAACGTACCGCGCGTTCGACCGATTCGCGAAACGCGTTCGAGAAGGGCGCCGTGGCCAGGGCTTCGAGCGACCCGTCGTGTTAATCCCTGTCCCGCCCCCATGCGGTCCGCATCCGCGTCCCCCCTCGCCCCATTCCACCCGGCCGTCGCCGCGTGGTTCCACGATGCACTCGGCGAGCCCACCCGGGCGCAGGCACTCGGCTGGCCGCCGATCGCCCGCGGTGAAACGACCCTTTTGCTCGCGCCGACCGGATCGGGCAAGACGTTGGCGGCGTTTCTCGTGGCGATTGATCGCCTCGTCCGTGGCTCCCCACCCGCGAAGCGCGCTCGCGCGCGAGTCCTCTACGTATCACCTCTGAAAGCGCTGGCGGTCGACGTCGAGCGCAACTTGGCTGCCCCCATCGACGGCGTACGAGCTCAGGCCGAGCTCGCAGCCAATCCCATTCACGTCCCGACGCTCGACGTTCGAACGGGCGACACGACGGCCAAGGCCCGAGCCCGCATGGCGCGCGCGCCGGCCGACATCCTCATCACGACGCCAGAGTCGCTCTACCTCATGCTCACGTCCCGGGCACGCGAGACCCTGGCCTCGATCGACACGTTGATCATCGACGAGATCCACGCCCTCGTTCCGACCAAGCGAGGGGCTCACCTCGCTCTCTCGATCGAACGACTCGAGGCCCTCCGCCCGAAGGGAGCGGCTGCGCTCCAACGCATCGGACTTAGCGCGACGCAACGACCACTCGACGAAGTGGCTCGGTTCCTCGGCGGCCTCCACGATGGCGCTCCTCGGCCCGTCACGATCGTCGACGCGGGGGCACGCAAAGAAATGCGCCTGGTCGTCGAAGCGCCGGCGACCGAGAACGCCAGCGTCTGGCCAAACCTTCACGCGCGCGTGGTCGAGCTCGTACGAACGCACAGGTCGACGATCGTGTTCGTCAACAGTCGGCGCTTGGCCGAGCGCCTCGCGGCCGCACTCAACGACTTGGCGGGAGAAGAGATCGCCCTCGCGCACCACGGGTCGCTCGCCCGTGAGAAGCGCGTGGGCATCGAGAATCGCCTGAAGCGGGGCGAGTTGCGGAGCATCGTGGCCACGTCCTCGCTCGAGCTGGGAATCGACATGGGCGCGGTCGATCTCGTCGTCCAGGTCGAGTCGCCGCCTAGCATCACGGCCGGGCTTCAGCGTGTCGGACGCGCGTTCCACGGCGTCGGCGGCGTCCCCGAGGGGGTTCTACTGGCAAAGCACCGACAGGACCTCGTCGCGTGCGCCGCGGCGGCTTCGAGCATGCGCGCGGGAGAAGTGGAGAACACCTTTTTCCCGCGCAACCCGCTCGATGTCCTGTCGCAGCAGATCGTCGCGACGGCGTCGGTAGAGCCGGTCTCCGTGGAGGCTCTCTTTGGACTCGTGCGGAGCGCGGCGCCGTTCGCCGATCTTCCGCGGACAGCTTTCGACGGCGTCCTCGACATGCTCAGCGGCCGATACCCGTCCGACGAGTTCGCGGATCTACGACCGCGGATCACGTGGGATCGCACCAGCGGTGCGATCGAGGGGCGAACCGGCAGTCACCGGCTCGCGGTCACGAACGGCGGGACAATTCCGGATCGAGGCCTCTACGGCGTGTTCGCCGCGCCCGGCGGGGAGTCCGAGGCTTCGTCCGCCACCGGGCCGCATACCGGGCGGAGGGTGGGCGAGCTCGACGAAGAAATGGTCTTCGAGCTGCGCGAGGGCGAAGTGTTTCTTCTCGGCGCGTCGTCGTGGCGTGCCGAACGGATCACCCAAGACCGGGTCATCGTGTCTCCAGCGGCCGGCGAGCCCGGCAAGATGCCTTTCTGGCACGGCGACCGGCCCGGTAGAGCGCGCTCGTTCGGCGTGCGAATCGGTGAGCTCGTTCGGTCCATCGCCGAGGGACGGACGGACGTGACGCAGCTCTGCTCGACGCACGCCATGACGCTTCCCGCCGCGACCGCGCTCGTCGCGTACGTGCGAGAGCAGGTGGAGGCGACGGGGGAGGTGCCGAGCGACCGGGCGATTGTCGTCGAGCGATTCGTGGACGACGTGGGCGACTGGCGGGTGGTCGTCCTGTGCCCGTTCGGCACCCGCGTCCTCGCGCCCTGGGCGATCGCCGTGGCCGCGAGCCTGCGCAAAGCGTACGTCGACGTCGACCTCCACTACACCGACGACGGGATGGCTTTTCGGATCCCGGCCTGCGAGACGCCCCCTCCCGCCGAGCTCTTCGTTCCGCCCGCCGATCTCGTCGAGCGCATCGTGACCGAGGCCCTCGACGGGACAGCGCTCTTCGCGGCGCGCTTTCGCGAGTGCGCCGCGCGTGCGCTGCTCCTTCCGCGTCGCGACCCGCGACGCAGAACGCCGCTCTGGGCACAGCGCAGAAGAGCGAGTGATCTCCTCGCCGTCGCATCCCGGTACCCGACGTTTCCAATCGTGCTCGAAGCGTACCGGGAGTGTCTGCGTGACGCGTTCGATCTGCCCGGTCTGGTCGGACTCTTGCGCGACGTCGAGTCTCGCCGAGTGCGCGTGACGACCGTCGACGGCCGGAGGCCCTCACCCTTCGCGGCGAGCGTTCTCTACATGTTCGTCGCGAACTTCATCTACGAAGCGGATGCACCGCCGGCGGAACGCCGCGCACAGGCGCTGGCGATCGACTTCGAACGGCTGCGGGAGCTGTTGGGCGAAGGCGAGCTGCGGAGGCTGCTCGACGCGGATGCCATTCGCGAGCACGAAGCTGGGCTCCAGCACCTCACTCGCCCGGCGGCGAACATCGACGCGGTCCACGATATGCTCCTGTCGATCGGCGATCTCTCCGTCCCCGAGCTTGCCGCCCGCTGCACGGCGGGCCAAGCCGAGAACTGGATTCAGTCGCTCGTTCGGGCCAAGCGGGCCATCTTCGTGCGCATCGCGGGCGAGAGGCGCGCCGCGGCCGTCGAAGACGCGGCAAAGTTGCGCGACGGTCTCGGAGTCGCGATCCCACGCGGACTTCCGCCGGCCCTGCTCGAAGCGTCCCCAGACCCGCTGCGCGAGATAGTCGCCCGTTTCGGGCGCACCCACGGGCCATTCCTCGTCGGCGACGTGGCACGCCGCTTCGGAGTGGACGTCGACGCGATCGAGCGCGAAACCGGACGCCTCGTTCGGGAGCAGCGTTTCGTGGAGGGCGCCTTCCTTCCAAACGGCACCCAGCGCGAACTCTGCGCCCGCGACGTACTCGAAGCGATTCGACGCAAATCATTGGCCAAGCTGCGTCGCACCATCGAGCCGGCTCCGCCCGCCGCGCTGTCGCGGCTCGTTCTCGCGTGGCAAGGGGTAACCCAGAAACGCCGCGGACGCGACGCACTACGGGCGGTCATCGGAGAGCTCCAGGGCTGCCCTCTCGTCGCGTCTGCGCTCGAGGAAGAAATTCTGAGGGCGCGCGTCGATCCATTCCAGTCTTGGGAGCTCGACGCTCTCTGCGCGTCGGGCGAGGTCGTCTGGGCGGGGCTCGAACGACTCGGCGCGAACGACGGACGCATCGCGCTCTACTTGCCCGATCGCGAGGCCCTCTTGGCCCGCCCGTGCAGCCAGGTGTCCGGCGCGGTGGCCGCGTCCGTCCGCGCTGTTTTGGCTCGGCGCGGTGCAGTCTTCTTCGCAGACATCACGAGAGAAGTGGGGGGCTTTCCGGCCGAGGTCTTCGATACGCTCTGGCAGATGGTCTGGGCCGGAGAAGCCACCAACGACACCCTCGAGCCGCTCCGAAGTCGCATGCGGCCTGCCGAACGTCGACCCCGACCGTCGAGAGCCACCCGAGCAAACTCCCAGCGTGACCCGACCCGAGGCGTCGCTCGAGCGCGCACCGGCCCCCCCGGATCCGAAGGCCGCTGGTCGCTGCGCGCTTCGCGTTGGGCCGCGCCCCCGAGCGAGACCGACCGCGCTGCGGCGACGGCCCAAGCGCTCCTCGATCGCTACGGCATCGTAACGCGGGAAGCGGCACACGCCGAAACCATTGCGGGCGGCTTCGTGGGGATCTACGACGTCCTGAAGGCCCTCGAAGCTCGGGGACGAGTTCGGCGCGGGTACTTCGTCGAAGGCCGGGGCGGCGCACAGTTTGCGCTCCCAGGCGCCGACGAGCGCCTCCGCGCTGTTCGCGAAGGACGAATCGACGCGCGTCCGCTCGTTCTCGCCGCGACCGACCCCGCCAATGCGTGGGGTGCGCTCCTCGACTGGCCCGCCTCCCGCGGGGACGCGCGACCGCAGCGCGCCGCCGGAGCCCTCGTGGTGCTTCGCGACGGCGTCTTGCTTGGCTGGATGGGACGGGGTAGCCGCCCCCTGATTACGTTCTTGCCCGAAGATGAGCCGGATCGCTCCGATGCCGGCCGAGCCCTCGCGCAAGGGCTCGCGGAGCTCGTCGACGGCAAGACGCGGCGCGCGCTCCTCGTGTCGAGCATCGACGGCGTCGACGCCGCGCATAGCCCGCTCGTTCCCATCTTCGTCGCGGCAGGGTTCGTGGCGACCACCCGCGGTCTGCTCAGGCCGTCGGCGCTCAATCGGCTTGCGACCCAGATGAGTCCGTGAGCCAGATGGGCTGTGAGCGACGGCGAAACCATTCGGGACGGGCGGTTCGTGCTTCTCGAGCCTATCGGCGAAGGGGCGCAGGGGCGGACGTTCGCCGGAATCGATAGGCGCTCGCCGAGAGGTGGCGAGCGCGCGGTCGCCATCAAACGGTTCGAAGTCCGGGGGGCGACCTCCTGGAAAGACGTCGAACTCGCCGAGCGCGAGGCGCGCGTCCTCCAGTCGCTCTCCCACCCCAAGTTGCCCCAGTACATCGATCACTTCGAGGAAGGCGGGGCGCTCTATCTGGTCATGGAAAAGATTGAAGGCGAGAGCCTCGGCTCCGTCCACAAGCGCGGGGCCGTGCTCGGCGAGCGAGACGTGTGGAGGCTGCTCCAAGATGCCTCCGACGTGCTCGACTACCTGCACGGACGGGCGCCGCCGGTGATCCATCGCGATCTCAAGCCAGGCAACGTCATCCGGCGTCCGGACGGGTCGTTCGCCTTCGTCGATTTCGGCGCCGTGCGCGATAAACTGCGGCCGAAAGGGGGTTCGACCGTCGTCGGCACGTTCGGCTATATGGCGCCCGAACAGGTGCAAGGACGGGCGATGCCGGCGTCGGACGTATACGCCGTCGGCGCGACTGCCGTTGCGATGCTGACCGGATGCGAGCCTGAAGAGCTGCCGCACCGCGGACTCGGGATCGACGTCGCCCGAGCCCTTGCAGGGCGCGAGGCCACGCTCGTTCGCGTACTCGAGAGGATGCTCGAGCCCGACCCGGAGCGGCGCGCGTCGCGGATCGCACCGCTGATCGCCCGCCCTGCCGGCGGGGACGCGTGGAGGTCGCGCGTCGACTCGAGGGAGACGTTCGACGCGGACTGGGCCGAGCGCTACGGGCGGCGCGTCGCCCGACGCGCTCGACGCGCCGCCCGACGCGCCGAACGCGCTGCTCGCCGGGCCGCCGGTCGAAGCGCACGACCGAGCCAGATCCCCTGGCCCGTGCGCCTCGCGTTCGCCGTGGCGATAACGGTCGGAATCGTCGCGGTGTCGATTGCGACGCAGATAATCGTTCCTTTGGTTCTACGCGTTCTTTCGCTCTTCGTAGCCCGTCGAACGTTGGTCGACGCTGCGAACGCAACCAGCCGAGGGGGCGCGGTCGCGGTCGATGGCATGCAGTCGGCCCGGCGATGGGTGTTCGGAGCGACCGCCTTCGGGGTGACCGATCCCTCCTCTGAACCGCGTGTGCGCGTCAATCCCGGCGCTGCCGAGGTCGGACGCGAACAAGCCCCGGACGAGGACACCGACGAGGAGGAGCCGGAACCATCGCAGCGACGTCCGAACCGACGCTAGGGCACAGTGCGCCAGTTCCCGGCGACCCAACGCGCCACCGCGATCAGAATGTCGTAGCAGTCGAAGCATCGATGTGTGCCCAGCCTCGTGACGTCTGCGAGGTTGCGGTCGGTCCGGAAATTGCTGGCAGCTTCGCGCGAGTCTACCAACCTAGGCCACTTTCGAAGGAACTTTGGTGTACCAATGAAAAAACGAACGATCGATTGGGTGTTGCGACTTGCCCCTTTGGCGACCGTGCTGTCCCTCGGACTGACGGACTGCGGAGGAGACTCGTCGAACGTCAATGGTACCCCGCCGGACGGCAGCACCAGCTCCGGAAGTAGCAGCAGCTCGGGCGGCAGCAGTAGCTCGGGTAGCGGCTCCGGGTCGAGCAGCGGCTCCGGGTCGGGCAGCGGCTCCGGGTCGGGAAGCAGTAGCGGTTCCGGCTCCAGCAGCGGTGCGAGCAGCAGCGGTGCGAGCAGCAGCGGTGCGAGCAGCAGCAGCTCGAGCTCCGGGTCGGGGAGCAGTTCGGGGGCCAGCGGCTCCGGCAGCAGCAGCGGCAGCCTCGACGGCGGCAGCGGCTCCGGCAGCAGCAGCGGCAGCCACGACGCCGGCAGCGGCTCCGGCAGCAGCAGCGGCAACCTCGACGGCGGCAGCGGGAGCAGCAGTGGAACTCACGACGGGGGAAGTGGCAGCGGCGGCCAAGAGGCAGGCGGCCAAGACGCGGGGGTCCTGTGCACCGCGCCCGGCGTGCCTGCAGGATGCGTCGATTGTCTCACGAACGCCGAGTGTCCCAAAGCCACAAGCGTCTGTCTGGCCGGAACGTGCGTTGCGTGTGCAACCAGCGCCGACTGCGCCGGCACGTCGACCCCGGTTTGCTGGCCCAGCAACCACACGTGCCATGCTTCTTGCGCGGGCGACGGCGGAATCGCATGCGTCGGGCCCGAAGACCACTGCGACACCGCCACGGGCGCGTGCGTCGGATGCACGAGCGACCAAGAGTGTGCTCCAGACGCGGGCGGCCCCATGCGCCGCCCGGTCTGCGACATGACGACCCAGCAGTGCGTGCAGTGCGTCAGCACGACCAACTGCAACGCGGGGGACGCTGGTCCGCATCTCCTCTGCAATGAGACGACCAATCGCTGCGTCGAATGCATCGCGGACAGCGATTGTACGACCTCGGCGGCCGGTCCGGTCTGCCGTGCCGGAGCATGCAACCCCGGTTGCACGACGAACGCGCAATGCCCGATGGACGGTGGAACGCCCATCTGCGACACGGTGACGAACGCCTGTGTCGAGTGCCTGGCCAGTACCGACTGCCCCGGCGCCACTCCGTTCTGCCGCACCGCGGGCTTCGGCGGAGCACCCGTCATCAACCGATGCGAAGCCTGTCTGCCACCGGCGGCCATGGATGCGGGCGTCCGGGGTTGCGACGGAGGGGCCGGTTCGACCCGATGTGCGCCTCCGCCCGGGATGCCAATGGCTCCGTTCGTGTGCCAGTAGTGGCGACTGTGACGGAACGCTGAAGAGGTGGCCATCTAAACCGCCAGAGCGCCGAAAGAGAGCACATCTCGCTTGGCGCCTGGCGGCGTCTCGTTTCGAAAGGGCGCGTCAAATCAGGCCCTGTCTCGGGCGTCGTCGGGTGAAACGCCGCGCTTGCGCGTCGCCGTCGAAGAGAGCAAAGTTCGTCGCAACAGCGTCTTACGGAAAAGGTCAGAATTCGTTCCAAAGATGACTTTTGCGGCGCGCTGCATAATCTCACCGAGTCAGGAACGACCATGAGAATAGAATTTTGCATAGGGTCACTCTGTCTGGCGACCCTGGCTTGCAGTGGGGGCGAGAACGCTGGCTCGAATTGGGGTGGCAGCGCCACCTCCAAGACCGGCGTCAACGCCACGCCCGGCGGCGCGACTCCCCCGCCCGGCGGCGCCACAGGCTTCGGGAACATCGGAGCGTCGGACGGCGGGAAGGCGGCGGCAGGTCTGGTGACCGAGGCAGGGGTTCCGACGATGCTCACGGTCACCGTCCGCGACTTCAAGTTCTGGGACATGACGGACGCGGGAGTGACGAATCCGGACTTCCAGAATGCGATCGGCGCAGAGAAGGGAATCGTGGCCGCGCAGCTCGGCGCCGACGGCAAGCCGGTTTACGCCGCGAATCCGGCCACGAGTATGACGACTCACGGTCAGATGTGGTTCGACATGTGGTATCACGATACTCCAGGTTTCAATATTACCCAGACGATCCCTCTTCCGCTTTCGGTCACGGGCAACGGCACGTATGGATACGATAGTCGGGTATCAGGAGTGCGGCTGGGCGTGGGCAACGCGCCCAATACACTCGAATGGTTTCCCATCGACGACGGAACCGCGTACCAAACGATGTACGGCAACCAGGGCCAGATGCACAATTACTCGTTCACGACGGAGCTACACACCGTCTTCGTTTACAACGGCGGCGAAACCTTTTCGTTCAGCGGCGACGACGACACCTTCGTCTTCATCAACAAGACCCTCGCGATCGACCTCGGCGGCGTGCACCCGCGGACCGTGGGCACCGTCGCTCTCGACACGCTCGGCCTGACGAAGGGCACTCAGTATCCGCTGGACGTTTTCAACGCCGAGCGTCGGATGATCGAGTCCAATTTCTCTTTCACGACGACGGTCAAGATCCAGCCGGCGGCTCAGTGAGCGGCCGCGGGGGGGGGGCGGGGGGGGGGGTGGGGGCGCCCCGCCCCCCCCGACCCCATAAACACGCGGAGTGACCCCCCACCAGCAGCACGTCGCCGACAAAACGCA
>CAZVPE010000096.1:0-3066 GCA_964628155.1 uncultured Polyangiaceae bacterium | reverse complement strand
CCCCCCCCCCCCCCCCCCGCCCCCCCCCCGCCCCGGGGGGGGGGCGGGCGGGGCCGGGGGGGGGGCCGCGGGGGGGGGCGCCCCCCCCCCCCCGACCCGCCGGACGCGATAGACTCGCGGAGTGACCCGCCACGAGCAGCTCGTCGCCGACATTCGGCTCGAGTTCCCAAACTTTCAAATCGTGCCGAAGCGGTCGAGGTGGCTTCAGCGTGGGATCTCCGCTGCGCTCGCTGCCATCACACTCGGCGGCCAGCGCCACTACCTCACGCGGTACCACACCGTGCTGTTCGGAAAGCTCTACGTGCCGGACGCCTGGGAAGCGATGGCCGACGACGATCGCTATGTGCTTCTGCGGCACGAACGAGTGCACCTGCGCCAGCTCCGGCGCATGGGGCAAGTCCCGATGGCGCTCGTGTACCTCGTTCCTTTCTTTCCGCTGTTTCTCGCGTGGGGTCGAGCGCGGATCGAATGGGAGGCGTACGTCGAGACCATCCGCGCGACGGCTGAGGTGTACGGTCTCGATGCCGCCCGAGCGCTGAAGGAAGACATCGTACGACGCTACGTGGGTCCCGACTACGGCTGGATGTGGCCCTTTCCGCGCGCGATCCGGCGCTGGTTCGACGAGGTCCTCGAAAACCTGGAAAGGGCCTGACGGAGGCCGGGGCGTGCGACGGCCGCCGGCGCGGTCTCAAGACTCTGCTAATGCCTGGTGCCACAGAGGATGGCCGTCGTCGGAATCGACCTCGGAACGACCAACACCGTAGTAGCGTGCGTGCGCGGCGAACGGGTGCAAGTCCTTGCGGACGAGCTGGGAAGGCGCTTGCTGCCGAGCGTCGTGTCCTTCCCACAGACCGGCGGGGTCTTGGTTGGACAGGCGGCCAAGGACCGACGCGTCCTCGATGCCAAGAACACCATCGCGAGCGTCAAGCGGCTCATCGGGCGCGCTTGGGACAGCAGCGAGATTGCGCGCGCCCGCCGGCGATTCGCGTTCGAGCTCAAGGAGGGGCCCGAGCACGGACCCCTCATCGTCGTTCGCGGCGAGGAGCACACGCTCTCCGAGATCAGCGCGTTCGTCGTGGAGCGAGCGAAGAAGATCGCGGAACGTGCGCTGGGAGAGGGCGTCGATCGCGCGGTCATCACGGTCCCGGCGCATTTCAACGAGCTCCAGCGCGCTGCGACGAAGGTGGCGGGTCGAGTCGCCGGCCTCGACGTGCTCCGCATCATCAACGAGCCGACGGCCGCAGCGCTCGCCTACGGACTCGGGCGCTCAGTCAAGGAACGAGTCGCTGTCTACGACTTCGGCGGAGGAACGTTCGACTGCACGCTGCTCCAACTGTCGGGCAACGTCTTCGAGGTGCTGGCCACGGCCGGCGACTCCTTTCTCGGCGGCGACGACCTCGACACCGCGATCGCCGAGCGCATGGCCGATGCGTTTCTTCGCGCACATCGCTTCGATCCCCGGAGTGACGCCCAAGCGTTCGAGCGCTTGAGCGTCGCCGGCGAGAAGCTCAAGATTGAGCTCTCGTCGACCGAGCGCGCCCTCGTCAAGCTTCGAGAGGTGCCGAGCGGGGTCGGCAGCCCGCGCTTCGAACTGGAGTTCGGGATGTCGCGCGGCGACCTGGAAACGCTTGCGACTCCGCTGGTCGAGCGCACGTTTGCCGTATGCGAAGAGGCTCTGGCAATCGCCCAGCTCCCGGTGAGCGCGTTCGACAAAGTGATCCTCGTCGGGGGCTCGACGCGTATCCCGCTCGTTCGACGGCACGTCGAGCGGTTCTTCGGCACGCCGCCGCTCGACCGTGTCAACCCGGATGAGGTGGTCGCCATCGGCGCGGCGGTTCAAGCCGCGGCGCTCACCCAAGACAAGTCCCGCCGGGACATTCCGCCGGCCCCTATTCCGGGCGCCCGCACCCCGCGCCAGACGTCGGTCGCGCCGGCGAGCCACGTCGAAGAGGACGTGACCGTCTCGACGGACATGACGGCCCTCCTCGCGGAGCGCGAGAAGAGAGACCGAGTACGGCAGCCACCGGCCCGCCCGGATCTGCCGCCGGTGCTCGTCGACGTCACACCGCGGGCGCTCGTCGTTGAGACCGCGGGCGGATGGTGCGACGTCATCGTGCCACGCAACTCCAAGATCCCCTGCGAGCGCATACGAGCCTTTGCGACCTCCACCGACGGGCAGACGCTCGTGCGGGTGCGCGTCGCGCAAGGCGAAGACGCGATGTTCCGCCAGAACACCTACTTGGGCGAGGTCGAGTTGTCCGGGCTGCGTGCGGCTCCCCGGGGGCAAGTGACCATCCAAGTCCGATTCGAGGTAGACGAGAGCGGGACGCTGCAAGTCTTCGCGACGGACGTGTCGACCGGCAAAGAGGCCTACGCGATGTTGCAGCTGGTCGGTATCGCCGGGGCGGAAAGCGTCGCGCGTATGCGCGCGCGGAGGGTGGCCCTGCCCGAGACCCAGTGACTCCTTTTGCGTGGGCGATCGGCCGAAGCGCGCGCTATGGATAGACCGAGCGGCGATGTCGAGATCGGGAGAGGCCATCTACGCTTGGCTGCGCGTTCTCGAAGAGCTCACGTACTATGAACTCTTCGGCATCGCGTCCGAGTCCGGAACGGACGAGGTACGCAAAGCCTTTCACGATTTTTGCGACACGTTCCACCCGGACCGACACGTGGCGCGGTCCGCCGGGGAGCGCCAGGCACTGTCGACCATCTTCAAGCGCGGAACCGAAGCCTACGTGGTGCTCACCGATCCTGCGCTTCGGGGTCAATACGACGCGCAGCTCGCGGTCCGGCCCGGAGGTCAGCCGCAGCGCATGAGCTTCTCGCCACTCTCTCGGCCGCCCTCGAGGCGAAGTCCCAGCGGGTCGGCGCTCGACGACGCAGCACGCACCCCCTCCGCGCGGCCGTTCGCCCGCCGAGCGGAAGAGCTCATCCGCAGCGGCGACCTCCGGCAGGCCAAGCTGCAACTCGTCCTGGCGAACCACCGAGACCCGGGTAACGAGACGCTACAGGCCGCTCTCCGAGATGTCGAAGCCAAGTGCTCAGAAGAAGACGGCAAAGCGGGAA
>CAZVPE010000095.1:0-19351 GCA_964628155.1 uncultured Polyangiaceae bacterium | reverse complement strand
GCGTCGATGGGTCGCGGCGCCCTTCCCGCCGGGACTTGGGAACGATTGTTCGCCGCGTCTCAGCGCGATGGCCGGTTGAGCGAGCTTGCCTTCGCCTTCGAGGCCACGTCGCAAGGAAAGCGGTTGAAAGCGCTGGCGCCACCCCTCGCGGCCGAATTCCTCTTCCAGGCCGCCTGTTTCTTCGGGGATGTCTTCGGCGACGAGCTCGGGGCGGTTCCCTACCTCGAGCGTTCGCTCGCTACCTTGCCCGCACACTGGGGTTCCTTCGCGAAGGTCGAACAGATTCTCCGCAAGACGCAGCAGCCGAAAAAGCTCGCGGAGGTCTACGCGAAGGTCGCGCAGCATCGACCCCGAGGCGAGCAGCCCGCACTCCTGCGCCGCGCCGCCGAGCTCTTGATCGAGACAGGCGGTCCCGAGGACAAGGTAATCGAGCTCTTGCAGCACATTCTGAGGCTCGAGCCCGGCGACGAGCAAACGCGGGCGCAGCTCGAGGCTCTCTGCATCAAGGGAAACCGACTTCGCGACGTCGTCCGCCTGAACGAGCAGGCGCTGGCCGCCGAGCCTCCCCCCGACGATGCCACTCGCGCGAAGCTACTCTCGCGCATCGTCGAAGTGTACGCCGACCGGCTCCACGAGCCTGAGCGGGCCATGCCCTATGTCGAGCAGCTTCTCGTGCTCGATCCGTCGAGCGAGCAAGGGCGCAGAGTGGCCCAGAAGCTGGTCGTCGTGAAGGGACTCGCAGGGCGCGCGGCCTCGGCACTGGCGAATTCTTACGAGGCCTCCGGAGCCGCGGCCGAGGTCGCACGCTACGTGACCATCGAGCTCGAGAACACGCGCGGTCCGAAGCGCGCCTCGCTCCTGGCGAGGCTCGGCAAGCTGAGAGCCGAGCGAATGGGAGACGACGCCGGGGCGTTCGAGGCCTTCGAGCAAGCGCTCGCGATCGACGCCGACACCGACGATCTTCGCGGGGCGTATTTCGCCCTCACCCGCAAGCTCGGTCGGTTCGCCAACGCCGCCAAAACTCTCGCGCGCGTGCTGGCCACCGTCAAGAGCCCCACCGTCAAGGCCCGAGTGGGCGCGCAGCTCGGCGAGTCCCTTTTGCGCAGCGGCGACGCGAGACGAGCGAAGGCGACGCTCGCCGGAGTGCTCGCCGCCCCCGAGGCACCGGTCGACGCCCTCCTCGCGGCCTCGACCGCCCTCGCCGAAATTCACGCAGCCGAGAACGACAAGGCCGCCCTCGCAGACGTCCTCGAGCGCTTTTCGGCACTGGAGCCCGACCCGGACAGGCGACAGGCCGCGGACGAACGGTTGGCCGCTCTCGCGATGGAAGCGGGCAAGGTCGATCGCGCGATCGCGGCGTACGAACGGCTGCTGTCCACGGGCGCCCGGACCCGAGCGCTGGCCGCTCTCGCACCGCTCTACCAGGCGGGAGGGGACCCCGAGAAGCACGCGCTTCTGCTGGAGGAGCAGGCGAAAGATACGCAAGATCCCGCTCTAGCGCGCGATCGGATGATGCGTGCCGCCCAGGCCCGCGCCACGGCACCGGGCGACCCTGCGGCGGCCATCGCGTCGTGCCGAGCGTTGATCGATCGATTCGGCCCAGCCCGAGATGTCCTGACGATCCTCATTCCGCTTCTCGAGGCGCAGCGCAAGTGGCCAGAACTTGGCCGCGCCCTTGCCGAGGAGGCGGCTCTCACAAGCGGTGCGGAGCGGGCACCGGTGATGTCGCGCCTCGGCGCCCTGCGCATGCAGCGCCTGGCGGACTCCACGGGGGCGATCGAGGCCTTTCGCGAGTCGCTGACCTTGGACCCCGGCGACAAGACCGCCAAGATGATGCTCGAGAAGCTGACGGTGATCGGCGATCACCGGCTCGACGCCGCGCGTGTCCTCGAACCCGTGTACCGGACGCAGGGTGCGAACGGGGCGCTGCTCAAGATGCTCGAGCTTCGCGGCACGCTCGAGCCCGACGTCGACGAGCGCCTCGCGTCGCTTCGAGAGGCCGCGCAGTTGGCCGACGGAGGCGAGGTCGGGAGGGCGGCCGAGATTATCGGCCGAGCGCTGGCCGATGCGGTCGCGTACAATCGCGCGCTGGGGGAATGGCTCGACCGGCTCGATGCGGCTCCGGGCATCGAGGCCAAGCGGCGCGCCACGATCCTCGGCAATGCGCTCGGCGATCGCGAGGTCACGAGCGACGATCTCAGCGGATTGACCAAGCGGGCCGCGGAGGCCCACGCCTCGGCAGGCGAGGTCGAGATGGCGATCACCCTCTATCGCCGCGCCCTCGCGTTCGAGCCGCATTCGGCCGACCTGCTCTCGCGGGTCGACGACTTGCTGCGCGATCAAGGCAGCCCCAACGAAAGGATTGCCCTTTACCGGTCGGCCCTCGCTCGCGCGGGGACCTCGAGGCGGCGCGAGCTCCTGCACCGCGTGGGCGCGATCGAGCGCCACGACCTCGGCGACACGATGGGCGCGATCCAAACGTATCGCACGGCGCTCGACGCCGACGCGGACGACACGGACGCTCAGACGGCGCTTGCCGAACTTTACGCACAGACCGAGCAGTGGAACGAGCTCTGCGTGCTACTCGAGGCTCGCCTCGTTCGCGTCGAAGGCGATGCGGCGCGGGCGACCCGTGCGACGCTGGCGGCTGTGGCTTCGGCCCACGGCGACGAGGCGCGAGCACGCGCCCAGTGCGCACGGCTCCTCGAAGAGCCCGAGCTCTCCCCGGAGCACCTCGACGCGGTCGCTCTCGCCGCCGTGGCGCTGGACGACGCAAAGCTCGAGCAGGCGGTTTTGCAGCGGCGCGCCGAGATGACGCAAGACCCGCGCGAGCAGATCGTGTGGCTCGATCGCCTGGGGGAGCTCGACGAGCAGCGTCTCGGCGACTTGCCGGCCGCGGCGAGTGCATGGAAGCGAGCGGCCGAGCTGGCCGAGGCCGCGAGCGAAGACGATCTCGCCCGACGCCTCTACGGGCGCGCACGAAAAGTTGCCCCCGAAGATCGCGACGTAACGATCCGACTCGCGGCGCTCACGGAGCGCGCGCAAGCCTGGGAGGACCTGCCGCTGCTCTACGTGTCGCTCGGCGAACAGAGCGCCGACGAAGGCGAGCGGGCCGACCTCTGGCTGCGAGCTGCCCGGGTGCTGTTCGAGCGGCTCGGCGACGCCGCCGGTGCGGCCAACCGGGCTCGAAGCGTTTTTGAACTCGCGCCGCTTCGCGCCGATGTGCTGTCCGCGTTCGAGGAAGTGAGCGTAGCTGCGGGCGCGGTCGACGCGTTCGAGGCGGCGGTCGACGAGGCCCTCGCGCGCATCGATGCTGCGGGCAGCCTCGACGGCGAGCCGCGCTCGAGGTTGCTCTTCGCGCGCGCGCGCGCCCTCGCCAGCGACTCGCGAAGACTGCACGACGCCGCGAGCGCATACCGAGCGATCCTCGACGACCCGAACGTCGACCGCGCCCAATTGGCCGCAGCACTGGCCGCGTTCGAGGCGTTGCTCGCTCGAGACACCGATTCCTCCCGACAAGGGGCGGACCGCCGATGGCTGCTGGAGTGGAGGGCCGAGCACGCCTCCGAGGGAGAGCGACCGGCGCGACTCCTCGAATGGGCGCGTGAAGAAGAAACGACGTTCGCGGACCCTGTACAAGCGCTGGCGCTGCACCGCCGCGTCCTAGGCCTCGATCCGGATTCGGACGACGCTCTCGCGGGGATGACCCGGCTCGCGCTTGCCACGGGGGACACCGACGCGGCGTTGGCGGCCTTGGCGGCCCGACGCGACGGGGCAGACGGCCCGGCTCGAACGGGCGTCGAGCTCGAGATCGCTCAGGTTCTCCTGGGGCGAACGACGCGCTGGCACGAAGCGCTCGCCGCGCTGCGCGCAGTCCTCGCCGATTCCCCGAACGATCCGACCGCGCGTACGTTGGCCGGCCGCCTGCTCGAAGAGGAATCGACCCGCGGCGACGCGATCCGGATGCTCGAACAAGCCTGCGACGCCACGGAGGACGTCGCCGTTCGCGCGGAGATTCTCTCGCAGCTGCTCGACGCTCCGGTCGAGGGGACCTCGGATGCGCGGCGCGATTGGTTCGAGCGGCTCTCCGATTTGCAGCGCGAGCAGAATGGCCTCGAGACCGCGATGGCCACCGCGGTTCGGGCGGCGCGCGAGATGCTGTCCGTCCCGGCCCTTTGGGATCGGGCCGAAGCGCTGGCGCGAACGCTCTCGCGCCCCGAGGAGATGGCGGCGCTCTACGAAGAGGTGCTCGCACGCCCGCTGACGCACGAACAAGCGCGAACCATCGGCGAACGCGCGGTGCAGTTCTACGAGGAATGGTTCGAGGATTCCGGCAGAGTGGTTCGCATTCTCGAGCGGGTGCTCGAGCTCGACGCGACCGCGGACTGGGCGTTCGACCGGCTGAAGCTCCTTCTCGACTCCTCCGAGCGTTGGGACGACCTCTTCGCTCTCTACGACCGCACCCTCGCCCTGGCGAGCGAGCGAACCCGCCTCTCGCTGCTCGAGGACGCCGCGCAGACCGCGAAAGATTTCGCCAACCGCCCCGACCGAGCCATCGACTACCTGGAACAGCTGAACAAGCTCAGGCCCGGGGACGCGAAGGTCACGAACGCGCTCGAGCGACTCTACGAGCGACAAGGCCGCCACCGTGAGTTGGTCGCGCTCCTGACCACCCGGCTTCCGACCCTCGCGCGGGACGAAATCCTGCGGACCCGGACACGCATCGCCGTCCTTTGGCTCGACGGACTCGAGGATCCGGCCGCCGCCTTCGAGGCCATCGAGCCCGTGCTGGAGCGAGGCGAAGCGCCAGCAAACGGCGCGGCCCCGGAGGTCTGGCCGCTGCTCGAGCGGATCCTCGCATCGGCACCTCCCAGCCCGGAGCCGCCGCACGCCTCGGCACCGCCACCGCGAGCCAGCGAGCGCCCACGGTCGAAGCGGTCGCGCAAGTCGGAGCCGCCGGCATCCTCGCCCGCGTCGGTACGACAGCGCGTCGCGGCGAGCCTGCGCGAGCACTACGCGCGCACCGGGCAAGACGCCGATCTCGTCCGGATGCTGCTCGTCGAGCTCGAGGCGGTCACGACGGCCAAGGAGCGCGTACGCCGTCATGTGCAAATCGCCGACGGCTACGAGAAGCTCGGGGAGCTCGGGAGCGCGCTCGAGCAGGTCGGGTGCGCCGTCGCGCTCGATCCGCACGACGAGGCGAAGCGAGCGAAACTCGCGCAGCTCGCGGAGGGCGCCGATCGGCTGGAGCGATTTGCGGAGCTCCTCACCGCTGCAGCGGAGGCGTCCGACGATCAAGCGCTCTCCATCGCGCTCACCATGCAGGCGGCGACGGTTCGGGCCGACCGGGTCGGCGACGCGGCAGGCGCGATGGCGCTGCTCTCGTCGGTCCTGACCACTCCCAAGCTCGGCCACGACGCCCTGCTCGCGGCTGGTCGGAAGCTCGAACCGCTCCTCGAAGCCGCCCGGCGCGACGAAGAGCGCCTAGACGTACTGGCGCAGGTGGCCGCCGTGGAGCCGGACGCGGGCGCGCGCCGCGAAACGCTGGGTCGGGCCGCTCGGTTGGCGGCGCAGCTCGGTCAGGACGAACGAGCGGTAGTGCTCTGGGAAAAGCGGCTCGCCGCGGATGAAACGGACCTCGATGCGCTCGACGGGCTTGTCGGGCTACTCGAGAAAACCGGCGCGAACCAACGGCTCGCCGAGGCTCTCGAGCTGCGGGCGCGGTCGTCGGCGGAAGGCGGGCAGCGCCGTGCCGATCGAGTGCGAGTGGCCGCGCTCCTCGGGGGCGCTCTCGAGCGCCCGAAGGAGGCGATCGACGTCTGGCTCGACATCGAGCGTGAGTTCGGAGAGGCGGACGACGCCGCGTTCGCGCTCGCTGATTTGTTGCGGACGACGCAGCGGTGGCGTGATCTCGCGGACCTGCTCGAGCGTCGGGCCGCCCGCGCGTTGGACGATGCGACGCGCTCGGATCTATTGCGGCAGCTTGGCGACGTTCACCGGGAACGGCTGGACGCCGCAGCCGCTGCCGTCGAAACGTACGCGCGTTCGCTCTCCGCCGACCCGAGGAACTCGGGTGCACGAGTCGGGCTGCTCGCGCTTGCGAACGACGCGGCGCTACGAGCCTCGGCCGTTGCCGTGCTGCTCGGCGCACTGCGCGCGAGCGACGACTGGCAGGGCATTCTGGATTTGACCGAGCAGCGGCTCCTGGCGGCAGACTCCGACGGGGACAGGCTCGCCATTTTGCGCGAGACCGCCGAAATCTCGGAGCAGCGCGCGGTCGACCCGGACCGGGGATTCGAGGCCATGAGGCGCGCGTTCGTGATCGCGCCGGCCGACGAGAGCATCGAGCGCGAAGCGACGCGCCTCGCCGGGGCAGCCGGCGCTTGGGAGCGGCTCGTCGGAGCTTACCGAGAGGCGATCCAGGGGACGGCACAAGCGCACCCTGCCCTCGTGGCGCGGCTGCGTGCGAGCGCCGGTGCGACGCTGGAGGTGCGCTTGGGGGACGCGCGCGGCGCTCTCGTGGAGTACCTCCAGGTCGTCCGCGACACGGCGGACGTCGCGGTCGGATGCGCCGCGCTCCGCGTCGCGGGCGAGCTGGGGGAATGGGACATGGCCGCGCGGGTCGTCGTCGACGTCGCGCTGGCGCTCGGGGCGGCGTCTCCGACGCTCCTCGACGCCTACGGTCGCGCCGCGGACGCATCCAGCGGGTGGGACCAAGCCACGCTCTCTTTGGCCGTCGCGGCGTCGTCTGCCGGACTCGCCGGCGCCGCAGCGAGAGACGTCCAGTCGCGCGTCGCCGTGTGGCACCGCGACCGGCGCGCCGATCCGGACGCGGCGCAGGCAGCTCTCGAGCAAGCGCTCCTACACGACGGCTCGGACGCGAATCTCCTCTTGATGCTCGTCGAGCTCCAGCGCCGTCACCACGGGCGGCCGCTCGTCGACAGCCTGCTGCGCCTGTCCCACGCGACCGGCGGCAGCCCCGCGCTTCTTTGCGAGGCCGCCGAGGTCGCCAGCGATGCTGCCGGCGATCTCGTTCTCGCGCGATCCATCCTGACCGATCTGCTCGCGCTTGCTCGCGAGCGGTGGCAGGGCGGGGGTTCCGCGGAGGCGGCCGGATACGCTCAATGGGCGGTCGAGCGGCTCGCGAAACTCCACGAGCGGGACGGTGACACCGCTGCCGTCGTCGCCGTGCTGATGCAAGGGGACGCCCTTCCCTTCGAGCGGGACGTGCGCCGAGGGATGCGGCGGCGCGCGGCGCGAATCGCCCTCGACCGCCTTGGCGACGACGAGCGGGCCATCTCGCTTTATCTCGCTCTCTTCGACGAGGATCCGCACGACGAAGAGGCCGTCCAGCGGCTTGCGGCAATCTACGGTGCTCACGGGCGGACGCGCGAGCTTCTGAGTCTTCGGGAGCGGCAAGTCGCCGCTGCCAGCGATCTCGCGGATCGGGTCGCCCTGCGGATGGACGCGGCGCAGCTGCTCGTCCACCTGGGGGAACGTGCGCGCGCAGCCGATGTGCTGGCCGCAAGTCTCTCCGAAGACCCTCGACACCAAGGTACCGTCGAGGCCTTGGCTGACGTTCTCGAGGCGGCCGGGCGCGAGACCGACCTGCGCGATCTTCTCGTGGACCAGGCGCAGCGCGCGGAGCACGCGGGAGATTCGAGGAGAGCCGCCGAACTCTGGTGGCGCGCCGCCGTGCTGGCCGAGCAGCGCCTGGGCGAGGTCGCCGTCGCGGAGGGCTATCACGAGCGCGTGGCCGTCCTCGAGGAGCGGCCCGCGTCGCTCGATGCATTGGGTCGCTTGGCGACTGCGCGAGGCGATCATGGCGGGGCGGCGAGATGGCTCGGGCGCCTTCTGAACGTGGTCGATGCCGATAGGCGCGTCGAGGCCACGCTGCGCCTGGCGGAGGCGCTGGTCGGCGCCGGCCAGCCCTCGCGTGCGACCGAGCGACTCGCGCAGTCGCTGCTGGACACGCCTCAGGCAGAACCGCTTCGCGATCGGCTCGCCGCGCTCTACCGCGAGGAGGGCGACTGGGAGCGGCTCGCGCGACTTACGGCCGACGCGGCCGCCTACGCCGCCGACAAGCCTACGCGTATGGCTCGTCTCCGCGATGCGGCACGGCTCTTCTCGGACGCATGTGCGAGGCCGGACCTCGCCGTGCCTCTCCTCGAGCAGGCGACCGACCTCGCCCCCGAGGACCAGTCCGCGGCTCTGGCTTTGGCCGACGCGCTCGCACGGAGCGAACGCTTCGACGACGCGCGTTCCATGCTGAAGTCGATGGTGGACGCGTTCGGAGGGCGACGGCCCAAAGAGCGCGCCCCGGTCCACTACCAAATGGCGCGCCTCGAGCTCGCGATGGGCAATCGGGCGCGTGCGCTCGTCGAACTCGACACGGCGGCGCGCGTCGATCCGCAGAATCCGGACATTCTGCGCGCGCTCGCGGAGCTCGCTCGGGACGACGGGCAACTCGAGCGCGCCGAGAAGAGTTACCGAGCGCTCCTCGTCGTGCTTCGACGCCGCGAGGAGTCCGCCGGGTCGCCGGGGGTCGCTCGGAGCGAGGTGCTCCTCGAGCTCAGCGACATCGCCGAGCGACAAGGCGAGACGGAGCGGAGCCGCGAGGTTCTCGAGAGCGCCCTGGAGGCCGCGGCCAAGGGGGACTTCGAGCAGCAGCGCCTCGAGGGAGCGCTTCGTGCGCGCGGAGACCACGAGACCCTCGTTCGGGTCCTCGAAGCCAAGTTGGAGCGGGCCGGCGACTCCCCCGAGGCCGCGAAGACGCTCGCCGAACTGGCCGAGCTGCTCTCCGACCGGATCGGCCGCCCCGACCAGGCCCTGTCCGTTCGCCTGCGAGGGGTCGCGTTGGACCCGCGTTCGGATGCGCCGCACGATGCTGCGCTGGCCCTCGCTCGTTCGATGGACAACGTGAGGCGTTACGTGGACGCGACGACGGGCCTCGTCGAGCGCGCGATCGAGCGTGGCGACGTGCCGCTCGCGTGTTCGCTCCTGGTCCGGCTTGCCGCGGTTTCCGAGCACGACCTCTGCGACGACGCGCGCGCCGCGTCGCTCTATCAGCGCGCCGTGGATCTCGGGCTGCGTACCGCCGAGGCGCTCCGGTCGCTCGATCGGGTGCTGGGCCGGTTGGGCGACGTCCAACAGCAGGCGCGCGTCCTTTCGATGCGCATCGAGGTCGAGGGACGAGAAGGGGGCCCGCGGGCGGCGAGCGACGCCGTTTATCGTCTGGCCGCGCTGAGGCTCGCGGCGAAGGACACGCTCGACGAGGGCGTACGGATGATGCGCTCCGCGCTCGAACTCGACCCCCAGCTCGACCGCGCCGAAGAGGCCGTGCGCCGAGCCGTGGCATTGGACCCCACCCATCGACGGCTGCTCGATCTGTACGAGTACGTTGGCCGACAGCCCGGCTACGAGCGCGTGCTGGTGGACGTGCTCAAAGTGCGCTCGGAGCTGCCCGGCGCCGACGTTTCGACGGTGCGCGAGGCCGTGGACGCCGCTCTGCACATCGGCGATGCGACGCAGGCCGAGTCGCTCCTGGCCCGGGTGATCGAGCGCCTCCATTCCTCGGGCGACAGCGCGAGCCTCGCATGGGCGCTGGATACGCTCGCCAACCTGCGCCGCGCCGCGGGGGACCTTCCCAAAGCCATCGAGCTAAAGCGAACCGCGGCCCGCGTGGCAGACCCGGACCTCGCGCGCAGACTCACTTTCGAAGTGGCGCGAATCGCGGCGACCGAGCTCGGGGATTGGGCGCTCGCCGGGGAGGCCTACGAAGGCTTGCTGGCGGCCGATCCGGCAGACCGCGAAGCCTGGGAGCCTCTTCTCGGCGTGTACCGGCACCAGGGGCAGCCGCGCAAGCTCGCCGACCTCCTCGCGGCCGTGGTCGACCATGTGGACGACAGGAACCTTCGGGCGCGGCTCCGTCTCGAACGCGTTCGGGTGATGCAGGAACTCGGGCTGACCGACGCCGAAGCGGCATCTCTCCTGAGGGAGATCGTCGACGAGGACGCGAGCCAAGTGCAGGCAGCGCTCATGCTCGCGGCGATCCACGAGCGCACCGGGGCCAGAGAAGACCTGACCGATCTCCTGGCCCGTCAAATCGATTCGGCAAAGGACCGCAACGACGCGGCGTCGATCGTGTCGCTAACGGTGCGACTGGGGGCCCTTCTCGAGGCCGCCGACCGCATGCAAGCCCGGGACGTGTACTACACGGGCCTCGAATGGGAGCCGAAGAGCCCTGAGCTCCTCGATGCGCTCATCGCGTTGCTCGACCACGAACGGGGGGATCCCGCCGAGCGCGCGGACCTGCTCGAGCGGCGAATCGCGCTCCAGCAAGGGCCGGCGGCGGAGGAGTTGGCGCTGACGCTTTGGGCGGCTCGCATGCAGCTCGGCGACGAGACAGGGGCCGACCGGGCGCTCGAGATCGGATACCGTGCGCACCCGGCGAGCGCAGCGCTCCGAGAGCGACTGGAGGCGGTGTTTCGTCGTCGGGGCGAGTGGCGCAAGCTGGCCGAGCTGTGCGTCCTCGACGCGAGCGTTCGGCTCGACCCGCGCGAGCGCGTCGCGCGGCTCCGAGAAGCAGCCGCGATCTTGCGGACGGAGTTGAAGGACGCGCGCGGCGCGGCGACCGCGCTTGGACGGGCGAGAGAAGCGGTGGAGACCGGCCGCGCGGATAGCATCGATCCCGACCTGCTGCGTGACCACGTGGACATGCTTTTCGAATCGGGGGACTTCTCGGCGACGATTCTGGAGCTGTCGAAGGTCATCGACCTCTTGGCGGCCGACGACCCGAGTCGCCCGGCGCTGTTCGCGGCGCGCGCGAACGTACGATCCGCGAGCGGAGACGAGTCGGGTGCATTGGGGGACCTCGAGGCGGCGTTCGCCATCGATCCGGTGACCTACGCCCAGTCCTTCGCGCTGCAGCTCGGGACCGCGTATGCCGTAGCATCGAGCGCGGGAGACGCTCCCGCAGCCCGCCTCCTTCGCCTTCGCCTCGCGCATGTGCTGCCGAGCGCGGGCGACGCCGAAGCGGCGCGCGCGATCCTCGTGGATCTCCTGAAGCAAGATCCAAAGGACCTCGCTGCACTGCGAGCGCTCGCAAGCCTGGAGTGGGGGCTCGAGCGATGGGAGGCGGCGATCGCCGCCCTCAAGCGCCTCGTGGGATTGGAGGAAGCGGAGGCAACGGTGGACACGGCGCTTCGCCTCTCCGACGCGTGCGAGCGCGCGAAGCGACCAGGGGATGCGCGCGGTGCGCTCGAGCGGGCGCGCAGCGTGGCCCCCCATGACCGCGGAGTTCGGCAGCGGCTCGAGCGCCTCTACGACCAAATGGGCGCCTATCACGAATTGGCCGAGATGGTCCTCGAGGACGCCCGCGGCAGTGGCGACGTCGCCGATCGCTTCCAGCGTCTGTTGCGCGCCGGCGCCTTGCTCCTCGAGCGGGCAGGGGACCCCGCCGCCAGCATCGAAGCGCTCGAGGAGGCGCGTGCCCTGCGGCCCCTCGATCCCGAATGCGCGGCCATCCTTGCCGACGCGTACGCGCTGTCCGGGCGTGCACAGGACGCCCTCGCCGTTCTGGAGCCCGTCATCGCCCCCCACAAGGGGCGGCGCGCGAAGGAGCTTGCTCCGATTCACTGGCGTCTTGCGCGTGTGGCACGATACTTCGGCAACACGGCGGACGAGGTGCGGGCGCTCGCGCAAGCCTTCGACTGCGACGCGCAAAACGGCCAGGTTTGCGCCGACGTAGCACTGAGAGCGATGGAAGTGGGCCAGCTCGATCTCGCCAGCCGCGCGCTCAGAGCCGTTACGCTTCTTCGCACGCCAGGTCCCATGAGCAAGGCGCTTGCGTATCAATACATGGGTGAGATCGCACGCAGGCAGGGAGATCCGAAGCGCGCCGTCATGCTCCTCCACCGAGCCCTCACCGAAGACCCGTCGCTCGAAGCGGCGCGCGTGCTCGTCGACGCGATCGCGCAAGAAGCGAACGGCTAAAGCACAGAGCGGAGCCGAAAGCGCCTGGAATGGCTGGGGCGAAAGGAGCCCCCTCCGGGTCATCGTTGCCGGGCGCGGCATCGCGAATGCTTTCCGGGACGCGTATGAATCGATATCGCCGCCACGCCTGTGGCTCCGTTTACGGAACGTGTCTCCTGTCGGTCGCGCTCTCGGTGGGCGCTTGCTCTTCGACGAGCCAGCCGCAAAGCGCCGCGGAAGTCGAGAAAAAGCAATCCGAGGCAGAAGGGCGCCTCGACCAAGCTACGCAGCTCGTCGGCGAGTTCCGATCGCAGATCCCGGACGAGGTGGCGCGCCGCGCCCAATGCGTGCTGATCATCCCAGGCATGAAGAAGGGGGGCTTGGTCGTCGGAGGCCAGGGCGGCAACGGCTTCGCGTCCTGCGCGTCGGCGGGGCAATGGAGCAATCCTGCCCCGATCACCATGGGTGGTGGAACGCTTGGCGCTCAGGCCGGATACGAGTCCGCCGATGTTCTGGCTCTCGTGGTGAGTGATGCGGCCACGAAGTCGCTCGCTTCAGGCAACTTCAAGATCGGCGTAAACGCCTCGGCTACCGCCGGGCCCGTGGGAGCCGGCAAGTCGGCCACGGGCGACATGGGCGTGAAGAGCGACATCGTCTCGTACTCGCGTTCCAGTGGCCTCTTCGCCGGGGCCACCGTGAACGGGATGACTGTGAGCTCCGACGACGAAGCCATCCGTGCGCTCTACGGCACGCAGGCCGACCTCGGTTCCATCCTCGAAGGGCGCGCAACGCTCCCCCAGAAGACCGATGCTGTCCGGCGCTTTCTTGGCGCGGTAAACGCGGCCTTCGGGCCTTCGGCCGTCAGCCTTGGTGCGCAGCGCTGACGGCCTTTCCGTCGCGGAGGGGCGAGTGAAACGAAGCGCGGTGCTCTTCGCCCACGGTTGCCCGACTCACCCCAGCGCCGCACCGACGAAGACCCCCAGCACGCGCCGGAGCAGCTCGTGAAGCGGGACCGTGGCCAGAAAGAGCGGCAACATCGGGAGCCAGATTGCGGCGAGGAGCCCCATGATCTCGTAGAGGCCGAACGGGACCAAGCGCATGCCCCGCACGATCGCCAGCGTGTTCGCCAGGTCGGCCATCGACTGAATGTCGGCCGTGCCGAGAAGATTTTCGGTGCCGCCCAAATCGATCCACTTCTTGTGAAACAATCGCGCGTACGTGAGCGCGAGCGCGTCGTACTGCCGAACCGCGGCGAACCGCGCGCGCCACATGCACCTCGAGAACACGCAGAGCGGCCCAAGCGCGACGATGAAGCTGGACAAGGCGATCTCGGAGAACGGCATCGCCCACGATTTCAGAGGCAAATGATCGAAGATCATCTGCCTACCCCAGCCACCGGCGACGGAGCAGTCGACGCTCATCACGACGATCGCGAAGCTGAGCGTGGGTTCCCCGAGAAACGCGAGGCCCCCACGCCGGTCGGGGTGCAGCGCGACGGGTCGAACGTCGAGGCTCGCGAGCCCCCATAGGACGGCCGACCAAATGGCCCACCGCCACACCGATCGGTAGAGGAGAAACTGAGCGAGGGGCAGCGCTACGATCGCCCACCACAGGCGGGCGGCGGAGGGCATGGCGGCCGAGGCGACGAGAGACCCCAAGCCGAACGGGCCCGTGTGATCCCAAAGGGTCGCTTGCCCGGCAGCGAGGGCAGCGACAGCCAGTGCTGCTTCCGGAATCGTGGCGTCGCGGAGCGTCGTTCCCCGAGCGACCACGCGCTGGATGGCTGCGGTCCCGCCGGAAACCAGATCGCTCTGAACGAAGCGCTCAATGCAGCGCTCGGATCTCCCATGCATCACCTGTTCCGCGACGACGAGGAGTGGCACGCTCAGGAGCAGGTGAGCGTGTACGGCTGGGTCGAGCAAGAGCACGTTCCGCTTGTGCGTTGCGAGATTTTGAACGAACGCGAGAGCGACGAGCGGGGCCCACGCGATCGTGACCAACACGAGCGTCTGTCTCCATGCGTCCCTGCCGTCGTCGCGCGCCAAGCGAAGAACGCTCAAGAGCCGGCGATACGGCCCTCCACGCACGACCGAGAAGCGCACTTACGTTCGAGCCTCCAAAGGATCCACACGAGGTCAAAGGCGCACCAAGAACTGAGACTGGATGAGCAGCCCCGTCTGGCCGACGCTGTAGACATAGAGGGTGCTTTGGTACGGACAGTGGCTGATGCCGACGGCCTCGGCATTGAGCCACACCATGCGGGTGCCGAACGGATACCAATTCAAGCCGCCGGCGCCTTCGACGGCCTTGCCGAACGGCCCAATCACGAACGAGGTCCGGCCGTAAGGCTCCAGTCTGTTACGGAGGACGAAGTAGCCGAGCGAGCCCTCGAGGCCCCAGTCGTACATGGACCTCACGGGCAGCGGCCCGTCGGCCGTGAAGTCGTCGAGCCACCGCTGATAAAGCTCGGCGTTCAGCGCAAAACCGCGAAACTTCACGCCGGCGTCGATCGCCCAAAGGTAGTAGTTCGACAGCTGGACCGTGACGTTCGGCGCCAATGCGCCGGTCGCGAAGAGAAGGCTTCCGTCGGAAATGAAGATCGAGTTGTTCTCGGGGCTGGCCGTCGAGAGATCCGAGAGACGATCCTCCCGCGCGAACGTGAAGGCGGTACCGATGCGGAGAGCAAGCTCCTCGTGGTACTCGTTGTCGTTCCACGGCTTGTCGAAGCCGTGAAGGTCGTACCAAATGGATCCCGAGTACGCGAAGTTGTCATCGATTCGAGTGGCGGCGAGATCGAGCGTATTGAGGGAGTTTCCAATCATCACGATGTAATTGAAGCCGGGAAACGGCTCGCCGTTGGCCCAAACCCCCTGCGTGAACCCGGGCCTCACGTAGTTGTTGGCCATACTGCGGTCGGTCGAGTGAAAAAAAGGATAAGTCCCGGTCAGGCTGCGTACCGAGGGGAGCGAAAAAAAGCCCGCACGAAGCGCGAAGGCCTTGCTGAATACGAACCCCACGTATCCAGCGGCGGTGGCCGAAAGGGTCGCGCTCGATGTGTACAGAAGAATGTTGAAGTCGAGGCGAGGGTCGAAGGCGAATCCGGAAAAGTAGAAGACATCTCTGGTGAGCTGGATGTCGTTCCGCGTCGCGACGTCCTTTACGTTACCCAAATGGTCGGTAAACGTCTTTTGGACGGCGAGCGTGTTGGTGTAGCGGAACTGCGAGACGTGGTTGAGTTGGAGCCGGAACGGCGTCTGGATCGGATCGGGCGTCGGAACCAATACGAAGCCCTTGTCGTAGTGCGGCCACATCACCGCGTCGCCCCCGGGAGGGGTTGCCCCCCTCGCTTCATTCGCGGGGGGAGGGGCCGGTGAAACAGGGACCGGAGCGGAGGTGCCTTCGTTCGTGGAGGTGGGACTCGGCGTTTCCGCCGCATCCGGCGCTCCCGCGTCTTCCAGGGCGAAAACGGGCCTCGCCAAGACAAGGGCTGCTGCTCCGAGCAACGTCACCCTGGCGTCGACAAAGCTTAGAGGCGCGACGCGGCGATCGCGGCCGGTATGACCGACGGCGCCAGGTGTGCCAGCGCCGCGGCCGGGCATCAGTGAATCTCCGGCGCAATCTCTGCGAGCGAGGGATCGGGGGGGTGCTCTGCATTCTCGAGCTTGCTCAGAAACGCGGTTGCCTGGGCCTCGCCGTCGGCGATGAGACTTTCGATGTGCTTCGGTTGCCGCGAGAGCTTGCTGGCGTAGTCGAGGTCGTTCTGCACCCCGCGAGACATCCGAATGAAGCGCACCTTGATGGCCTTGGTCACATCGAATCCGAAGCGAACGCGAAAGTGGTCCGTCAGTGCGTTCTCTTGGAGAAGTAGATTCACCATCTCCAGGGTCTGAAGCTCGTGCTGAAGGCTCAAGTTGCCTGCCAAGTGGTTGCGGAGATCGAAGATGTCGCCGGGCAGGTCGGGAACGCTGTCGTGCCGCGGCGGGTTAACTTGGATGATCCAAATCTCGTCGGGCAGCTTTCCCCGACCCACGTGTGCTTGGCGCAAGAAGGCTGCGACCGGGGGATTCGACGAAAAAATGCCGTCCCAATACGCGTGCCCTTCGACCCGGACCGCAGGGAAGAGATTCGGGATCGCGGCGGACGCGAGCAGCGCCTCCAGCGTGATCTCGCCCCGCCGAGAGGAGAATATTTTGAAGCTTCCTTCCAGGACGTCGACCGCTCCGACGAGCAGTGTCGGGCTTTCCGGCAGGCTGAGCGAAGCGAGACGCTCGAAGTCCAGATGCTTCATGAGCAAAGCGCGGAGATCGGTGAACTCGGGGCGTGCGATGACTTGCGAGATCGTTCGGGCCCAGAACTGGAATTGCGGCGACGACGGGCTCGTTGCAAAGCTCGGTAGGAACCCACGCTCGACGAAACGCGAAAGTTGAAGCGCGGAGGCGTCAAAAGCTATTTCGATCGGAGTCTGGGCGGTCAAATCGCGCCAGCAGCCGATGATGCGATCTTCGATCGGCTTGCGGTCCCCGTGCGCCTGTTCGAGCAAGCCGCTCCAGGCAAGCGCTGCGGTGAAGGCCCCCCCCGACGTCCCGCTCAGTGCAACGATCGGGTATCGATCTTGGACTCTCCGCGCGAAGAGAGCCTTGAGCGCACCTGCGACGAACGCACACTGACTTCCGCCTCCCTGACAGGCAATCGCGATGCGCTTTTGGTTCATACGAGCCTAGCCTCCGGGGTATGACGACGCCTGCCGACGTCTCGAACACTTGTCGGTCCGCGCCCGGTTGTCCGGTGACGCGCCGTTGTGATTTGGGGCGTAGGCGGGACCTGTCAAGCGGGCTGCGCTCGCGGAGGGCGACCACGTAGGGGTCGCTCGGCTCTCCTTCGAGGCAAGTCGGGCTCGGGACGCTTCAGGAGTCGGTGGCGGGCGAGGCAGGTCTCGGAGCGGCCACGCCGGAGCGCCGCAGGCCGCACCAAACCGCAGACGTCGACCTTAGACCAGAGCCAGTCAGTTAGACTTGGTCGCCGTAGACCTTTGCCAGGATGTCTTGCGCTGTCTTCAGACGGTTCTGTACGGTGGTCATCGCGTCACCCAGGAATTGCTTGACCTCCTTGTTCGTGGCTGACGCCTTGCTCGTCTCCAGAACATGAATGACGCTTTGCTGGGTGTTGGTCACGAGGGTCATGTACTCTTTGTCGAAGGCATCCCCTTCGAGAGAGCTGAGCAGCACCTTTTCGGCATTGAAGCGATCGAGCAGGCTCTTGCCCTCCTCGCTTTGCGGGTTAAGCGGTACGATGTCGACACCGTCTTTTTGGGCGATACTCAGGAGCTTCGCGTCCATTGTCGTATTCGCTGCTGCCATCGAGTGAGCGTAGTTCTTCACGAGGTCCGATTTCGCCCTCTTATCCCCCATCTCACTGAGATCGACGGACCACTGACTGACGGCGTGCAGGACCGATAGGGCCTCGCTCAAATTCGCTGCTTTCTCAGGGGTGTCGGCATGGCCCGCGGATGGGGGCCCGGCGAACGCCGTTGCGGCGATGAAGATCGACATGAACACGGCAGCGAGGCTCTTGCGCAACATGATTCTCTCCTTTTTGGTTCGCGGCCCGGTGAGCTTTGGTTTCACTCGTTTTTCCTTCCGCGACGCCTCCTCGACGCACTGCAACGTCCGGTCCGAGGGCATCGCCTCACAACGAAGTTGAGCCATGAGCATGCGAATCCCAGCAGAGCGGGGAGAGCCGCCGTGCGCACCTCGAATCGAATCGCCCCTCGCCGCCGGCAGGCTGACTCGCTCAGCACCGGATCAAGACTTGCAGCCGCCGAATGGAGAAGGAGCTCACCATGAAACGGCAAATTGCAGCTGTTGTGTCCATTCTTTTAGTGGTGGCCGGCGTGGGATGGAAGCTCGCAAGTCATCCGGAGAACCCGACGAAGCTGAAGGATATTGGTCTCGTCCCACGCTCCGAGCACGCGCACCCTGGCCCGACCAACGAACTGGCAGGTATTCGCATCCGCCTGAGCCCGGGCGATTTCGACGACGCAATCAGGGTGAATGCGCACGAGGTCCCCCAAATCACCTTCGCTTCCGAATAGACCCGAGATGCCGGGGGCCCATGTGCCGCGAGCCGCCGTGCCATGCGAGACATGAAACGCTTGCTCTTGATGGCAGCCTTCGGGTGCCACATTGCACTCATCGTCGCAGGGGCCACTCATCTCACTGCGCGCCTGCAAGGGCCCGTCGGGCGCGGACTCCGGTTTTACGATGCACTCTCGGGAGCCGGCGACTCCTATTCCTTCTTCGCTCCGGCGGTAGGCCCCCAGTTGCGGGCGCGATTTACCCTCTTTACCGCGCAGGGAGCGCGTTCCGAGGAGGCCCTGGAGACCGGCAAGAGTCGCGAGGTGAGCTTCCGCCTCGGGAATCTCGCTGGAACAGTCTATATTGTGGCCAAGCATACCGACCTGCGGCGAGCGTTTCTCGGCGCGCTTGCGGCCAATCGCCTCGGCGTACATCCTGAAGCAAACCTCGTGCAGGTGAGCATCGAGGAGTGGGAGATGCCCACAATGGCCGAGTACCGCGTCGGGGCGCGGCCGCGGTGGCATTCTTTACACGATGCGACGTTCGTGCGCGCGTCGAGCGTGCGCGCATCGAGAGAGAGCCAGCCATGAGGTCCGGGAGCAGCGCGAGCGGCAACTGGTTTCGGCCGGTGTCGCCTCGACCGCTTGCGGGACTCCGTGTTGCACTCCCGCTGCTACTGCTCTTCCATCTGGTCTGGGTCTCCGACGATCTCCTTTCACTTCATGGCAGTCGGGGGATCATTCCCTGGGAGCTCACGGATTTGCTGCGCGATCCCTGGGTGCCCGGCCTGCCAACCCTGGCAAAAGCCTTCCGGCTCTTAGGGATCCGTGAGCACACCGCCATTACCCTTCTGCTGTCGGGCTATGCCGGAAGCCTCCTCTCGCTCGCTTTCGGCATTCACGCCCGTCTCTCTGCGTTCTTGGCGTGGGGCCTTCACCTCAGCCTCGTGACGAGCGGATTTGCGTCCTATTACGGTGTCGATCAGTTGGCAAATAGTTTCCTATTTTATCTCTTCGTCTTTCCGTCCGGACGCGCCTGGACGTTCGCGTCTCGTCCGGCATCCTCACGCCGAGAGGAAACGATCCCCGTTGGTTGCCTGCGGGTGATGCAAGTCCACCTTTGCGTGATTTATCTCGCCGCCGGGCTGGACAAAGCAATCGGGAGCCAGTGGTGGAACGGCGAGGCCATCTGGCAGACCGTCTCTCAACCCGTCTTCAGCACTTTCGATCTCAGCAGCCTCGCGAGGCACTCGTGGATCCCGATGTTCGCCGGTTGGGGCACGTTGGTCGTGGAGATCGGCTACG
>CAZVPE010000094.1:0-19376 GCA_964628155.1 uncultured Polyangiaceae bacterium | reverse complement strand
CCGCGCGGGGCGGTCAATCCGGGATGCGACCGAATTTCCCCGCCTCGAAGTCGGCGATCGCCTGGACGATCTCGTCGCGCGTGTTCATCACGAAAGGGCCGTATTGAACGACGGGTTCCCCGAGCGGTTCGCCGGCGAGAACCAGAAGGGTCGACTCTTCCTCGGCGACCAGTTCGAAGGACTCGCCGTCGTTTTCGAAGAGCATGAGTTCACCCGCCTCTGCTTTCTTCCCGCCTGCAGCCAGACGGCCGGACGTGACGATCGCCATCGCGTTGTGCGCTTTGGGGAGCGGCAAGGCGAGGAGGCCTCCGGCGGCAAGACGAACGTCGAGAAGCGTCACCGGCGTAAACGTTCGCGCTGGGCCACGTGCCCCATCGAACGCGCCGGCGATCACCCGGAGCGTACCCGCGCCTTCCGGGAGCGGTGCCACCGGGATGTCGTTCGCCGTGAGCGATTGATACCCCGGAGCCGCCATTTTGTGTTTCTTCGGGAGATTCACCCAAAGCTGCATCATGTGCATGCGCCCGCCGCGCCGGGTGAACTCGCGCTCGTGGTACTCCTCGTGGAGAATCCCGCCCGCGGCCGTCATCCATTGAACGTCGCCCGGGCCGATGATGCCCGCGTTGCCGGCGCTGTCTCGGTGCGCGACGGATCCTTCCCAGGCGACCGTGACCGTCTCGAACCCGCGGTGGGGATGCCAACCGACGCCGCGCTTGCCTTCCTGGAGCGGGGCAAAGTCGTTCGGCGGGCCGTAGTCCATGAGTAGAAACGGACTGACGCGATCGGCGGGAAGCGAGGGCCTGGGAAAGTACGTGGCGACACGAAACCCGTCGCCGACCCAGTGAAAAGGCGTGCGTGGAAAGATGCCCGCGACCGAGCGGAGCGCTCCGCTTCGTTCCGTACCCGTCGCGGTGGGGACAGGAGCCACTTGGTTCATGCCGATCAAGATAAGGACGCCTGGGCGGCGCGAAAAGGGGCCAGCGGCTATAGCGGGTGGGGGTGAACGTCTGCGTCCTGGCGGTTTCTTCTTGTCCTACGTCTGCTAATGGAAGCGAGCCATGGCCCGGATTCGAGCGTCCTGGGACGAGTATTTCATGAACATCGCGCGAGAGGTGTCGACGCGGTCAACCTGTGACCGCAAGTTCGTCGGCGCGGTGATCGTGCGCGACAAGAGCATCCTCGCGACCGGCTACAATGGCAGCATCCGGGGCCTGGGGCACTGCGACGAAGAGGGCCACCTCATGGAAGACGGCCACTGCGTCCGAACGGTCCACGCCGAAGCCAACGCCATCGTGCAAGCGGCGAGGAACGGCGTTCGGATAGACGGCGCGGCCATCTACGTCACCGCGAGCCCGTGCTGGGGATGCTTCCGGCTGGTGGCCAATGCCGGCATCGGACGGGTGTGCTTCGGCGAGTTCTACCGGGATCCGCGCATCTTCGACGTCGCGACCCGTCTCGGGATCGATCTGGTCGATCTGTCGGGAGCGAAGGCGGAGCGGGCATGACGGCCGCGGCCGAGCCACGACGCAGCGCCCCACGCCTCTCGGTCGCCGTCGTGCAAGGCGGTCCTTCCAGCGAAGCAGAGGTCAGCCGATCCTCCGCGCTCGGAGTCTCGAAGGCGCTCGAGTCGGCGGGACACCAAGCCGTGCGGCTCGAACTGGACGCGTATCTCTCCGAGTCGCTTCGCACGGGGGGCTACGACGTCGTATTTCCGGTCGCGCACGGCGCCGTGGGCGAAGACGGCTCCCTTCAAGGGCTGCTCGAGGTGTTGGGGCTGCCCTACGTGGGCTCGGGCGTCCTGGCGAGCGCGGTCGCCATGCACAAGCGCGTGGCGCGCGTTCTCCTGGAGCGCGCGGGGCTCCCCGTGGCGAGAGGAATCGCGGTCGGCCGCGGTGACGCGCGCGAGGCGGCGGCGCGCGCGCTCCGCGAAGTCGGCCGCCGGTTGGTCGTCAAACCTTCGGCCCAGGGGTCCGCGATCGGCGTCACCCGCCTCGACGACCCTGCGTCGGCGGATGAGGTCGCGCGGGCGATCGAAGCGGTGTGGGCGATCGACGAGTTCGCGATCGTCGAGCACTTCGCGCGCGGCCGCGAAGTCACGTGCGGCGTACTCGAGCTCGAACGGGTGACGGCTCTACCTCCGACGGAGATTCTCTCCCCGCACGATTCATTTTATACGTACGAAGCGCGCTACGCCCCCGGTCGCAGCGTCCACGTCTGCCCGGCGAATTTGGACCCCGAAGTCTTCCGAACGGTGCAGAGCGTCGCCGCGGCGGCGCACACCGCACTGACCTGCCGCGATCTGTCGCGAGTCGACTTCGTCGTGGGGGACGCTGGCGACCCCGATCTCGTGACGCTCCTCGAAGTGAACACGCTGCCCGGAATGACCGCGACGAGCAATTACCCCGAGGCCGCCGCCGTCGCCGGCTTCTCGATGCCGAGGTTGTGCGACGCCCTGGTGGGTCGCGCACATGCCCGTGGCCCGACGGCTCGCCTAGCGCCGGTTCCCCTTCCGCGCTGATTGAAATTGAGCCCTTTTGCGAATTCCGCTGCGCGGACATTCGCGCACGAGGTTGAGCGAAGAGCCTGGACATAAGGCTTGGCGGGGCACACTCTTTGATGAGAGGTCCCTGTACGATGGCCCGTGAGTCGCTCTTCGGCGAGCGCATCCTCTGGCGGGGGAAGTGCCGGGCGGTGACTGTGCCGTTCGTCAACAAGGTCATGGCCGTCGTCGGGGCCGTCGCCTCTGCCGTCACGCTTTGCTACGCGGTCGTCGTGGCGAAGTCGCTGGCCGCTCCGGTTGGCGGAATGATCCTTCTGGCGGCGTGGTGCGCAACCCTGGCGCTCGGAGCCTGGCGCATCCCGCTCTGGTGGCGTTCTCAAGTGGAGTACCTCGTCACGGACCGGCACGTGATTTGGCGGCGGGGTCCGCTCCGGCGTTCGATCGAGATCGCACAGATCAGCTACGCGCTCGTGCGCTGGTACGCGAACGAATCGTCGTTCGGCGACCTCGTCATCGTGCGCGCGGTGCCGACGGGCGCGCTGCGTCGAACCCTCACGCTCACGCTCTCCGATATCGAAACGCCCGACCGGCTCTGGGCCACGATTCGAGGGGTCGAGCAGAGCGCCCCTCTCGGAAGCTCCGACCGGCCCCTCGCGCAGCGCCTCGATCCGGGTGAGCGCGTGCTCTGGTCGGGAGCGCCGTTGGCGTCGGCATGGACGACGAGGCGGGCCGTCATGGCCGTCGCGGGCGGCGTGCTCGCGATCACCTTCGTGCGCTCGCTCGCCAAGTCGATCCCGACGCTCGCGCGCGTGCTGCAGCTGCACGCGCTGCCCCCGGCCCTCGCCGCAGCGCTGGTCGGGGGCGCCGCGCTCGGAATGCTCCTTCTTCTGGCGGTCTCGGTCGGCGTGGCCTATGCCGCGTGGCTGCGTCCCGCCCGCTTGGCGCGTGCGACGCGGTATTTCGTCACCAATAGCCGCGTGCTCATCCGGCGAGGCAGCGAGGAGCTTTCGCTCGACCGCTCGCGCATCGCCTACGTCATCGACGCCCCGTGGAAGAAGCTGCACGACGTCTTTCTCGTCTTGGACGGGCCCCAGGCGCGCGCCCTCGCCCCGAGCGGTGCGTTCGGCGGGGAAGACAACGACGACGCGTTGAAGCCGGTCTTCGCGGCGATCGCCGACGCCGACACCGTCGGCGAGATTCTCAGCCGGCGCGAGCTCGGCAAGGCCGCGTGAGCCTCGCCGGCAACCCTGCATGACGGTGCAATGCGCGGTAGCCTAGAGCGAGTCGTGCTCGGTATCGGAAGCGTCGTCAACGGAAAGTATCGGCTCGCGCGCCTGCTTGGCGACGGGGGAATGGGCTCGGTCTACGAGGCTCAGCACGCCGGCCTCGGGACTCGCGTGGCCATCAAGGTGCTCCATCCGGATCTCGCTCGGCGAACGGGATTGGTAGAGCGCTTCCTCCAAGAAGCTCGCGTCGCAGCGCAAATTCGCAACCCGCACGTCGTTCAAGTGACCGACGTCGATCGCACCGCGGACGGACAGGCCTACATCGTGATGGAGCTTCTCGAAGGAGAGCCGCTCTCGAGCGTCCTCGAGCGACAACCCAAGCTCCCGATTCCGACCGCTTGCGAGTACGCCTTGCAGGTGCTCTCGGCGCTCGAGGCCGCGCACGCGCTCGGCGTCATTCACCGCGATCTCAAGCCCGAGAACGTCTTCGTCACCTTCGCCGGCGGCAGACCCGTGCTCAAGCTCATCGACTTCGGCATCGCCAAGGCGCGCCGCCAGAGTCCGGATCAGAAGAACCTCACCGTGGCGGGTGTGGTGATGGGGACGGCGGAGTACATGTCCCCGGAGCAAGCGCGCAGCGCGGACAAGGTCGACGCTCGGGCCGATGTCTACGCGGCAGGAGTGATCCTCTACGAAATGATCGCCGGCTCCCGTCCCGTCTATGGCGAGGACGCGCACGTCATTGCGCTGAAGGTCGAGCGCGGTGAGGTGGTACCGCTCGTTCAATCGGCGCCGAACGTGCCGCGCGACATCGCGGGTCTCGTCCATCGCGCCATGGCGGCGCGGCCGGAGCTTCGGTTCGCGTCGGCCACCGAAATGCGGCTCGCGCTCGAAAAGGCCGGACGGCCAATCGCCTCGGCGACGGCCGCCGCGGGGGGACCCGATCGGGAGGGCTCGACGGCCGCGCGGTCCGCCGCGGGGGCGAAGGGCTCGACTGCGGGCATGCACACCGGACCCGCCGAGGCGGTGAACCCGAGCGAGCCCGAGGCGCCGGTGCGGACGCTCCGCGCCCCTCCGCTGGCAACGGCGTTGACTCCTCCCGGTTACGCGGGGACCCCCGTAGTTCCCGCTCCTCCAGCGGGCGACGGCCGTCGCCGCGGGCGCGGGTGGCTCGTCGCGCTGCTGGCGCTGCCCGTGCTTCTCGGCGCGGGCGTGGTGGGCGTGCTCGTGGCGACGGGCACATGGTCGTCCGCCAGCCCGCCCGCTGCGACCTCGCGCGGTGCGGCCCCGGCCGCGCTCGAAGAAGCGAAAACGTCCGAGGTAACCGGGACCACGGCCAGCCATCCTCCGCCGGTCAGCGACGTCCCCAAGCTCGTCCCGACCAGCAAACCGACGACTCCTGTCGGACCGCGTCCGTCGCCCTCCGCCCGGCCGGTCGCCTCCGCCGCGCTCGACGCCGGGGCGGTGGCGCCGCAGCCGTTCTTCCTGCCGACCGCGCTCCCGAGCGAACTGCCGACGTTTCCGAGCGCGCTGCCGTTCCCGACGAACTTTCCGTCTCCCTTCCCGAGTATGCTCCCCGCCTGGCCTCCGCCGGCGCAGCAGCCCTCGGCAACGCCTCAGCCGTCTTCCCGCCCGCCGGCGCCGGGCGGGCCGGGATACTGATTCAGGGCACGGGGTACGAGCCGAGGACTTTGAACGAGCGCGTACGGCGCTTGATTTCTTCGAACGCCGTCACGAGCGGGCGGTCGGTGAAGTGACCGGCCAACTCCACGTAGAAGAGGTAACTCCAGGCCTCGCTCCGCACCGGGTGGCTCTCGATGTTCGTCAGATTGATCCCGCGCTCGGCGAGCACGCGCAGCACGTCGAGCAGCGACCCGGCCGCGTCGCCGACGGTGAACACGAGGGACGTCAAGTCTTGCCCCGTTCGCCCCGAAGGCCGCGGACAGACGAGCGCGTAGCGAACGCGGTCCCCCACGCGGTCGAGAATGCTCCTCTGGCAGACGACGAGCCCGAACTGCGCGGCGAACGTCTCGTTCGCCACCGCCGCGGCGCCCGGCTCCTTCGCCGCGAGCTCGCACGCCATTCGCGGCGACCGCACGTCGACGACGGCGAGGGGCGGCTCGCGGCTCGCGAGGAAACGATCGCAGAGCGCATGATCGCCGGGCGTCGCGTAGACCTTCTCGACGTCCGCCGCGGCCTCCGTTCCGCCGACCAAGTGCAGATCGCACGTCGCGTCGAGCATTTCGGCGATGCGAAGGTCGCTCGCAAGGAGCGCCGAAATAGTCGATTGAACGGCTCCTTCAATCGACGTCTGAAACGGCACGACGGCGAATTCCGCACGTCGCCGGAGCACTTCGTCGAGCGCGGCGCCGGCGCTCTCGACACCGAGTAGATTCGACGCGGCGCCGAAGCGCCCGCTCGCCGCCGAGTACCCCGGGCCGCCCTCCAAGCCGACGTAGGCGACTTTCACCGGCAGTTCGAGCGCCAGACACGCGCCGAAGATTTCACGGAAAATGTCGCGAAGCGCCGCCTCGGGCATTTCGCCGGTCGACCGCGCCACGAGGTCTCGAACCGACGCGACGTCGCCTACCGGCAGCTGCGGCGCGAGATCTCGGCGCATTTCGCCAAGACGCCTCGCGGCCCCCGCTCGCCGGTCGAGCGCGGCCAGAATCTCCCGATCGATCTCGGCGATCCGGGTTCGCAGTTCGTCCACTTCGCGCTTGCCGTCGGCCACCCTGCAAACGTAACCCCGGGTCCGGCTTCGTGCAGCCCGGGCAGCGACATGGCCGAAGGGAGGGATTCCGGTACCCTCGCCGAGATGGCCCCGATCCCATCTACTCAAGAGCTCGAGGGCTTGCTTGGCAAGTATCGGGAAATACTCGCCATCCGAATGGCCGATGAAGTTCTCCACGAGGGTGCCGCGGCCATGCAGGTTCGCATGGCGCATCTGGCGTCGCGTTTTCCCGGATCGCTGCGCGAGCTCGACGACATGGAGCTCGACGAGATTCGCCAGCGCACCGGCGCGCTCGAAGCGGCGATTCGCGACCCGGCCGGGGTCCAGCGGTGGATGGCGGCGGTGAGCTTGTTCCACGCGCTGACGAGGGGCGCGCTCCGCGCGAAGCGCTGGTTGGCGGGCCGTAAGCGCGTGGACGCTGAACTCGAGCGCGCGTACGGTGCGTGGATAGACGGGCTCGACTATCCCGACGAAGCACGCGCCTGGGCCGGCGACCTCGCCTGCATCGCCACACCGCCGCGCGGCAAGGTGAGCGCGGCCGTCATGGCCCGGATCGGACGCCACTTCGGCACGACGGAGCGCGAAGCGATGCTGCTTGTATTCGGGGGGCTGCGGCGCGCAACGCGCCCTTAGCTGGAGGAAGCGGAGCTAGGCGGGGGCGAAGATGCCGCCGGCGCAGGGCTCGAGCCATCCGTCGACGCGGCTTTGGGCGCAGACTTGTCGGCTGGAGCGGCCGCGTCCGCCGTTGGTTTCTCGGCCTTGTCCGACGCGGCGGGCGCCTTCTCTGCCTTGGGCGAGGCGTAGAGGTCCGAGTACCACCCGCCCCCCTTGAGAATGAAGTTCGTGCCGGCGCTAATCAGGCGATGTGCCGTGGCTTTCGCGCACTTCGGACAGAGCTCGACCGGCGGCTCCGTAATTCGCTGGGTTTGCTCCCACTGGTTCCCGCACGCCGAGCAAGCGTACTCGTAGGTCGGCATGGGTTTACCGGTATGGCCCTCTTGGCACTCTGTCAAGTTGAGTGCCAGAGAGGTCCAAAGGCCCGACATGAAAGCGCCGAGCGCCGGGCGCCTCTCTTTCACGCTTGCCCTGAACGGGCGAACGGGAGATACAGGTGAAGCGTAGTGCTGATCATATGGGGAGTGACAAGATGTCGCGACGAAGCGGGGTAAACGGATGAAGATCAAGAAGCTCGAGCTGTGCGGCTTCAAATCGTTCGTCGATCGCACGGTCCTTCGCTTCGACCAGGACGTGTTCGCGATCGTCGGGCCGAACGGCTGCGGCAAGTCGAACATCGTCGACGCCATCCGCTGGTGCATGGGCGAACAAAGCGCCAGGCACCTGCGCGGCCGGTCGATGGAAGACGTCATCTTCAACGGCAGCGAGTCGCGGACGGCGCACGACCTCGCGGAGGTCACGCTGACGTTCGACAACGACACGCCGACGGAGCTGCCGCTCGAGTACAAAGAGTTCGCGGAAATCGCGGTCACGCGGCGTCTCCATCGAACCGGCGACAGCGAATACCTCATCAACAAAACGCCGGTGCGCCTCCGCGACGTGACCGACCTCTTTCTCGGCACGGGAGCGGGAACGAAGGCGTACTCGATCGTCGAGCAGGGCAAGGTCGGCCTCATCGTCAGCGCGAAGCCGGAGGACCGGCGCTTGCTCATCGAAGAGGCTGCGGGAATCACCAAGTTCAAGAGCCGCAAGAAGCAGGCGGAGCGAAAGATGGAGCTCACGCAGCAGAATCTGCTGCGCGTCGGTGACATCGTTGCAGAAATCGAGCGCAACGTCGCCTCGCTCAAGCGTCAAGCCGCGAAGGCCGAGCGGTTCGTCGCGTATCGAAACGAGCTCGAGGACCTTCAGCTCCACGTAGCCGCCCACAAGTACCTCGAGCTCGTGGGATGGATTCGGCTCGAGAGCGGCGAAGTCGGTCGGATATCTGAGGCGAGCGAGCAAGCTCGCGCCGAGGTCGATGCCCGCGACGCGGAGATCGAAGCGACCCGGCTCGACGTACACGCCGCCGAAGAGGTGCTCGACGCGGCACAAAATGCGAGCTTCGGGGCCGAGAACGCGGTGCGAGCCGAAGAGGCGGCAATCGCCCGGGCCAAAGACCGCGTCGCATCGCTCGAGCTCCGCGAGCACCAAGCCGCGGGCGAGAAGCACGAAATGGGCGACCACGCCGCGAGGCTCGCCGCCGAAGGGGCCGCGGTCGCACGCGAAGTCGAGGCGATCCAAAAAGAGGAGAGCGAGCAGTCGGCCCGTGGCGCCGAGGAGGACGCCAAGCTCGCCGACTTCGCGGGGGCGCACTCGATCGCCGACGCCCGCGTCCACGAGCGGCGGCAAGCGATCTCGAAGGGGCAAGCACAAATCGCGAGCGCGGAGGCGAAGCTCGTCGGGTTCGATCGCCGCCGGGGGGAGATGTCGGCACGGCGCGACAAACTCGGCGCAGAACGCGCGTCGCTCGATACGGCGCGCATCGAAACGGCCGCCCGCGCACAAGAGCTCAAGCGCTCGGCCGACGAAACGCGTGCGGGTCGGGTGACGACCGCGGCTGAAAAGACGCGACTCGAAGCCCGTTTGGTCGAGCTGAAGGAGCGGATTCAAACGCAAGAGCGCGCGCTCGAAGAGAGCAAGAACGAGCTGTCGAAGCGGCGCTCGCGCTACGGCGCCCTCGAAGAAATGCATGCGCGGCTGGAAGGGCGGGGCGCGGGAACCAAGGCGCTCGTCGGCACCCGCGACGCGTGCCTCGCCGGCCTCGTGGCCGATCGCGTGGAAGCGCCGCCCGAGCTGACGCAGGCGCTGGCGGGGCTGCTCGGGGCGCGGCTCGAGGACGTGGTCGTGCGCGACGAGGAGCGCGGCGTCGCATTGCTCGAGGAAATGGCGCGTGGAAAGAAGGGGCGCGCTTCGATCGTACCGCTGAATGCCCCCTTCGTTTCAGGAGCCAATCGGGAGCTCCCGACGGCGCTGGCCGAAGGGATCGTGGGGCGTCTGGCGGACGGACTGCGGTTTGCCCCTGAAGACGAAGGGCTCGTGCGCGGGATCGTCGGCGACGCGATCGTGGTGCGGGATCTCGCCTCCGCTCGGGCGCTTCGTGGCTCGGGCGTTCGGGCGGCGCTGGTCACGCTCGAAGGCGCCGTCTTCCATGCCGATGGGCGCATCGCCGGCGGGCAGGGCGACGCGGTCGCCGCCGGGATGCTCGAGAGCAAGCGCGAGGCGCGCGAGTTGGCCAAAGAGATCGAGCGCCTCGATCGGGTCGTCACCCATTGCCTCGAGGCCCACCAGCTCACGCGCGGCGAGATCGCCGAAGCCGGCGCCGCGCTCGATCGAGCGCGCCAGGAGGTGCACGCCCGCGACCTCGCGCTCGTGACGGCCGAGAAGGACCTTCAAAAGGCCGACGAGCGCCTCCACGGGATCGTCGCACGCCTCGACGCGCTGGCGGTCGAGGAATCGGAGCTCGAGCGGGCGCTCGCCGAAGCGGGCGTCGAGCGGGACGAAGCGGCCTCCGTGCTGTCCGAGGCCCGGGCTCGCGTCGAGATTGCCGAGGGAGAGCTGTACGACGCGGAGGCTGCGCTCGGTGAGGCACGCGACAGGCTCGACGGGCAGCGGCAGGTCGTGACGGCGGTGAAGATCGCGATGGCCGCGACCCGGGAGAAGCTCGCAGCCGCGCGAGGCACGGCGCTGCGCTTGACCCGGAGCGCAGGCGAGCTCGACGAGAGGGTCCGCAGGCTGGACGAGGAGCTCGTCACAAACGCCCGCGCGCGTTCCCAGACTGCGCTCGAGCTCGACGCGCACGCCGCACGACTGCAGATGGCGCTCGACCGAGCGCGCGAGACGCAGGACACGCTTGGGACCGCGCGTGCCGACTTCGAGCGGCTTCGCGGCGGCCTCCTCGAGCGTGAGATGGCGCTCAAAGAGTTGCGGGCCCGGTTCGACGCCTTGCGCGAAGAGCTTCAGCGGCACGAAATCGTCCTGCGCGAGAAGCAAGTCGCGCTCGAACACGTGCTCGGAGGAGTCGCCGACAAGTTCCGAGGGCTTCACTTGCCGCGGGTCATCGGCGACTACCACATGCGAACGCCCCCCGACGAGGTGTCTCACGCGCGCATCGACGAGCTTGTGCGCCTCATCGAGCGCATGGGCAGCGTGAACTTGGACGCGATGCGCGAACACGAGGAGAGCCAGCGCCGATTCGAGTTCTACACGACCCAGAAGGCAGACCTCGAGAAGGCGCTCTCGGATCTCACGCGCGCGATTCAACAGATGAATCGCGAATCGCGCCGCCTCTTCGAAGAAACGTTCGAGGCGGTCAACATCCGGTTCCGCGAGATTTTTCCGCGGATGTTCCGTGGCGGTCGCGCCGAACTGCGGATGACCAACCCCGAGGATCTGCTGGAGACGGGAATCGACATCGTCGCCCAGCCGCCGGGAAAGAAGCTGTCCAGCATCGAGCTCATGAGCGGCGGCGAGAAGGCCCTGACGGCCGTAAGCCTCATCTTCGCCATTTTCCAGATTCGACCTTCGCCGTTCTGCATTCTCGACGAGGTCGACGCACCGCTCGACGAGGCGAACGTCGCTCGTTACAACGAAACGGTTCGGTCGATGACCGACCGGTCGCAGTTCATCTTGATTACGCACCACAAGCGCACGATGCAGCTCGCCGACGTCCTCTACGGCGTCACGATGGGCGAGCCGGGTGTGTCGAAGATCGTGAGCGTGAAGATGAACGACGCCGCGGGCCAGCGCGTCGCCTCCACGCAGCCCGTGACCCCGACGCAAGCAGCCGTCGCCTGAGCTCTGCCGTTTGCGGCTTCGGTCGGGCCGGGCTAAGCGGTGCGCGCTGTGCCCGATTCCAAGCCCGAAGCCGCACCGAGCGCGCAAAAGAAGAAAAAGAAGAGCATCGCCACGATGCAGCGGGAGCTTCGCGATCTGTCCAAGCCCTCAGCTGACGCCCCCGAAAAGCCGCCGATTGACCTGAAAAGGGCCTTCGTCCGCGTCGGCGCAGTGGTGGCGGTAATCTGGGTGCTCGCGATCGCGACGGCGCACTGGAGCATCATCCCGGTCATCGTGGCCGCCGCAGTCACGGTGTTGGCCGCGGCGGCTGCGGTCTGGGTCGTGCGCTACGTCAACAAGTCGCGTGAGCTAGGCGCGCTGCTTCGTTCCGCCGGCGAGACCGAAGAGGGCCGGAAAGACGCGCTGAAGAGGCTCGAGACGGACTTCAAAAAGGGCGACGTACAGGCGGCGATCGCCCGCGCGCAGCTCGAGATGCAGGACGATCCGCGCAAGGCGCTCGGGACTCTGGAGTCGGTTGACTTGACGAGGCAGATGGCGCCGGTGGCCGACCAAGTGCGCTGTACGCGCGCCACCATTCACCTTCAGCTCGGCGAGCTGCCCGAAGCCCGAGCGCTGGTCGACAAGATGGAGCTCGGCAAGCAGCAAGACGTGAAGACGCGTGCCATGTTCGCGGCCGTCGCCGCCGAAACCTGGGGTCGGACCGGCCAGGGCAAGAAGGCGACGGAGCTCTTGGACGTGTTCAACCCCGAGGACCCGGAGCTCGCCGAGATGCGCGTGCAAATGTGGCGAGCGCGGGCCTTCGCCTACGCGGGGGTCGGCGACATGAAGGGGGCTGGGCGAGCGCTTCGAAAGCTCGCGGAGATGACCCCTCAGCTGCTTGGGATGTTCGTGGGTGCCAAGAAAGTCCACCCCATGTTGCAGCAGGAGGCGCGGCAAATCCTGATGCGCAGCGGCGCCGTACCCCGCAAGATGGTCAGACAAAAGCTGTGATGTAGAACCCTGGAGATTTTCGTCGAGACCGAGCGAGGCCGGCGGCGAGCGCGCGGAGCCTACTTCTGCAGGCGAGCACGCTCGACGCCGGGATCGCGATGGTATCGGCGAAAAGCGCCAGGGTTCTACGTGGGCGCGGCTTTCGCGATCGGCTTCAGCGAAACTTCGGGCAAGAGCTCCGCGAAGCTCACGACCCATACTTCGGGCATTTCGGGCTCGATGAGCTTTCGGACGAATCGGCGAATGTCCGGCTGCGTCAGGATGACGCCCGTCCCTACTTTCGCCGCGTCGGCGAAAGCTCGCCGCACGGAGGCCAGGACGTCGCGGGCCGCCTGGGGAGGCAGGGTCAAGAACGCGCCGGCCGCGGTCCTCGTGATCGCGCGGCGAATCGTATCCTCGAGGAGGGAGTCCAGAAGGACGACGTCGAGCTGCCCAAGGCCGCCGGTCAGCCGGAACGTGATCGCGCGACGCAGCTGGCTGCGCACGTACTCGGCCAAGTTGAGCGGGTCCTTCTCGCCGACCGCGACCGAGGACAACGCCTCGAGGATGCCGCGCAAGTCGCGCACGCTGACGCGTTCCTCGACGAGCCTCCGGAGCACGTCGGTCAGCAGCACGAGCGTGACCGGCTTGGGCACGACGCTCCGGACGGTGGCGGGCGCAAACTGCTCGAGCTCGTCGAGGAGCCGCTGCACCTCGGCGAGTCCGAGGAAATCCGCCGCCCGCGCCCGCAGCAACGCGAGCGTGTGGTCGCGAATCCAAGCGACCAACGCTTCTCCTTCCAGGTCCGACGGCACCGCGAGGACCTTGGCGGGCACCTCGTGGAGCGAGAGGACGACCTGACCGGCTCCCAGCTCGGGGCGAACGCGCACCCGGGGAGCGGGCAGGGGGACCCCGAGCTCTCCGAAGATTTGCTCGCGCAGCCGGACCGCCATCGCGACAATGCCGTGGGGCTCCGCGTCGAGTACCCCATCGAGGTCGGCGCTGACGTCGAGGCTCCAAGCAACCACGAGCGGAATGAACTTCGGATCCCGAGCGCCGGTCCGGCTCCTCTCCTTCGGGCTCGGTTCGGTGGCCGCCCGGTGCTCCTCGACGGTTTTCGCTCGAGCGCGCGCGCGGCCAAGGAGCAGGAGCGCCGTACCGATTACGACGAACGGAGCGGTCGGCAGCCCGGGCACGATGGCGAGAATCCACACGAACACCCCGGCGACCTGGAGAGCCCTGGGTACGCCGAGGAGTTGCCGCGCGAGCTCATCGCCGAGCGGCGTGTCGGCCTCCTCGCTCGCGACGCGCGTCACGAGGACTCCCGCCGCCGTGGAGAGGACGAGCGCCGGGATCTGCGTCACGAGGCCATCGCCGATCGTGAGCAGTCCGTAGCGCTTCAGAGCGGCTACGACGGGCATCCCCTTCATGGCCGTTCCGATCGCCAATCCCCCGAGCAGGTTGACGATCACGATGACGATCGACGCGATGACGTCGCCTTTGACGAACTTCATCGCGCCGTCCATCGCGCCGTAGAACTGGCTCTCGCGCTGCAAGAGTCGCCTTCTCCGCCGCGCCTCGTTGCCGTCGATCGCCCCGGATCGCAGCTCGGCGTCGACCGCCATCTGCTTTCCCGGCATCGCGTCGAGCACGAACCGCGCGCCCACCTCCGCGACGCGTTCGGACCCTTTCGCTATCACCACGAACTGAATGATGGTGAGAACGAGGAACACGACCGCACCGACGACGTAGTTGCCCCGCACGACGAACGTGCCGAAGGCTCGGATCACCTCGCCGGCATTGGCCTGGAGGAGAATGAGGCGGGTCGACGCGACGTTGAGCGCGAGGCGAAAGAGAGTCGTGAGAAGCAAGAGCGTCGGGAAGGTGGCGATGCCAAGCGCGTCGGGTACGTAGAGGACGACGAGCAAGATGGCGACCGCCGCCGACAGGTTCGCCGAAATGAGGATGTCGAGCGTCCACGTCGGAAGCGGGACGATCATCAGGCCGACGACGAGGATGACGAGCGCCGCGAGGGCGATGTCGGCGAAGGCAAAGGTGCCGCGCCGTGGGAGCGAGACGGGGAAAGTGCGCTGCGCCACGGAAGGAAGGCTATAGCGTTTCGGGCGCGAACTCTCCCTCGACGTTTGGGCTTCGCCTCGGGCTATACTCCAAGGGAGATCGCATCCTCATGGCGTCGAGCGATAACTTCGAACCGACGGCGAAGACGGCACCGGCTCCCGAGGATGACGTCGCTCCCGCGCCGCTCCGCCGGACCGGCCATGGCCGCACGGATCTCGGTCGAAAGCGTTCGACGAACGAAGACGCGTTCTTCATGGACGACCATCTCGGACTCTACGTCGTCGCCGACGGGATGGGCGGCCACGCCGCCGGCGAGGTCGCCAGCCGCGAGGCGGTCGACACGCTCTACGGGATGGTCAAGCGAGGCGTCCGGGGGCTCAGCGAGCTCGTGGATCCGCTGTCGGAGAGCGACTCGCGCGCCGCGTGCCGCCTCTTGGAGGCCGCCGTTCAGGCGGCGACGTACTTCGTTTATTCGATTGCCGAGATTGACCGCGACAAGAGCGGAATGGGAACGACGATAAGCGCCCTCCTCGCTCTCGGCGACTACGCGATCACCGCTCAGGTCGGCGACAGCCGCATCTATCGAATCGAAGGCGAGGCGGTCGAACAGTTGACGGAAGACCACACCCTCATCGCCTGGCAGCTCAAACAGGGGCTGATAACTCCCCAGGAAGCCGCGCGTTCCCCCCACCGCAACGTCATCACCCGGGCGGTCGGCAACCGCGAATACGTGCAGGTCGACACGCGATGCATCCCGCTCACGCCGGGGCAGCGCTTTCTCCTGTGCAGCGACGGGCTGCACGGTTACCTGAAAGACGACGACATTCCCTCGGTCGTCGGAATGGGCGGAACGACCGCGGTCGAGCATTTCATCGCGCTCGCGAACGAGCGAGGCGGCAAAGACAACATTACCGCCGTGCTCGTCGAGTTCGATTGAAGTTCGCGCCGGCCCGCATCCGAGACGAGCCGACGGCGTTTCCGCGTGTCGCCCGCGATTGACGGGGTTCTACGGGCTCCGAAACTTGGCCTCCGGGTCCGCCGGCTGGTAAGCAACCAGCGTGGAACAAGCGACCAACGGTCTTCGGCGGTGGGGCTCGCGAAAAATCGCTGTGCTGATGGGCGGATGGAGCGCGGAGCGCGAGGTCTCGCTGCGGACCGGCGATGGCGTTGCGACGGCGCTGGAACACCGCGGGCATGACGTCGTGCGCGTCGTTTGGAGGGCCGACGGACCTGGACTGGACGAGCTTCTTCGCGCCGCACGTGCGGACGTGGTCTTCATCGCGCTCCACGGCAGGGGCGGCGAAGACGGGTGCGTGCAAGGGATGCTCGAGTCGATGGGGATCCCGTATACCGGGAGCGGAGTCCTCGCGAGCGCGCTCGCGATGGACAAGCTCAAGACCAAGGAGATGCTTCGTCTCCACAACATCCCGACGCCCCCGTACTACGTGGCCCGAGAGGGCGATCTCGCCGACATCGCTTCGGTGCATGGCAGCTTCGGCTTCCCGGCCATCGTCAAGCCGAGGCGCGAGGGCTCGTCGATCGGCCTCGCGAAGGTGACGGACATCGAATCGCTGGCGGAAGGAATACGGGGCGCGCTCGCGTACGACGAAGACGCGCTTGTCGAGCGCTTCGTCAGGGCGACCGAGGTGCACGTCGGCATCCTCGACGGCCGCGTTCTCGGCGCGATCGAAGTCATCCCGAAAGGCGGCCTCTACGACCATCGCGCGAAGTACGGCGCAGGCCTCACCGAAACCGTCTGCCCGCCGCGCCTCGAGCCGACCCGGCTGCGCGGCGTGATGAACCTCGGCGCGGCCGCGGCGCGCGCGCTGTCGTGCACCGGCGCGTGCCGGGTGGACCTGCTCGTGACGAGCGGGGAAAACGAGTACGTCCTCGAAGTGAACACGCTTCCGGGAATGACCGCGACCTCGCTGCTGCCGAAAATCGCCGCGGCGGCGGGGATGGACTACGCCTCGCTGTGCGAGGCCATCGTCGACGGCGCGCGCGTACATACCCCCGTCGCGAATCGCCGGGAGTCGTCGGAGGCCGCTCGCCGATTGCCCCACCGATCGGGCTCCGTATCGGAGTTCGACACGGAGCCGGAGCCCATCGTTCGCCGGGCGGCTGGATGAATCAGTCGAGAAGCAGTCGCTTGGTCAGCTCTACGAATCTCGCCTCTTCCTCGTCGTCGCGCGCCTCTCCCTTCGCCTCCAGCGCGCGCTGCTCCGTCTCCGCCGTCACGAATTCGCCGTAGGACAGCATCGGGGCGCTGAGCTCCTTCTCGAAATATCCAAATCGCTCGCGGTAGTCGAGAAAGCGGCGATGCGCTTGCGGATCCATGGGCTCCGCGGGATTAGCCTGAAGACGTCGAGACGACCACTCCAGGCTCGCGCTACAGTCCGCGCCGGGCGATGGCCGCGCTCCTGACGCTCGACCACCTGTCGAAACGCTTCGGCGCCGTGAGCGCCGTGACGGACGTGACCCTGTCGTTCGAGCGAGGTCGCCTCCACGCGGTCGTTGGCGAGAACGGAGCGGGCAAGACCACCCTCCTCAAGATGGCCGCCGGCATCGTGTCTCCGGACCGGGGGCAGGTCTGGGTCGACGGCGCGCGCTTGCGCCCGCACACGCCTCGGGAGGCCATCCGCCGCGGCGTTGCCATGGTGCAGCAGCATTTTGCACTCGTCGGCGCGCTGACCGCGCTTGAGAACGTCATGCTCGGGAGTGAACCGGTCCGGGCCTTCGGCGTGCTCGACCTCGGAGCCGCACGGTCGCACACCGAAGCGTACGCGCATCTGGTCGGAGGGTCCTTTCCTTGGGACGTGCCGGTCGAGCGCCTCGGCGTCGGCGACCGCCAACGCGTCGCGATCGTCCGGGCCTTGGTACGCAAAGCGTCCGTATTGATCCTCGACGAGCCGACCGCCGTGCTGACCGCGCAGGAGGCGGACGGACTCTACGCGATTCTGAGGCACTTGGCCGACGCGGGCACGGCCGTCATCGTGGTCACCCACCGGCTCGACGAGGTCAGCGACCATGCCGACGTCGCCAGCGTCTTGCGACGCGGCGAGCTCGTGTCGACCCACGACGTGCGTCGCGACGACGCGCCGGGGCTGCGGCGGATCGCGCGGGACGCCATGGGCCACGACCCGTTGCCACCCGCGCGGCGTCTCCCCGGCCCCCGCGGGCCGGTGCGGCTCGAGGTCCGAGACGTGCACCTCGGCGCAGCGCTCTGCGGCGTCACGCTCCGGGTGCACGCCGGAGAGATCGTCGGACTCGCGGGCATCGAGGGCAACGGACAGCGCGAGCTCGTGCGGGTCCTCGCCGGTCTCGATGCGGCCGACCACGGTGAAGTGCGAACCGAGCCTGTGGCCGTCGTGCACGAAGACCGCCAGAACGAAGGCGTCGTCCTCGACGCGAGCGTCCGCGACAACCTCGTTCTCGGCGAGCTGAGGAGCTTCACCCGGTGGGGCTTCGTCGACGCCTCGGCCCTCGACCGGGTGGCGGTGCGTCGGATGGACGATGCCGGCGTCGTTCCGAAAGACCTCGATGTCCCCGTGCGTGCGCTGTCCGGGGGCAACCAGCAGAAGGTGGTCGTCGCGCGCGCCCTCGGTCGAGGCTTTCCGGTCCTCGTCTTGGCCCAGCCGACGCGCGGAGTCGATTTCGGCGCCACGCGTGCCATCCACCAGGCGATCCTCGACGCGGCCGATCGAGGCGCCGCCGTGCTCCTCGTGAGCGTGGACCTGACCGAGCTGCGCGCCGCCTGCGACCGGATCCTGGTGATGGCGCGCGGACGGGTCGTCGCCGAGCTTCCCCCCACCGCGTCCGATGCGCGCTTCGGCGAGGCGATGCTCGGGGCAGGAAGTTCCCCGGCTCCCGTCGACGAGTTGCGGCCGTGAGCACGCGAGCTTCCGTGACCGCCGCCGTGGCCGGGCTTTCCGCCGGCTGGATCGCCTTCACGCTTCTTGTCTGGCTCTTCGGCGATTCGCCCTACTTCGTCGCCCGAGAGCTCTTCGGGGGCACTTGGGGCGTGCCGTACGGCGTGGGGCAGGTGCTCTACAAAGCCACGCCGCTCCTTCTGACGGGCGTCGCCGTGGATCTCGCTCTCCGAGCTGGGCTTTTCAATATCGGCGCCGAAGGCCAACTCGCGGTCGCCGGGCTCGCCGTGGCGACCGTCGGCGCCCACTTGCCCGATGCGACGCCCTCGTGGCTCGCGCTGTCCGTAGTCCTTTCGGTCGCTCCGGTCGCGGGCGGGATTTGGGCGCTTTTCCCCGCCTTTTTGCGCGCGCGCTTCGGCGCGCACGAAGTCATCTCGACCATCATGATGAACCGAATCGCCGACGCCCTGATCGGCGTTGCGCTCGCCCGCGGGCTCGCTCTGCCCGGAACCACGCGCACACCCGACGTGCTCGCCGCGGCCCGTCTCCCTCGGCTGGACGAGCTCGGGATCTCTTCTCTGCACGGGAGCGCCGTCAGCCTCGCGTTGCCGCTCGCGCTCGCGGTGACGGCACTCGTCGCGACCTGGCTCGCAAAGACCCGACTCGGGCGGGAGACGGTGCTCGTCGGCTTGTCTCCCGCGGCGTGCGCGGCGGAGCACATTCCGGTGGGACGCAGGGTCGGCGCGGCGCTCGTCTTGTCCGGAGCGGTCGCCGGACTCGCCTCGATAGCTCCGGTGATCGGGTACAAGGGCTACTACGAGAGTGGCTTGGGAGCAGGCGCGGGCTTCGGTGGAATCGCCGTGGCGCTCCTCGGCCGCGGTAGCCCCGTCGGAATCCCGCTCGCGGCGCTCGTACTTGGCACGCTCGCTCAGGGAGGCCTCGTCGTAAACGGGCGCGTTCCGATGGATATCATGTCGATTCTCCAGGGTGTGCTCATTGTGGCGGTCGCGCTCGCCGACGTGCGCGCGCGACGCGCCTTGCCGAGAGATGCCGCGTGAGCCTCCTGGGCGCGCTCTTCGGGGTCACGACCGTCGCGCAGACGCTGCGAATGTCCGTGCCTTACGTTTGCGCCGGGCTCGGCGGCGTCTGGAGCGAGCGGAGCGGCGTGCCAAACATCGCGCTCGAAGGGATTCTGCTGGCGGGCGCGCTCG
>CAZVPE010000093.1:0-19534 GCA_964628155.1 uncultured Polyangiaceae bacterium | reverse complement strand
CTAGCGACCTTCGTCGCCGGCTCCGCCTGGCTCACCATCGTCTCGACGTCGACCGCCGCCGCGCAGAAATCTTCTGCCGAGTGGGTGAGGGCGCGCGCGCTCGCCGTGTATATCCTCGTAAGTGAGGGGGCGATGGCGGGTGGCAGCGTCCTGTGGGGCTGGCTCGCGACGCGCACCTCCGTCCGCCTCGCGATTGGAGCAGCAGGCATGGGCGTCGCGGCGAGCGTGGGCGTCGCGTTCGCCCGGCGGCTGCGCGATCTCGACCGGATCGATCGAAGCCCAACTGAGCCCTACCCGATCCCCGACGCGCCCTCAGGCACCGATCGAGACAAGACGCCCGTCGTCGTCGAGGTCGAGTACCACGTCGCCGCGGGGAACCGCGCCGCATTTCGCGAGGCCCTCGGCGCACTCGGCCGAGGTCGAAGGCGGACCGGCGCGGCGATGTGGATCATGACGGAGGACAGCCAGGATCCGTCACGTTTCGTGGAGCTGTTCTTCCTCGAGTCGTGGAACGAGCACCATCGCCAGCACGGTCGATGGACGAAGCATGATGAGAAGGTGTGGCACCAAGTACGGTCGCTGGTGATGCCGGGCACGGAGCCGAAGGTCGCGCATCTCCTCGGTCTGAGCTCGGCTACAGTGACATGATGAATCAACGCGCCTGCGAAGAGGGCCCTGACCGGCACCAAGACGTCGACGACGAAGCGAATGCCTGCCACGTTCCTCGGACAAGGCGACCCGGCGGGACGGTAGGCGGCGCGCGCGATTGAGCTGCTCTGCATGCTGGGGTGCATCCCGGGCGTTTTGAAAAAGATTGGATGCACGCCTTCTGTGGTGGCCCGTTGTAAGCGGCCCGGAAGCCGCTTTTGCGGTCACTTCTTGCGATAGTTCCGTCGGACCCGCGCGGGAGGACTGGTCGGTGGCCCCGCGCATCGACGGTCTGGCGCATCACGTCACTGCTCATGGCTGCCCTTGCAGTGGCAAGTCCAAGGGGGCACTGCCTAACACGCAGGCGGCCGCCGCCGCTGACCTGATGGCCACGCTCGGCCTTGCCTCGCCAGTGACCTGAGCACGGCGCCCGAGCGCGCCACCGCCGTGCTCGCTGAGAACCCAGAGATCGCGATGGTCGGAGGTCCTACCGTCGTCAATGTCCTCACCGGTCGTCGCGGACCACGGGGATGCGGCCTTACGCTTACGCCAGGCAACATCCGGTCCGGGGTCGTCGACGAGATCGCGCACGCCTTGGGCGCGTCGCGGTTTCGCTTGACGAAGCAGTTGACGTAGTTGTCGCCATCGCCGGGCTGCCCGCTCTCGTTGTCGCAGTACCCGACGTCGCACGGGCTTGGAGCTGTCCGGGGGCGGCCCGAGCCGAAAGGCAACGGGCTGTCCCTAGCGCGGCAAGACCGTTCTTCCGGGCTTTCGCAGTTTGCGACAGTCTGCGCCTGTAGATCGCCAATGCGGTCGTCGTTCCGTCACTCCGTGGAGCTCGCTGCCGGCGTTGGCTCACCAGCGTGCCCACATCGCCCAGCACGCCCAGAAGATACCAACGGTGAGAACGATCCAGACGAAGTCGCCGCCAAAGCCCCACGCGTAGTGATCGTATCCCGAAGATCGACCGGCCGCCGTCGCCATCTGCTCTCGCCGTCTCTGAAAGTAGCTCGGATAAGGCGGGCCCCATCCACGGTACCCCCAGCCGTACCCCACTGGCGTCGCCATGAACATGATCATAAACGCCACCCAGATAAGCCACCAAGAGCTCCACCACATAGTAAACATCCTTTCTATTATTTGCGCCTCTCCCCGCGGTTTGCGAGAGGCACCGTTGAATCGAGCACGATCCATTCCAAAGGGGGGGCTCGCTCGGCGCGGCCCCAGCGACGCAACGAACCGCCCGTTTTTGCCGCGCGAATCCCGGTCGATTGTTTTCCAAGAATGCTCCTGATCGACATGTCGCATCGAGGGCCGAATCCGACGCGCCTGCGACGTGACGGGTCACGGAACGCGGCCCGCCACTTGCTGGTGGCGACCACCACCGGAACACGCGCGCCCGTCGTGAGATGGCGAGAGCACGATCGCTTGAACCATCAATCACGTTCGTGCGCCCGGACAACCCGGCACTGCTCCTGAAACTGCTGCTCAACGACGAACGAGAGGAGTTCTCATGCTGCGAAGTCTGGATAAGCTTGAACATTACAAGGTCAGGGCCACGGATGGCGATCTCGGAAGCGTCGCCAACTTCCTCATCGACGACAAGCATTGGACGGTTCGCTATCTCGTGGTGCAGACCGGCGGATTCTTCGGTGGTCGACGTGTACTCGTTTCTCCGATCTCATTTCGGACCGTCGATTACTCGACCGGATACTTTCACGTAGCTCTCACCATGGACAAGATCCGGAACAGTCCGAGCGTCGATCTGGACCAGCCTGTGTCACGCCAGCATGAGCGCGATTACAACGCCTATTATGACTACCCCTACTACTGGGGCGCCAGCGGTCTCTGGGGCACGGGATACTATCCGGGCCCCATGTCCGGCGCTGGGTATGACCGAACCACCAAGAGTCTCGTCGAGCCCGCCGCCGACGTCACCCTTCGCAGCGCGAAGGAGATCACGGGCTATCACATCGAGGGCACGGACGGCTCGATCGGCCACGTCGAGGACTTCATGCTCGACGACGAGAACTGGGCCATCCGGTACATGGTCATCGATACGAGCAACTGGTGGGTCGGCAAGAGCGTCCTCGTCGCGCCAGAGTGGACAAGGCGCATAAGCTGGTCGGAGAGAAAAGTCTACGTCGACATGACGCGTGCGGCCATTAAGAAGAGCCCAGAGTGGGCAGTCGACGATCCCATCAGCCGAGCCTACGAGGAGGCACTCTACCGCCACTACGAGAGGATGCCTCTTCGGCGTAAGAGTGACGCGCTCACCGCGCGAGGAATTGCTCCCTGAACCGCGCGCCCGCCGGCCCTCCGCTCCATCGGGAGCCGGACAGGTCTCGTCATGTGCAGACTTCGGGTTCTACAAGGGCCAGAAGAGGTCGGCGCTCCGGAGCCCGGGCGTGGGAACGGACCCGCCGGTAGTGTCACACCGGTCCTCCTCGCGACGTGGTCCGGCTAGCGCAGTCGCGCGCAGAAGGCGGGAGCCGGGGGGAAGGTGCTGTTGACACGGTGATCGAAGCGCCAGGATCCTGGGGCGTGCTGGAACCCGCCGCACGTGCCGACGAACGGGATGGGAGGCTGCGTTCGCGTGCGTAGCGGATCGCGACAATGGCGCCCTGCGTACTGGCTGCCTGAGACGAACCAGATCCCGTTGCGGCAACCCCGCCTTCGGAGACTCGACGGGCTCTTGTACGCGCCAAGCCTCGTCGATCAAATTTCCGCGTTTTTTTTCGATGGCCAGCGACACGAGCTGGTCGACGCCACCGTGCGCGTTCAAGAGGATGGCTTTTATGATGACTCGCCTCCTCACACGAGAGGATAGGCAGCCGGCACGTACTCGTACGGGTACAGGGAGCTGTAGCTGCCGTTCATGACGCCATCGACCTCCCGGTCGCGACGCAAGTCGCTGCAGGACCTACGGTGGACGACTCCGCCGAACTCGCGCATCCGCGCGTCGATCGGCCAGGTCGAGTCTTCGCTCACATCGGCGATGACCGCGGACTGGCCCGGGGTCATCACGAGCGAAGTCTCGAAGTCGGCCTGGTCACGGGCGTCCGCGCGCAGCATGTCCGTACCGAGGCCCACGGCTCCTCCGATCGAGGCACCGATGGCCGCGCCTCCCGCGGCGCCGACGACCGCGCCTGCGGGCCCGGCAAGGAAGCCGAGGATTGCACCCACGCCGACGCCGACGGCGGTCGCCAAGGCAGGGAGAGTCTCCTTTGTGTCGACCTCCACCTGACCCCAGGAATTCTTGTGGGCCACAGCCGTGCCGTGGACGGTGACCATCCCATCGGAGTCCAGCGCCCACAGCGCGTGCAGCGCGGCGTACGCGTGCTTCTCGTCGTTCACGACGACGGCGATGTAGTTGTGCATGGCGCTCGCTACTTTCCCTTGTCCTGCGACGGCCTGGCCGCGCGCTGCTCGGCCAGCGCCTCGCTGACCTTCTGGACGGACGCGCGCGCGTCGGCGACCGCTTGCCGCACTGAGGTCTCGAACGCCTGCCCGGAGCTCTTCAGGCACTCCGCCGCGTGCCTCTCCAGGGACTCGAGGTGGGTGACGGCAAGGACGAGGTGCCTCTTCGCGGCATCCCCCTCGGTCTCCAGCGACTTCGCGAGAGAGGCCGCGAGCGCCCTGGCCTCCTGCGGAATGGCCTCGAGATCGGCCTTCACCGCGCCGGTTCGCCGTACCGCGGCGTCGCTGAGCGCCCGGTGCAGCTCCTGGGCGGCCGCTCGCGCTTGCTCGAGCGCGTCCTTCACGCGCATCCCGCCCGTCGTTTTGGCTTGGCTGGCGGGAGCCTTGCCTGGGGCGATCACGGGAGTCGGAGCCGAGACGGTCTTCACGTTCTGTTTCTGGATCTGGGACATGGTGTCTCCTCGGTCGTGGAAAGCTGGCTACGAGTCATCCCGTTGTCCGATGTCGGTCGCGGCGTCCCTGGAGCGCTCGGCGATCAGACATTCCGTCGTCAGCATCAGACCTGCGACGCTGGCCGCGTTCTCGAGCGCGGTGCGTACGACCTTGACCGGATCGATCACCCCCATCGCGAGCAGGTTGCCGTACGTCTGGGTCGCAGCGTTGAAGCCAAAGTCGTCCTGGCCCTGTCGGACCTTCTCGACGACGACGGCGCCTTCCAGGCCAGCGTTCTGCACGATCTGACGTAGCGGCTCCTCGAGGGCCCTTCTGAGGATCTGGACCCCGAATCGCTGCTCACCGGCCACGTCGAGCCTGTCCAGTCCCGGCTGGGCGCGAATCAACGCAACGCCTCCGCCCGGGACGATGCCCTCCTCCACGGCCGCGCGCGTCGCGTGCAGTGCGTCCTCGACGCGTGCCTTCTTCTCCTTCATCGCGATCTCGGTATCCGCGCCGACCTTGAAGATCGCGACGCCCCCGGACAGCCTCGCGAGTCGCTCCTGCAGCTTCTCCTTGTCGTAGTCGCTCGTCGTGCGCTCGATCTGGCCGCGGATCTCGCCAAGGCGCGCCTGGATCTTCTCCTTGCCGCCGGCCCCGTCGACGATCGTCGTAGTATCCTTGTCGAGCGTGACGCGCCGGGCACGCCCCAGATCCGCAAGGCGCACCTTCTCGAGCTTCAGCCCGAGCTCCTCGCTGATGACCCTCCCGCCGGTCAGGGCAGCGATGTCGCCAAGCATCTCCCTGCGGCGGTCGCCGTAACCCGGAGCCTTGGCGGCGGCGCACACGAGAGTGCCTCGAAGTTTGTTCACGACGAGGGTCGCGAGCGCTTCGCCATCGACGTCCTCCGCGAGGATGAGCAAGGGCTTTTGCTCCTTCGCGATGGCCTCGAGAACCGGAACGAGGTCGGCCATGCTCGAGAGCTTCCTCTCGGAGAGCAGTACGTAGGCGTCCTCGAGCACCGCCTCCATGCGCTCCGGATCCGTGACGAAGTACGGGGACAGGTATCCCTGATCGAACTGCATGCCCTCGACCAGCTCGAGGGTCGTCTCCGCGGTCTTGCCTTCCTCCACGGTGATGACGCCTTCCTTGCCCACCTTCTCCATGGCCTCGGCGAGGCGATCGCCGATCTCCTTGTCCCCGTTGGCGCTGATGGCTCCGACCTGGGCGATCTCCCGCGCATCCTTAGTCGGCTTAGCTATGCTGCGCAGCGACCTGACGACGCTGTCGACGGCCCGGTCGATGCCGCGCTTCAGGTCCATCGGATTGACGCCAGCGGTGACGAGCTTCAACCCTTCGGAGACGATCGCCTGCGCGAGCACGGTGGCCGTGGTCGTGCCGTCGCCAGCAACGTCGCTCGTCTTGCTCGCGACCTCGCGGACCATCTGGGCGCCCAGATTCTCGAAGTGATTCTCGAGCTCGATCTCCTTGGCGACCGTTACGCCGTCCTTAGTGACCATCGGGGGCCCGAAGCTCCTGTCGAGCACCACGTTGCGGCCTCGCGGGCCGAGCGTGACCTTCACCGCATCGGCGAGGATGTTGACGCCGCGGAGCACGAGACTCCGCGCGGTATCCGTGTAGACGATCTCTTTGGCTGTCATGGTGTTGCCTTGTTCCATCCCGCAAGAGGAGGGGGTCTGCTGGGCGTGCAAGAGTTCGGCCGCGACTGCCTCCCCCGCGGGGAGGCGCTGCGCTCAGCGGGGGGAGGCTTCGGCGGCGTTCCGATGCGCCGCGAGGAGGATAACGATGTCGTGCCACGTCTTGTCGAGGACGGCCTTCCTCGCCAGGACGTGGCCCATGGGAGCCACAGGTGGCTCAGGCGCGCGCTGAACGCCCCGATCGGGCGCGTCGAGGTCGACGTATTCGTCTCCATCGTCCAGACGGGCGGCCGTCTCGGCCGTGCTGACGCGTGCAATCTCGTCGTCGGAGAGCAGCCTGAGGATCGTATCGCGGGTGACGTATTCCTTGCGAATGTCGTTGTTCATGGGAGTCTCCGGTCCTTTGCCTACTTGTTGTCGATCCACGCGAGCCGCGCGCTCTTGAACGCCTGGGTATCCGAGACCTTACCGCCCTTGTGCGCCTGCGCGCCGGCGGCCGCCCGAATGATCGCGCGGTCTGTTCGCGAGGTGACGTCGTGGAGCGCTTGCGAGCACGCAGCGGTGTTGTCTTTGCCGAGAGTCGTCAGATCGAGCGCATGGGTACGGGATTGGTCGGCGGCGGGTCGGATGGCGCGGGCATCGTCGCTCTGCAGGCGGTGGAACCCAGAACCACGGCGAGGAATATTGAGACTCGCATTCTGCGAATTGCCATCATCCGGCTCTTGCGTGATGGGAAAGTGGTCGATGGGGGCAGCGCTCACGGATGATTTTGCGTTTCCTCGAACTCCGCATCCACGACGTCCTTCCGGCCCTTGGTGCCTCCCGCCGCAGGTCCCTGGGGTGCCTCGGCACCGGAGCCCGCGCTCCCTTGCATCGCGGCCGCGACCCGGCTCGATTCCCGTTCCAGCCGCTCGCTCGCGCGCGTCACCAGCTCGTCGTCCTGCTTGTCGACGGCCTCACGTCCTTCCTTGACGGCGGCCTCGAGCGCTGCGACGTCGTTGCCCTGAAGCCTGTCCTTGCTGTCCTTGAGGACCTTCTCGACCGAGTAGCAGAGGTTGTCGAGCTTGTTCCGGCGCTCGACCTGTTCGCGCTTGATCTTGTCCGCCGCCTCGTTCTCTGCGGCCTCGCGCACCATCTTCTGGATCTCGGCTTCGCTGAGGCCGGAGCTCGCCGTGATCGTGATCTTCTGATCCTTGCCCGTGGCCGTGTCTTTCGCGTTGACCGACAGAATGCCGTTGGCGTCGACGTCGAACGTCACCTCGACCTTGGGTACGCCGCGTGCCGCGGGCAGGATGCCTTGGAGTGTGAACCGGCCGAGCGTGCGGTTGTACCTCGACTCGCTTCGCTCACCCTGCAGCACGTGCACCTCGACACTGGTCTGGCCGTCCGCGGCGGTGGAGAACGTCTCTTTCTTCTGGGTCGGCAGCGTGGTGTTGCGCGGAATCATGACCGTCATGAGTTCACCGAGCGTCTCGATGCCGAGCGACAGCGGCGTCACGTCGAGCAGCACCATGTCCTTCACGTCGCCCGACAGAACGCCGGCCTGCACCGCGGCGCCCACCGCGACTACCTCGTCCGGGTTCACGCCCTGATGAGGCTCCTTGCCGAAGAACTTCTGGACGGCCTCCTTGACCCGCGGGATACGCGTCGACCCGCCGACGAGCAACACCTCGGCGATGTCCTTCACGGACTTGCCGCTGTCGGCGAGCGCCTTTTTGACCGGGCCCATCGTGCGCTCGATGAGCGGTTCCATCATCTGCTCGAGCTTCGCGCGGGACAGTCGTAGGTCGAGGTGCACGGGCCCCGCCGCGCCCACCGTCAGAAACGGGAGGTTCAGCGAGGTCTCCTGGGTGCTCGAAAGCTCAATCTTGGCCTTCTCTGCGGCGTCGCGCAGCCGCTGAATGGCCATCTTGTCCTTGCTGACGTCCACCCCACTCGTCTTGCGGAACTCAGCCACGATCCAGTCGATGATGATGTTGTCGACGTCGTCTCCTCCGAGGTGTGTGTCGCCGTTTGTTGAGAGGACCTGGACCACGTTGTCCCCAACTTCGAGGATCGAGATGTCGAATGTGCCACCGCCGAAGTCGTAGACCGCGATGAGCTCGTCCTTCTTTTTGTCCAATCCGTAGGCCAGCGCTGCTGCCGTGGGCTCGTTGACGATGCGCTTCACGTCCAGCCCTGCGATGCGGCCAGCGTCCTTCGTGGCCTGCCGCTGGGCGTCGTTGAAGTACGCGGGAACCGTGATGACGGCCTCGGTGACCTTCTCTCCGAGGTAATTCTCCGCCGCCTTCTTCAGCTTGAGGAGGATCTGGGCACTGACCTCTTGCGGGCTCAGGTCCTTGCCGCGGACGGAGAAGGCGCTGTCCCCGTTGCCTGCGCGCACGACCGAGTAGGGGACGCGCTTCATCTCCTCTGCGACCTCCGTGAACTTGCGCCCGATGAACCGCTTGGCGCTGAAGATCGTGTTCTCGGCGTTGGTGACGGCTTGGCGCTTGGCGATCTGGCCGACGAGGATCCCGCCCTTGTCGTCCCACGCGACGACGCTGGGGGTCGTGAGGGCACCCTCCTCGTTGACGATGACCTTGGGCTCGCGCCCCGCCATGACGGCGACCACGCTGTTGGTGGTGCCGAGGTCGATGCCGATGATCGTGCCCATGGTCTTCGTCTCCCGCGCTGGTGCCGCACTACGCGGTGAACCCGCTGACTGCAAGACTCCGGCCCGGCATCCGAGTTTGAAGAGGCTCCGAACGCTATCCGCGAGGACGTACGCCGGCGAAGTCGAGGTCGCGCTGAGGCCAACATGCGAAAACGCGGCGCCAACGTGCGGACCGATCTCGCTCGACGCGTTCGGTGCGCCATCCGAGCCGGGCGACGGTGGCGACCTGGCGCAGAGGGCTCCGCCAGCGCCCATTGGCAATCTGCGCGGCGGAGAGGGGCTCGCTCTTGCAGAACGCAAAAACCGGCGGTTGCGACCACGGGCGACCGCGAACCTCAGATGGACGTCAACTTGCAAAAACGGGCGCGTTCCCCAACGACCAGACGAGGACAGACATGACCTATCAGAGCGTCAACCCCAGCGACGGCAAGGTCCTGAAGACCTTCCCCGAGCTCACCGACTCGCAGCTCGAGACCGCTATAGGAACGTCCGCCACGTGTTTCGAGACCTGGCGCCGTAACACCTACGCCGAGCGCGCCGCCGTGGTCGCGAAGGCTGCGGCCATCCTGCACACGCGCGCAGACGAGTTCGCGCGCCACGCCACGGTGGAGATGGGGAAGCGCATCGGCGAAGCCCGAGGCGAGGTGGAGTTCAGCTCGAACATCCTCGGCTACTACGCCAAGAACGCCGAGAAGTTCCTGGCGCCGCTGAAGCTCCATCCGACGGTCGGAGAGGCGCACATGGAGAGCAGTCCCATCGGGGTCGTCTTCTGCGTGGAGCCCTGGAACTTCCCCTACTACCAGCTCGCGCGTGTCGCGGGCCCGCACCTGATGGCGGGCAACGTCGTGTTGGTCAAGCACGCGGCCTGCGTACCCCAGTGCGCCATCGCCTTCGAGAAGCTCTGGATCGAGGCCGGCGCGCCTCCCGGGCTCTACACGAACCTCTTCATCTCGCATGCTCAGGCCGACCACGTCGTAGATGATCCCCGCATCAAGGGCGTCGCGCTGACTGGCAGCGTCGCGGCGGGGCGGAGCATCGCGGCTCGCGCCGGCAAGAACTTGAAGATCAGCTCGATGGAGCTGGGCGGCAGCGACGCCTTCATCGTCCTGGAGGACGCCGACCTCGAGCACACCGTCAAATGGGCCGTCTGGGGCCGCATGTACAACGCGGGTCAGACCTGCTGCGCTGCCAAGCGCTTCGTCGTCGTCGAGAAGCTCGCGGACCGGTTCCTCGAGAAGTTCCAGGCGGCGCTAGCAGCGCTCAAGGCAGGAGATCCGATGGACGAGAAGACCACGCTGGGCCCTCTTTCCACGGAGTCCGCCCTGGTCGACCTGCTCAAGCAGGTCGACGGCGCCGTGGCCAAGGGCGCACGCGTGATCATGGGCGGCAAGCGGTTTGACCGCCCCGGGTCGTTCATGCAGCCGACGATTCTGACGGACATCAAACCGAGCAACCCTGCTTTCCGCGAGGAGTTCTTTGGACCGGTCGCGCTCTTCTTCCGGGTCAAGGACGAGGAGGAGGCCATCGCCCTCGCGAACGACTCCGACTTCGGCCTCGGGGGCTCCGTTTTCACGAAAGACGTGGCCCGCGGCAAAAGAGTGGCCAGCCGCGTCGACACCGGCATGATGTTCATCAACAACATCTCCTGGTCCGATGCCGAGCTGCCGTTCGGCGGCATCAAGAACTCCGGCTACGGGCGCGAGCTCGGAGACATGGGGATCCAGGAGTTCGTGAACAAGAAGCTCGTTCGCGTCGCTTCCATGGAAGCGCCGGTCTAGGGGGCGCCGGTAGCCAAGCGGAAAGTGCTGGGCAGGGAACCGGTTCCAGAAAGAGGGTTCCCTGCTGCCGCGCAGTCTTTCATGAAAGCGGGCGTCGATAAGCGCCACGCCCCCCACGCGAGTTCGGAGTGCCACATGTACGTCAACATTGCCGTTCTCAAAGAGACACGTCCCCACGAACGGCGTGTACCGCTCGTGCCCGCCGTAGCGGCCAAGCTGATCACGTTGGGCGCCAAGATTCAGATGCAGACGGGGCGGGTGAAGCGAGCGGGCTTTCGGATACGGCAGGCCGTGCTCGTCAAGATGATCGAGGTCGTCCGGGGCCTCGGTTCCTCGGCCGCGGCCTGACGGCCGGCGGCGCTGCCAAAACAAGGAGAGATCATGATACGCAAGATGCACGCTGCGGTGGTCGAGCAGTTCGGAAAGCCCCTGGTCCTGCGGGAGTGCGACGTGCCCACCCCGGGGCCAGGCCAGATCGTCGTCAAGACGCTGGCCTGCGGCGTGTGCCACACCGATCTCCATGGGGCGCGTGGGGACTGGCCGCTCAAGCCGAAGCTCCCGTTTATCCCCGGCCACGAGGGCATTGGAATCGTATCCGCGGTGGGTCCGGGCGTCACCATCGTGAAGGAAGGGGACCGGGTCGGCGTTCCATGGCTGTACTCGGCGTGCGGTCATTGCGAGTACTGCCTTTCTGCCTGGGAGACCGTATGTCCGGACGCGCAGTTCGGCGGCTACACGAGGAACGGCGGCTTCGCCGAGTACATCCTCGCGGACCCGAACTACGTCGCGCACATCCCGGCCGGCCTTTCTGCGCCAGAGGCGGCACCGCTCATCTGCGCCGGCATCACGACCTACAAGGGCGTGAAGGAGACGGGTGCACGACCCGGCGAGTGGATCGCCATCTCCGGCGTCGGCGGCCTAGGGCATCTCGCCGTGCAATACGCCAAGGTCATGGGGCTGCGGGTGTGTGCAGTCGATGTCGACGACGGGAAGCTCGCCCACGCCAAGCGCCTCGGCGCCGAGCTCCTGATCAATGCAAAGACCGACGACCCGGGCGCGGCCGTGAAGAAGGGAACGGACGGTGGCGCGCACGGGGTGCTCATCACGGCACCGTCCCTCGGGGCGTTCAAGCAAGGGGTTGGCATGACGCGCAGGCGTGGCACATGCGTGCTGGTCGGACTGCCACCGGGTGACTTCCCCGTCCCGCTGTTCGACGTGGTCGCGAGCTGCATCACCATCCGTGGCTCTTTCGTCGGCACCCGTCAGGATATGGCCGAGTCACTCGCCTTCGCAGCGGAGGGCAAGGTCAAGGCGGACATCGAGCGACAGCCCCTATCCGCCATCAACCAGATCTTCGAGAGGCTCCAGCGCGGTGACGTCGCGTCGCGCGTGGTCCTCGACTTCGAGCACGTCTGATGGGTGCCCAATGAACCTTCAGATGGCGGTGCTCGACCTTCACCGCATGAGCGAGGCCGACCGTCTGACTGTTGCCGCGGGCACCACGGGCATCGAGCTGATGGATCACGCAGGCGCGGCTGTCGCCAACGCGATCGAGAAGCGCTGGGCCGCGCGGCCGGTCGTCGTCCTCTGCGGTCCCGGCAACAACGGCGGTGACGGCTTCGTCGTCGCCCGGAGGCTCGCCGGTGCGGGTTGGCCGGTACGGGTAGCCATGCTGGGCTCCCGCGACGGGTTGACGGCCGAAGCGCGTCATCACTCGGAGCTATGGGCAGGCGCAGTGGAGCCTCTATCGCCCGCCGCGCTGGCGGGGGCCGAGCTGGTCGTCGATGTTCTCTTCGGCGCTGGCCTCGCACGCAAGCTTTCGGGCCAGGCCGCCGACACGCTGGCAGCGGCGGCGCGGGCGACGCTGACGATCGTATCGGTCGACGTTCCGAGCGGCGTCATGGGGGATACGGGCGAATCGCTGGGCGCGGTGTCGGCTGCCCTTACCGTCACGTACCTTCGCAAGAGGCCCTGCCATGTGCTCTTGCCAGGCCGCTCTCTGTGCGGCGAGGTCGTCGTAGCCGACATCGGGACTCCCGCGACCGTGCTCGAACGGCTGGCTCCGGACACCTTCGAGAACGATCCGCTCCTGTGGCTGCCCGCCTTGCCCCGCCCGAGTGACGTGGACGACAAGCATACGCGCGGCCACGCGCGAGTCGCGGGCCAGCGCCCGGCGAAGGTGCCGCCAGCAATGGCTAGGCGCTGCGAGGTGGTCGCGCTCGTCCGGGATCTGCGTGCAGCCCAAAGCCGACTGCGACGCCACAATTCCATGGGCACGCATTCAAGAAAACCACGTCACTGCCCGCCAATAGCTTCGCACTCACAAATACCAGCGCTCGAGACGGCCCCGTACTGGCTCTCTGGCCCGTCCGAAGGGGGGAGCTCACGGGGGCCGGACTTGGCGGGACCGACGACGACTGCTGGAGTACACGGATGTTTAAGCCCTTGCACGCGGTCGGCCAAATACTCTCGCAGGTTCGCTCGTGGCTGTGGGCGAAGCTCGCCCCAGTTGCCGATGGGGTTGTAGTCGGTGTCGCCCTGGACGCGGCGAGGTCCCGGCGTGAGCTGGTGCAGCAGAACGCCCTGCTCCGGCATCAGATCGTGGTGCTGCGCCGTAAGGTGTCGCGACCGAGGCTGATCCCACTCGACAGGTTCATGCTCATGCTGAGCGCGGCCACGTTGCCGGGATGGCAGCGTGTGGTAGCCATCGTCCAGCCGGAAACGATCCTGCGATGGCATCGGGACAGATTCCGCTGGACCTGGCGCCGCAAGAGCAAGTCTTCCCGTACCGAGCGCAGGCTGGCTGCCGAGGCCGTCGCATTGATCCGCACGATGGCCATGGCGAACAGGATCTGGGGAGCCGAGCGGATTCGGGGCGAGCTACTCAAGCTTGGGATTCGCGTGGGCAAGCGAACCGTCCAGAAGTACATGCGAGAGGCTCCACGCGCGCGGGTGGCAAACCATGGTCCACATTCTTGCGCAATCACGCCGATGTGACCTGGTGCTGCGACTTCGTGCAGACGCACGACGTGCTTTTTCGACCGGTATTCGCGTTCTTCATCGTGCATCTCGGCTCTCGCCGAGTGATTCCCGTGGCCACGACGCGTAGCTCGACGCGACAGTGGGCCGCGCAGCAGCTCAGAAACGCCACGATGAACGGTGAGCCTCCGAAGTTCTTCATCCGCGACCGCGATGACAAGTTCGGTGCGGTCTTTGACCGAGTTGCGCGAGGGCCCGGGATGCGCGTCATCAAGACTGCCGTGCGTGCGCCGAACATGAACGCCGTGATGGAGCGCTTCTTGCGCAGCGTGCCAACCGAGGTGCTGGATCGGGTGCTCGTCTTCGACGAACGCCGTCTCGAGCGGGTCCTACGCGAGTACGGGAAGTTCTTCAACGGCGCCCGGCCTCATCAAGGGCTCGGGCAGCGCATTCCCGGCGGCTTACCAGCCCAGACGTTCGGCGGGAACGTGATCGCGCTCCCTGTGCTCGGTGGCCTTCACCACGATTATCGCCGGGCCGCCTAAGTAATTGCCCGCTTCTCGACGGACACGGACCAGCATGGGAGCCAGTACGGGGCGATCCTTGCCAACATTTAGCCGGGGCGCGATCACGGCGGTGGTACCCTGATCGGTTCGCGCAGTGATCGGCGTCCGGTGGCGTCCGCCGGACAGGAATGGAAAAACGAAGATGGCAAAAGCTACACAGACATCGAACGCGACGGTTGCAAAGACGGCCACGCGGGCGCGCTCCGAGAAGCTCATCGCTTCACTCGACCGAGTGACCGACCGTGCCGCGCTGGAGGAGTTCGTTAATGGCTCCAACAAGCGGTTGAGTCTCCGCGCCGCCACGAAGCTCGCCGAGCCGTCGACGCGCGCGGCCACGACCGCGAGCAGGAAGGCCGGCGCCGCCTAGCCGTACGGGCTTTTCGGGCACGACAGCGCCGCGCGGGTCATCAACCCGGCGGCGCCGTCTGGGCTTAGGCCCCTGCGGCGATCGCGTCTGCGAGGCGGGGGAACTTGGGCTTGAAGCCGAGGTCTTCGCGGATGCGGCTACCGTCAAAGAGCGCGTCGAAAGCGCGCGCGCTCTCAGCGTTCGAGCCGCCGGGCGGCGGCGCCCGTGACGTCCGAAAATCCGTCGCGGCGCTATGGTGTCGAACCTCCTGGAGGTGAAGCGATGCAATTGCGTTCGCGGCAATTCTCCGGCGAATCCGGCGTAAGCTTCATGCGGCGATGTCCCCGCTCGACACCGGCGAACCCGGAGGCACGCCGCGCAAGCCACTTCGCGGTTGCGCACCACACGCTGCTGGCTCGCGTCGCCGGAGGGTGAGGTCATCGGGGACCTGAGCACCGCGACCGAAGTACATCTCGTTGGGTGTCTGGCCTTCCAACGCGCCGTGGGGGATTCGCTCGTGTGCTCGGTCACGTAGAACTCCACGAGCCTCTTGACGGTCGCGATGTTGTCGAGCGGGTGCAGGAACAGCCAGCGATGCTTGAGAGAGCGCCACCAGGCTTCGATGAGCGAGTTCGAGAAACACACGTCGACTTGAGCGATGACGCGCTGCAGAGCGCCGCCATCGAAGAGCGGGTCCACCTCGTCATTGAGGTTCTCGACGCCGGAGGCCACGAGGTGACCGGCCGCCCTGGTGAGCACGTCGTGCGTGTTCATCCGATCGAGGCGGCCGCGACCGTCCACGCGAGGATTCTTAGAAATTGTCGTACGCCTTCGTGCCATCGAGCGACCTGATGATCGTCACGTCGATGTGCCAGGCCTCGTTCGGAGCACCCGTGCGCAGTCCGACCTTCGGCTTGGCCGGATACAGACGGAGCCGCGGCCGTCGCCAACCCCGGGCGACCATCGCCCAGTCCATCGTCGGCGTCACCGCAGAATCGGAACGCTCTGACGCAGGGCCCACTTCGTCGATTCGCCTCGCAATCGCGTCGAAAACGAGTTTCTCGCCAGCACACCTCAAAGAGACGCTGGCGCCAGCGACCGGCAAGACCCGGTTCGCCTTTACCGCTGAGCACGGCGCCGCTGGCGCTCAAAGGCAAGATGACTGCTGAGGAACGCAGGACCCGCTGCCAGATCGTGCGCCCCGAGACGATCCTCGCCTGGTTTCGCCAGCTGGAGGCGGATAAATACGACAGCTCGGAGACTCGCAAGGTCGGTCGGCCGCGCAAGGCGAGCGACATTCGCCAACTCGTCCTCGACATGGCGCGCGACAACCGGGGGTGGGGCTACACCAAAATCAGCGATGCGCTACGAGGGTTGAAGATCGAGATCGGTCGCACCACCGTTGCCAGCATCCCGACGGACGCCGGCGTCGAGCCGGCGCCGGAGCGCAATCGCAAACGGACCTGGGCGCACTTCCTCGCTGCGCGGGCTCTCCGGGGGGCGATAGTCGTGCTCGATCTCGTCGAACCCGGCTGCGGGGACGAGCGCGCGCCACGCTTCGAGCGTGTGGAACGCGCTGGCGTTAGGGTTGTCCCGGCAAAGCTCGCGCACTATTGATGGCCGACGGACCCCCGGTGACCCCAGCGAGCCCAGCGCAGATAGAGAGGGCCAGGCGATTGCTTGCGCACGAGGGGGCGGCCGGCGGCGCCGACGAGGCTGCGACGGCCGCCGGCCGAGTCTATGACAAGCTCGATGCGCACCTGGCTCCACTCCTGGGCGCTGCCGGCGTCCAGGCGCTGCTCGCGCGCAGCGCGAAGCTGACGCAAGGGGAGTTTTCTTTCCTGACAGTCGCCGGTCCCGACGGCTCGAAGAAGCTGCGTGAGTGTCTGCGGGCGCAAGACCCCGCCGTCGCAACGGAGTCGGCCGCGGCCCTGTTTGGAGCCTTCTTCACGCTGCTCACTACGTTCATCGGGGAGCGACTTACGGTCCAGGCGCTGCGCCGCGCGTGGCCGCAGATCGAAGAGATGTCACCCACGGAGACACAAACATGAACGACAGCGTTCCGATTCGCACGTTGCCCTCCGGGGTACCGGGTCTCGACGAAGTACTGGGCGGAGGGATTCCTGAATTCTCCTTCAACCTGATCGCCGGCGGCCCCGGAAGCGGCAAGACGACGATGGCGCATCAGATCATGTTCGCGAACGCAACCCCCGAGCGGAAGGCCGTGTACTTCAGCATCATCGGCGAACCCCCGATCAAGATGCTTCGCTACCAGCAACAGTTCGCTTTCTTCGACGCTGCCAAGGTGGGCGACGGCACGGTTCGTTTCATCCACCTCGGCCAGCATGCGCTCGACGGAGGGATGGCGAAGGTGCTGGAGGCCATCGAGCAGGAGATCCAGGGGTCAAGCCCCGGAATCGTCGTCGTCGACTCCTTTCGAGCGATCGTGCGAAGCACGCTCGCCGCGGGGTCGGACGGCGAGCGGGAGCTGACGGGCTTCATGCAGCGTATCGCGCTGACGCTCACGAGCTACGAGGCCACCTCCTTCCTCGTCGGGGAATATGCAGACGGTGAGCACGACAGTGCAGTGTTCACGGTGGCCGACGGGCTTGTCTGGCTCTACCAGGCCATCGACCGCAACTCCGTCGTGCGCAAGTTGCAGGTGATGAAGATGCGTGGCCAGGGGCAGATCCCCGGGCTGCACACGACCCGCATCACGAAAGCGGGCTACAGCGTCTTCCCGCGCCTTCTCAAGCCGGCGGAAGTCATCGCTAATCACCCTCTCAAGCATCGCCTCGCGACCGGAGTGAAGGGTCTCGACGAGATGTTGGGGGGCGGCATCCCGAGCGGGTACTCCGCGCTGATTACTGGACCTTCCGGCTCGGGCAAAACGGTTCTCTCCAATCAATTCATCATCGAGGGAGCCGCGCGCGGCGAGAAAGGGGTCGTGGCCATTTTTGAGAAGCGGCCCAGCGACTACATGCAGACCACGCCGCGCGGGGAGGAATTCGAGAAGCTCGTCCGGGACAAGAAACTGGAAATCGTCTACCTGCGGCCGCTGGACCTCTCGATCGACGAGACACTGCTGGAGCTGCAAGATGCCGTGAAGCGCATCGGGGCGAAACGGGCGGTGATCGATTCGCTGACCGGCTTGGAGCTTGCGCTCGCACCTACGTTCCGAGAGGACTTCCGCGAGTCTCTGTACCGGATGATGGGCGCGCTGACAGGGCTAGGCGTCACGATCATGGCGACGGTGGAGGTCGCAGACTCCTACACCGATCTCCGATTCAGCCCGGATGCACAGGGCATAGCGTTCCTGACGGACGTCATCGTCATCCAGCGGTACATTGAGATCGAGGGACAGCTGAGGCGTGCGCTGGCGGTCGTCAAGGTGCGTTCCAGCCAGCACAGCAAAGATCTGAGAGAGTACGAGATCTCGTCGGAGGGCGGGATCGTTGTCGGGCAACCGCTCAAGGGGTACGTGGGGCTTCTCACCGGGCATCCGACGGACGGGGGGAGGGATGACGAATCAGGGGCAGAGCGCGCCTGACGCAGGACAGGTGGCCGAGCCATGGCAAAGCAGGGCATCACCGTGGAACTGGACGACGAGACGATCCGACTCCTGGCCGCGCTCGGCCAGCCGAGCGACCTGCTCGCGCACCTGGCCTATGCGGCGGCCGACAGCGTTCGCCACCCCGGGCGGGTGAAGCGCGAGCAGACCGACGAGAGTCTGCGGGGCGAGCGGAACAAGTCCGACGTCGCTCTTGCGAACGAGCGCGCGGCGCTCGAAGAGCTGGCGGACGAAGTGGTGCGCGTGGCCCGTCAGCGCGCCGACCAGGTCGTGCTGACCGCGCGCGACGTCGTCGAAGTCGAGCCCCGCCCGCGCGTTACGGCCACAGAGGGGTCCGCCGCGCGCGCGCGCGCCATCCTCGAGGGCGAGCGGTCCGCCGCCGATGCAGTGCTGAAGGGCGAGCGCGCGGGCCGGAGGAATGTCCGGGCCGGCTTCTTGGCGAAGGAGCGCGACACCACAGACAGAGACCTGACCGGCGAGCGGACTCACTCCGATTCGCTGATCGTCGATCAGCGCGAAGCGAACGAGCAGATGGTCCGCGCAACGATCCGGGCGCAAGAACTGGCGGTCGAGGCCGAAGAGGCGAGGGGGCGCGCAGAGAAGAGCGAGGGCGAGCTACGCGCGGTGGCCGAGTTCCGGGAGATGTTCATCGGCATCCTCGCGCACGACCTGCGGAATCCGGTCGGGGCGATCGTCATCGGCGCTGCCACGCTGCTTCAGCGCGGCCGGCTCAACGAGCAAGACGCGGAGACGGTCGCGCGCATCATCCGCAGTAGCCAACGCGTGACCCGGATGATCGGTCAGGTGCTCGACCTGACGAGCGCTCGTCTGGGCGGCGGGTTGAAGATCGAGCCGAGGCCGACCGATCTGCGTGAGGTCCTCGGGAGCGTCGTGGGGGAATTCGAGGCGACCCTCCAGGTGGTGGTCGAAGGCGACGTGACAGGCACCTGGGATCCGGATCGCTTGGCGCAAGTTGTCTCCAACCTCGTGAGGAACGCCATCGAGTACGCGAATCCAGCAACGGTCGTGACCCTCAAGGCACGCGCCGATGGAGCAGATGTTGTCGTCGAGATCAGCAACCGCGGAGCGCCGATCCCAGTGGACATACTCCCAGTCATCTTCGAGCCCTTCCGCCGAGCGCGAGAGCGCGAGACGTCCGCAACCGGCAATCTCGGCCTCGGCCTCTACATCGCGCGCCAGATCATGCTCTCGCACGGCGGCACGCTCGACGCGCACTCTGCCGACGGAACGACGACCTTCGTGATGCGTCTGCCACGCCGCACGTCGTAGCGCATGCGGCACTCAGTTCAGTCAACGCGGCCGCATCGCTTCAACTGGTCGCATTTGGAGGCAATAGAGGAGCCCGTGACCGGATCATGTTGCGCGTCCGTGAAGCGCCCGGCAATCCGCGTGGTTATGTGACGCGCGATGCAATCCCGCCTCCCGATCGTGGACGACGACGCCGGTCGGGTCGAGGGCC
>CAZVPE010000092.1:0-19681 GCA_964628155.1 uncultured Polyangiaceae bacterium | reverse complement strand
AGTCCCCACGGCTGAAGGAGGCGCTCGACCGCTCGGTGTCGGAGGCCACCCGCTCTGCACTACTCAGCTCGCGCGACGTCATCGAGCAGATCTACCGGGACGAGCACGGCCCGGACATTCTGGGGCCGGCGCGGAGGATTCTGGTCGCCTGCTGCGCGGGCTTCTTCGCCCTCGGGCTCGCCGCCTCGGCGCTCGTGGCCTGGGGGCTGCACCTGCGCGGGAAGGCGCGGCGTCTGGCGGCTACTCGCTAACTGCGGAGAGCCGAAAACCACACTGGAAGCCGCAGCGAAGACGGGGCCCGCCGACGCGCTTCCAATCACGGTTCAGCCCCGAAGTGCCTTTCGCGCGCGCTTCTCCTCGTACATCGCGACGTCGGCACGGGCGATCAAGTCTTCGATGCTGGATTGGTCATTTGGCTCGGCCACGGCGACGCCGACGCTCAGCTCGAGGGGGTAGCCAGGCGGCGCATTTCGGTTGGCGTCGGCCAAGGCGGCTCCGAGACGCGTCAGCACTGTTTCAATGCCGTCACGCGGTGCGCCGGTGAGTAGAGCGGCGAACTCGTCTCCACCGAGGCGCGCGACGATGTCGCTTCCGCGTAGGGTCTTCGTGAGCACCGAAGCGACTGCGCGGATGGCGGCGTCACCTTCCTTGTGCCCGAGTTCGTCGTTCGTTCGCTTCAGATTGTCGACGTCGAAGAACAGTGCGGCAAGGCGTCGCCCTTCGCGTCGGGCGACCTTCTGCTGATGTTCCGCCAACGTCATGAAAGCGCGGCGATTGTAAAGGCCAGTGCCCTCGTCCCGCATGGAGAGGCGGCGGGCTTCCCGCTCGATAGTGTGTCGTCGAAGCGCCACCTCGACTGCGCAATATAGACTTGCTTCACTAAACGGCTTGACGACGAACCCACATGGGTTTGTTGCCACGGCTCTTTCAAGCGTGGTCGCGTCCGAATACGCGGTAAGATAGACGATAGCCGCGTCACGCTCTCGTCGTATTTGTTCCATTGCTGTGATTCCGTCGATCGCGCCGCGGAGGTTCACATCGGCGATGATGAGGTCTGGAAACGCTTCACCCGACAGCCGGATGGCGTCCTCGGCGGTCGCTGCGCGGCCTACCAGCTCGAAGCCGCGCAGGGTGAGCGCATTCGCGATGTGCGTTGCGATGAGAATCTCGTCCTCGACGATGAGCGTACGGACCCCGCTCGTCCCCGGTTGCGCCTCGGGAGGTGACTGGGGAACGTGGAGGGTCGAGGTGAAGACCAAGGTGCGGGCGCCGGTTGACCGTCGCAGCATTTGATGTGCCGACGCGTTCCTCATAATCATTAGTACGGTATTTCCCGATGGAACTTGAATATTGTGCCCGCAGCCTCCGTCGGGGCGCCGCGTGAGCGGCGGCGATGACGCGAATTGGCGAGCGCGCGCGACTACGTCATGAAATCCCGAATGACAACCCTCAGGCTCTCCATGTCGAACGGCTTGGCAATGGACACGTTCGCCACCGATGCGAGGAAGCTCCTCGACCGTGTCGTGAAAGCGCCGCCAGTCATGAACACGACCCTCCGGGCGGCGGCGGGGTTCGACCTCGCCAGCGTCTCGTAGAACTCGACGCCAGACATGCCCGGCATCATGAGATCGCAGAAAATAACGTCGAAGTCCTCCTTCCCGAGACGAGCCAGGGCGTCGCGAGCGGATACCTCGACGACAACCGTGTGCTCTCTCCGGAGGACGCGACTCAGCGCGGTCCCTAGCGCGACTTCATCGTCCACGATGAGGACGCGCCCTCGCTTGGGCGACAACGCAATCGCCTCGGCGCTATCGGGCTCTTCCCTCCGTCGACCGCCAGGGGGCAGAACGACACGGAACATGCTCCCTCGACCGACCTCGCTGTCGACCGTGATCCGACCGCCGAGACCGGTCACGATTCCGTGGCAAATCGACAGACCAAGACCTGTCCCTTCCCCCATTTTCTTCGTGGTGAAGAACGGATCAAAGATGCCGGAAAGGTTCTCGCGAGGAATGCCGCAGCCCGTGTCGTGCACCTCCACCACGGCGCGCCCCCCTTCATCCGTGAAGGTGACGATGCGGATCTCGTGCTCGGTGGAGTTTCCTTCGCCGATCGCATGGTAGGCGTTGACGAGAAGATTCGTGAACACCTGAATGAGTTGCCCCTCCTCCGCCTCGACGAACGGAGTCGTGCCATAGGCGAATCGAAGCAGAGCGTGGTGACGAATCGCGTTGGCCGTCATCCGTGCGGCAGAATTCAGGACGTCAGGAAGGTCCACCAACGTTCGAGCGCCGGTATCGACGCGCACGAACCTCCGCATGTCATGAACGATCTTTCGCGCGCTCCCGCATCCCGCGCTCGCCTCCTCCAAAGCCTTCTTGAGTTCCTCCACATGTTCGCGCGTCGGCCGAAACGCCGGCTCGCCATCCGGACCGACCGCGGCGAGTGCGTCGAGTACGAAGGTGACATTCAGCGTCACGTAGGCGAGCGGGTTATTGATCTCGTGGGCGAGCTCGGCGGCCATCGTGCCGAGTGCAGAAAGCCTCTCCGAAAGAGCCAGACGCTTCTCCATCTTGACCCGTTCGGTGATGTCTCGGAAGACCACGACGCGGCCCAGGACCACCCCTCGGTCATCCCTGATCACGGTTGCGGTGTCGTCGATCGGCAAGCGGCGACCGCTCTTGGAGATGATCTCGCTGCCGTGGGGAAGCATGGCCGCGAAACTACTCAGGCTCCTGTCGGTGACACGGTCCGGAGGCGGCTTGTTGTCTTGATCGACGAGGTGAACGACCTCGCCAAGCTTCCGGCCTACGGCGTCGCTCGTTTGCCAACCCGTTAGAGTTTCGGCAGCCGCGTTGATGAACTTGATGACTTCGCGCTCGTCGGTGGCGATGACGGCGTCTCCAATCGATTGAAGCGTCGTGCTGAACCAGCGCTCTCCGGCGATCAGCTTCGACTCGAGCTCTTGTTTGCTGAGGGCCACCTCGATGCACATCCGCAGCTCGAGATCGGTAAACGGCTTGAGGATGTAGCCGAACGGATTCGTCTGCGTGGCTCGTGTGAGCGTGGTCTCGTCCGAGTGGGAGGTCAGGTAGACGATGGCCGTGCGGTGTTTCTCCTGTAGCCGCGCCGCCGTCTCTATCCCGTCCATGGTGCCCTTGAGCTTGATATCCATCAACACGAGATCCGGCCACCGGGTCTCCGCCGCTCGCAGGGCATCGCTGCCTGTTGCCACCAGCGGGAGAACGTCGTACCCGAATCCGATCAAGACGCGACGTATGTCCTGCGCGATGAGGATTTCGTCCTCGACCACCATGATGCTGCGGTTCATTTCAAGCTTCCCCCTGCGCCCATCGCACGGTCCCCCCTCAAAGCGAACTACTGGCACCCGCGGGGAACGCCACGGTGCAGCGAGTCCCGTGCTCTCCTGAAAATTCAACTGTGCCGCCTAGTTGCTCCGCGAACATCCCCACCAGGCGGAGGCCGAGAGACTTGGTGTCTTGCACGCTCGGTGGATGACGCAGCCCTATGCCGTTGTCGGCGACGGAAAGGACGAATCCGTTCTTGTCGCGGCGAAGGTCGATGACGATCGCCGGGGGTCGCGCCTCACTTCCCGTAGCTCCCGGAAACGCGTGCCGGAGCGAGTTCGTCACAAGTTCGCTGAGAATGAGACCGATTGGCAGACCGAGGTCGACGGGGAGCACGATATCGACGGCACGAACCTCGGAGAGCACATGCTTTTCGTGCGTCTGCATGAGCATCGCGACGAGCCCCAGCGTGTACTCTCCCATGTCGACGGTCGCGAGAAGGGGCGACTGATAGAGTTTCTCATGGATGAGTGCGATCGAGTGCACTCGCGTTTGCGTGACTCGTAGAATCGCCCGCGTTTCCGGGTTCTCCACGTCTTCCATCTCGAAGTTGATGAGGCTCGAAATCATCTGAAGGTTGTTCTTCACGCGATGGTGAATCTCCTGAAGCATCACCGTTTTCTCGTGGGCGCCGCGCCGCAGGGCCTCGTTGCTCTCGTGGCGAGCCAGCGCGTAACGGATGGCACGACCGAGAAGGGGCGCGGTCATGTGGCTCTTCACGAGGTAGTCGGTTGCGCCCGCGGCGGCAGCCTGGACGTCCAGCTCCGAGTCGTCGTGCGCCGTCAGCAGGAGCACGGGGCCTGTGACCTTGCTTTGTGCGGCCGCACGCACCAGCTCGATGCCGTCGTGTGCCCCGAGCGCGTAGTCAAACAGATAGACGTCGTGGCGATTCTCCCGGATGGTCGCCAGCCCCTCGTCGTAGGTGTTGCGCCATTCGAGAACGCACTTGGGACTCGGCACCATTGCCAGAAGATCGCGGGAAATTACGTAGTCGTCCTCATCGTCATCGACAAGAAGAACGCGGACAGTGCTGTTCATCACTGTCGTCTCCCTATTCGGCTTTGCGGGGTAGCTGGACCACCTGGACCCAGTACTCCCCAAGCGCCCCGAGCACCTTCACGAGTGCGTCGAAAGTCACGGGCTTTGTGATATACGAGTTCGCGCCCAGGTCGTAGCTGCGAAGAATGTCCTCCTCGTGGCTCGATGTGGTGAGGACGACGATAGGGATCGAACGCAGAGCGGGGTCGCGCTTGATCTCGTCCAGCGCCTCGCGCCCGTCCTTCTTCGGCATGTTGAGGTCCAGCAAAATGAGCCCTGGCCGTGGGGCGTCGACATACTTGCCCTCGCGGCGGAGAAAGGACATCAGCTCCTCGCCGTCGTTCACCGTGCGGAAGTCGTTGGCCATTCGATTCCGCTCGAAGCCATCGCGGGTCGCAGCCCGGTCGTCTTCGTCGTCGTCCGCCAACACGATGCAGATCGGATTGCCTTGGGTGCTCATACGTTCTTCCCCTCTTCCTGCTGGCGTGAAGGCAACGTGACGAGCATCGTGGTGCCCCGCCCTGGCGTACTCCGCGCGGTGATGGTCCCGTGGTGGCGCTCCACGATCTTTCGAGAAATGGCCAGGCCCATACCGGCCCCCTCGTACGTGCCGCGCTCATGCAGGCGCTGGAACAGTTTGAAGATCCGGTCGAGGTATTTCTCGTCGAAACCGATTCCGTTGTCCGCGACTTCGATCTGCCAGCCGGTGCACGCGTCTTGTGCTTCGACGGGGGTCGCCGAGATACGTACTGTGGGCGGAACCGCGGGGCGGTGGAACTTGAGGGCGTTGCCGAGGAGATTCTGAAAGAGCTGCCGCATCTGTAGCGGATCGGCTTCGATCGCCGGTAGCGAGCCTATCTCGATGGTGCCGCCGACGTGTGCGATGCGTGCCTCGAGGTCTGCGGTGACCTCGGTGGCGATCGCGCCAAGCTCGACCAGTTTGGGCGCCTGCCCCTTCGTCGTCACTCGCGAAAAGGCGAGCAGCCCCTCGATGAGACTTTGTCCGCGCGAGGCCGCACTCTGCATCCGGTTGATGTAGTCCTGGCCAGCGGGACCGAGGGACTGCCCGAACTCCTGCTTGAGGCGATCGCCAAACATTTGGATCTTGCGCAGAGGTTCTTGCAGGTCGTGGGAGGCGATCATCGCGAACTCCTGCAGATCTTCGTTGCTGCGCTGGAGCCGCGCCATGAACGTGCTCAGCGCCAGCTCGACCTGCCTGCGTTTCGTGATGTCGCGCGTGATCTTCGCGAAGCCCCGGAGCCGCCCGTCTGCGCTCCGGAGCGAAGTGACAATCACGCTGGCCCAGAATACCGAGCCATCCTTGCGAACGCGGCGCCCTTCCTCCTCGTACCGATCCGTATCCGCAGCACGTTTGAGGTGTTGCTCGGGGCGACCCGCCTCCACGTCGCTCCTCTCATAGAAGACGAAAAAGTGCTTGCCGACGATCTCTTCCTCCTTGTAGCCATGGATCCGCTCTGCACCGGTATTCCAGCTCGTCACGCGACCTTCGGGATCCATGGTGAAGAGCGCGTAGTCCCTGACCCCCTCGATCAGGAGCCGTGAGCGCTCGGCGCTCTGTTCGAGCTCCCTCAGCAAACGCTGCTTTTCCTGGTCGAGCTTCGTGCGCTCCTCTTCGATCTGTTTGCGCGCCGTGTTGTCGGTGCCAATCAGTAGATAGCCGATGATGCTATCTTGGGCGTCTCGCAGCGCGGTGACGGATACCACCGCCGGAAGGCGCCTTCCGTCTTTACGGAGGTAGGTGAGCTCGTAGATGTCCTCGATTCCGCGGGACGCCTTGAAGACCAGAGCCTCGAACCCAGGCGCAATCGAGGTGCCGAATTCGCGGCTCAAGGCTGCGGCTCTCGCAATGATCTCTGACGAATCGGATATGTGGGCTGGCGTCACCCTATTTGCTACTTCAGAGGCGACGTAACCGAGCATTCGTTCGGCGCCGACGTTGAAGATTTGAATGACGCCGCTCGCGTCGGTGGCTATACTCGAAAAGTTTGCGCTGTTGAAGATCGCGCGTTGCAGCGCGCCTGCCTTGTGCAGGGCCTCCTCGGCAGCCTTTCGCGCGGTGTTGTCGGTACCGATCAACAGGTAGCCGATGACACCGTTCTGATCGTCGCGCAGCGCGGTGACGGACACCATGGCCGAAAAGCGGCTTTTGTCTTTTCGAATGTAGGTCAGCTCGTAGATGTCTTCGATCCCGCGCGAGGCCTTGAACGCGAGTGCTTGGAAGCCTGGCTCGATCACCGACCCCAGCTCGATGCTGAGCGCCTTGGCCCGGGCGATCAGCTCCTGTGGATCGGAGATGTCGGCCGGCGTGATCTTGTTCACCACGTCGGCGGCCGCATAGCCCAGCATTCGCTCTGCGCCCACGTTGAATATCTGAATGACGCCGTTCGCATCGGTGGCAATACTCGAGAAGTTGGCGCTGTTGAAAATTGCGCTTTGCAGGGCGCCGGCCTTCAGCAGGGCCTCCGGACCACGAGTATCCATGTTGCGTTCCCCCGTCGTTGCCTCGAGCCGCGACATCAAGTCGACACAAGTCGGGGCTCGAGGTCGCCATTTGGCAGCCCAAGAGGCCGGGCCGGCGGCGCCGAGCTCACCATCACGCGATTCCTTCCCCCGGCCTTCGATTCATACATCGCTGCGTCCGCCGCCTCGACCAGATCCAACGGCGTTGCCATGTTTGTCGAGAATCCCGCGACTCCGAACGAAGCTGTGAGGGCCGGCGGCCGATCCGACGCGAAGCGCTGCTCGACGCGTTTGCGAAGCCGCTCGGCGAAGACCAATCCATCCTCGGCGTTCGTCTCGCGCAAGAGAATGCAGAACTCCTCGCCTCCGTAGCGGTAGGCCGTGTCGCTCGCGCGAATGGCGCCCGAAATGACGCTCGCCAGCTCCTGGAGCGCCAAGTCTGCTTGCGGATGCCCGTGCGTGTCGTTGAACGCCTTGAAGTAGTCGACGTCCAGCATCACGAAAGCCAGGGGACGTCCGTAGCGCGCGCAGCGCTTCCATTCGGAGTTGAGATCGTCTTCGAGTCGGCGTCGGTTGAAGAGGTGCGTCAAGGGGTCCACTTGGCTCCGCTCTTCGGTGACCTCGTGAAGGCGGGCCGCTTCGATCGCAGTAGCCGCGTGCGTCGCGAACATCTCGAGAATCTCGGCCGCCTGATTCGTTGGCGCTTGGGCTTGCGCGTGGCGTGCCTCGAGCACGCCGACCACGCGGGCACCGACGATGAGTGGGATCGCAAGCGCGCGAACCGGCCCATTCTCGCTGTCCTTGAATCGCAAGCGACCTTCGGAATCCTCGACGGTGATTCGTCCGCACTTTGCAGCGCGCCCGGCGAGCCCCTGGCCCATCTCGACGGTCACTTCCGGCGGCACCGTGGCCATGCCCTCCCTGCCGCCTTCTACCCCCTCGGCATTGTGCAGCTTCTTTTCCTCGTCATCCATGAGCCAGACGATGACACGCTCGTAGCCGCCCACAGCCGCGGTGCTCGCACGCACCGCGCTCACGACGTACGAGAGGTTGAGACTCTCCGCAAACTCGCGGCTGGCGTTGAGGATCTGGCGCAAGCGAGCGGCGTGTTCGCGAACGAGCTCGTCGCGCGCTTCGGCAGTCGCCCGAGCCGCACTCAGCGCGCGCACCATGTCGTTGATGCCTTGCCGAAGCTCGCGCAGCTCGCGCGGACCTCTGTGCTCGATGGTCGTCTCCAAGACGCCGTCGCGAACGCGGGCAATGTCTCGGAGCAACTCCGCCAGAGGGGTGACGACCGAATCACGCAGCGCGCGGTGCTGCCGCATCGCGAGAAGAAGCACGCCCAGGAACACCGCAAGCTCGAGCGCGACGCGAACCCCAGTCGCTCCCCGCTCGCGCCCAGACAGACTCTCCGTTCGCCGATCGATCGCCTTGGCAAACCCTGACTGTTCGGTTCGGTAGGCGTCGAAGAGTTCTTTGCCCATTTCCATCGACGGAGTAGCGCCGCCGAGCGGGCCGACGACGGCGTCAGCCCAAAGCTCGTGCCACTTTTCCTAGGCCACACGCACGCGGATCATCTGCCGGCCAAGGTCCGCGGCGGAATCGAGCGACGCCACCAGCTCCTCGTTGGCTCGCTCAAGTGCAATTGTCGCCTGCGTGTAAGGGGCAAGGAAGCGGTCCTGATGCGTCAGAAGGTACGCCCGCAGCCCGGTTTCCTGGTCGAGCATCGCTGCAAAAGCGGCATTCTCGGCCTTTGCGCTCAGCCTGCTTCGGTCGAGCTGCGGTGTGATCCAACCCAAGTTGACGACACATGCCAGCAACGTCATCGCGAACGCCCCGACGCCGAGCCCCGCAAGGAGCGCGAACGCCCGGCTCAGCAGCTGGGCCAGGGTTCGATCTCGAGGACGGGAGGGCACTGCACGTCAACGGCCAAAGCGGGAGGACGGTAAGGCTTCGGCAACGAGCCGTGACGAGGTCCTCACGTCCTGGAGTGCGGATCGAGCTTCATACGCAGGCGTTCGTTCCCAATTCCCAATCGATGCCGCACGGTATCGAGAGGAACCTGCGTGACAGCCGCAATCTCCTCGATGGAGTAGCCGAGCATGAATCGAAGCGCCATGGCCTCGCCGATCGCCTCCGGGAGCTCGTCGAGTAGCTCCCGGATGGAATCACGCCGCCGTCGCGCCTCGATTTCGGTGCCCAGAGGCGACGCGGGTGCTGACGCGGCCTGTGCGACCCCCGAATCAGCCGCGACGATCCGGGGATCATGCGTTTGACGGCGCCTTCGCGATGCCATTGCGGCCACGACGGCCAAGTAACCGGCGACATGCGAGACCGAGCAGTCCCCCCCAAACGTGCCCATTGCGTCGATAAGGCGCATGAGAGCGAGCTCGGTTACAGCTTCAAAGTCGGAGTGATGGGGTCCGAGCACCATGCGAACCGCGTCGAGAATGACGCTGCCCACCGCCTCGACCAATCGTCGCGTCGCTTCAGCCTCCCCTCGGACGACCGCCGCTGCGAGGCGCTCCATACTGTCGTCCCGACCCACGCCTGGCGCGATTTCGCCGACTTGGGGCGCCCCTTTCATTCCGATCCGCATACCACGCCGGGGTGAGGATCCAAACAAGGTGTCCCGTTAGAACGGACGTGCGGGCTTGGCGCCCGCGACTCAGTCGCCGCCAATGACTCACCGCAGAAACCGCGGCTGTCACATTCTACGTTCACTCCAATTTTTCAACCCCCGCAAAGGGACCGCGCCTTTGGCACGCGGCGCGACAGCGGCCGCCGCAATTGCGAAACGGATCGACGGCCTTGGCGGAAAGGCGAACTCGCAGCAAATCCTCGGTCCGCCAAACCGTTCGGTGCTCTATCTAGACGCGCATCGCTCTGCGTGGTAACGCCCTCCCTTCACAATTCTTGTGCTCCTGCGGTCTGCTCCCCTACCGCCGAGCAAATTACCGCGCCGCGCGTGTTCTCGACGTCCTGCAGCACACCGCAACGGACGGCTCGTGATTGATTTAGGGCCCGAGACATCACAGCTAGAACGCAAGGAGCGCTGCGAGACGCTTTCCCCAACGACGGGCCACACGCCAGCTCCCATTCCGTACGCGCAAATCCACGTTCTCTGAAGACGCCGATGTGTCAGTCTCCATATCGCCGTTTATGGTCGCTACCGACGTGCCAGTCCCCATGAGGTTTTCGATGACCCTTTCACACCGCGACACGCTACAGCTCGTCCTCACTGGGACGGGCGCCGCCCTAGGCTTGGCCTGGACCATGGCAGCCTGTACGCCTGCGACTCCGGATAGCCCGACCGCCGCGGCGGGAACCAGCGGGACGTCCTCGGGCGGCGCGACCTCCAGCGGAGGTGCCGCACCCGCCGGGGGTTCGACAGGCGCCGGGTCGGGTCCCGGCGGCTCGACAGGCGCAGGCGGTTCCAGTTCCGGTGGCTCGACAGGCGCTAGCGGCTCGAGCGGAAGCGCGGGCCCCACGGGGTCGAACGGCGCCGGAGGCGCTGGGTCCGGCGGCGGAGCCGGGCCCGATGCGGGCTCCGCCGGATCCGGGGAGGTGCAGGACGCGGGCACCCCTCCTTCTTCTGCCGCCGACGGGTCGAGTGGAACCCCGCCCAGCAGCTCGGGCGGTTCCAGCGGACCGGAGGGCGGTGCGGGGCAGGCCGCGGACGCGGCGGTGGCTACCGGAGGCGGCGGCGGATGCAACTGGATTCAAAATGCCGACGGCACCTCGAACTTCGACCCGGCGGCGCCCGGCAAAGTCGTGCTGTTCGACGGCACGAGCCTCGCCAATTGGCACAAGGAGAACGAGCCGACGACGCCCATTCAATGGACGCTCAACAACGACGGAACCATGACCGTCGTCCCTTCCGGAACGGGCGTCGCAACGCTGATTCAGAGCAATCAGAAGTTCGAAGATCTGTGCGTGCACGTCGAGTACATGACGCCGATGTATCCATCGAGCGTCACGGGCCAGCAGCGCGGCAATAGCGGCGTCTACCTAAAAAGCGCCTACGAAATGCAAATCCTCGACTCGTACGGGGACCCGCCCGACATCAACACATGCGGAGCGGTGTACAGCATCATGAAGCCACTCGTGGTTGCCTGCCACATGGAGCTCATTTGGAATACGTACGAAATCGAGTTCAAGGCGTCTGTTTGGAACAACGCCAACCCGCCCGTAAAGACGCAGAACGCCGAATTCGTCAAGGCTGCGCTCAATGGGCAGATCGTCCAACTGAACGTGCCGCTGAATCCCGCCGCCGGCTACACGCCGGCCGGCATCCCTGACGCCCCGGGGCCACAGCCCCTCGGACTTCAGGACCACCTCTGTTACGTGAATTTCCGGAACATCTGGGTGCGGACTCCCCAGTATTGACCACTCGCCGGACACGCGTGCCGCGCGCTTCAGTTTACTCAGAGACCCCAATGCCGACAAAGCCCATCGTGACCTTCGCCATCGTCGCCGGAGCCGCCTGCTCTCTGCTCTTCGTCCTCGGATGTCGGCAGAAGGAACAACCCTCGGAGCCGGCGAGCGGAAGCTCGACCGCCGCGACCGCGCCGGCGCCGAAGAAGCTGCTCACCATCTGGTGGGCGCAGTGGGCTCCTGCCGACGGGCTGCAGGAGTTGGCAAACGACTTCGGTCGGACGGAGAATGTCGAAGTCAAAGTCCACCAGATCCCGTGGGCCAGTTTCCAAGACCAAGTATTCCAGGAGTTCGGCAAGAACCAAACGGCGTTCGACATCGTGGTGGGCGACAGCCAATGGTTGGGGCGGGGCGCAACCAAGGGGCTCTACGTCGACTTGACGAGCTGGCTCCCCTCGGCGGTCGATCTCAAGACGCTTCACCCGGTTGCGCTGAAGTATCTGGCGGAATACCCGACTGGTTCGGAACACTATTATGGGGCGCCTGCCGAGACGGACGCGATGGGATGGGCGTACCGAAAGGACTGGTTCGAGGACCCGGCCGAGAAGGCAGCGTTCAAGAAGGCGTTCAATAGAGAGCTCTCCGTTCCGCAAACCTGGGACGAGCTGAAGGTCGTGGCGGAGTTCTTCACGCGGCCCGACAAGAAGCGCTACGGCGACGTTCTCATCACGGGACGCGGGTACGACGACATCGTCATGGGTTTCGAGCAAGTGCTCTACGCCTTCGGCGGGGCGTGGTCCGCTCCGAAGACGTTGAAGGTGCAAGGGACGCTCGACTCCCCCGACGCGGTACGGGCACTCGATTTCTTCAAATCGCTCCTCAAGTATTCCCCACCGGGCGGCAGCAAGCTCGGATACGGCGAGGCGCTCGAGCCATTCGTCAACGACTCCACGGCGATGCTCATGAACTACTTCGCCTTTTTTCCGGATCTCGCCAAGAAGATGTCCGGGAAGGTCGGGTTCTTCGCAATGCCCAAAGAGGGTGACCGAAGGTTCGCGAGTCTCGGGGGACAGGGGTTTTCCATTTCGAACAAAACATCCTCTCCACAGCAGGACCTCGCCAAGAAATTCATCGCTTGGTTCCTGCAGAGCGATACCCAAAAGCAGTGGGTGCGAAAACCCGGTGGATTCACCGCCAACGCGGAGATCCTGAAGAGCGACGCATTCCGGAAGGCGACTCCGTACAACGCCGCCTTCGCGGAGTCGATGGACATTGCCCAAGACTTCTGGAACGTCCCGGCCTACAACGAGCTCATCGCCGCCAGCGCCCAACAGCTCGGCGAGGCTCTCGACGGCAAGAAATCGTCGAAGGACGCGTTGACCCAAATGGCGTCGGAGCACGAGAAGATCCTCCAGCAGGCGACGCCATAGAAGTCCGGCGGATGAAGCGTAACGAGTTTCGAGTCCGGCCCCGAGCAGCCCCGTCGTCTCTCATCGGCGCGGGGTTCGTTGCGCCGGCGCTGCTTCTCCTCGTGGCCATGAATCTGTTTCCCCTGATCTTCAACATCTACCTCAGCTTCACGAACGCCGACCTGTCGGGCGGTCCGGTCAAGATGGTCGGTGGCCACAACTATACGGTGCTCTTCAACGAGGCCCGCTATGCGAACGCCTTGACCGTAACCGGGCTGTTCGTGTTGGTTTCCGTCTCGGTCGAGTTGGTCCTTGGGTTCGTGCTCGCGATGGCCATGCGCGATCGCGTCCCGGGCAAGGCGGTCATCCTCACCGTCCTTCTGATACCGATGATGCTTTGCCCCGTGGTCCTCTCCTTGTTCTGGAACCTGATCTTGAATGGTAACTACGGGATCCTGAACCAGCTTCTGGCGCTCGTGCACCTGCCGCAACCTCAGTGGCTGACCGACGACGACCTGAAGCTCGTATCGATCCTGTTCGTCGACATCTGGATGTGGACGCCGTTCATGATGTTGATTTCGCTGGCCGGATTGAACAGCATTCCGTCCTACATTTACGAGGCGGCCGAGATAGACCGGGCCGGTCGATGGATGGTCTTCCGGTCCATCACGCTGCCGATGTGCGCGCCGCTCCTCGGGTTGGCGGTGCTTCTCCGCGCAACCGATGCGCTCAAACAGTTCGATCTGGTCATGGCCATTACGGGTCCCAACGACGCTTCGACCCAGACACTGTCCGCGCGCATCTACCAGGTGGTGTTCCGCGACTACAAAGTCGGTCTCGGTTCCGCGTACGGTGTCGTCATTCTCGTGGCGGTGATCGCCGTAGCCACCATCTTCGTGCGCTACATCGAGATGCTCGGCCGGCGACAAGGAAAGGCCGAGGCATGACTCCATGAGGGCCGTCCGCACGGTTTTGGTCGTCTGGTTTCTTCTCGTGGCAACCCTCCCCTTGGCGTGGCTGGCACTGACGTCCGTCAAGACATATCAGGACACAATCAGCGCACACGCGAAGTTTGTCCCCTGGTCAGGACCGCTCGAATCCAACCCGAGCGGCGCGGACTCCGTGCGCTTCGCGGCCACACTCGACGCGTACCGAAACCTGTCCAAGCCAGTAGCCGGCACGCCGAACGATTTCTACCACTACTTGGGCAACAGCATCGTCATCGGCGTCCTTTCGACGTTGGCCGCGGTCTGTCTGGGAACGATATGCGCGTACGGATTTTCGCGGTTCCGAATTCCGGGAAGCAAAGACTGGCTGTTCTTCATTCTGTCCACGCGCTTTTTGCCGCCTCTGGCGGTCGTCGTTCCGGTCCTGGTGATGTACCGCTGGTTTGCCCTCGAGAACACGCACCTCGGCCTTGTCCTCCTGTATACGAGCTTCAACCTTTCGCTCGCGGTGTGGCTCATGAAGGGTTTCGTGGACGAAATTCCACGTGCATTCGAGGAGGCTGCCCTGGTCGACGGATACTCGGTGCTGCACACGTTTTTCCGGATCATCGTGCCGCAGGCGTCCACAGGAATGGCCGTGACGGGCGTCTTCTGCTTGATCTCGTCGTGGAACGAGTTCGGCTTCGCAATGACACTGAATAACTACGAGGCCCAGACGGTGCCGGTCTACTTTGCTGGACTGCAGGGAAACATCGAGGGTGTTCCCTGGCCGCGTATCGCCGCGGGAATGATGATTTTCGTGGGACCCATTGTGCTTTTCACGGTACTGGTACGCCGCCACTTGTTGCGCGGGGTCACTTTTGGAACGATCAAACAGTAGGTCAGGCGGCCGATTCATCGTCGGTCTAGACCGTGCGGCCCTCGCCGGAATCGCTCTGGGTCTCGCGATGTACGTCGTGCCGTTCTGGCGCGAGGGTCGGCTCAGACTGGCGTTTTGGTTGACGCTGATGTCGACGCTCGCCCACGTATACACGTCTCACAGGCGGACCGATGTCGAAGCGTCGATCCCCGAGCGGGGGCCGCCGTGAGCTTTCTCGCTCTCGCGGGGCTGGAGAAGACGTATCGCGATGGGACCCGGGCGGTCCGCGGAATCGATTTGTCAGTCGATGGCGGCGAGCTGATTGTTCTTCTGGGGCCCTCGGGCTGCGGGAAAACGACAACGTTGCGCATGGTCGCGGGGCTCGAGCTCGCAACGGGCGGATCGATACGACTGAACGGCAAAGACGTCACCACAATGCGCCCGTCGCAGCGCGACGTCGGGATGGTGTTCCAGTTCTACGCCCTCTACCCCCACTTGACGGTTCGCGAGAACATCGCGTTCCCTCTGCGCGCGGCTGGCTGGTCCCGTTCCGAAATCGGCGGGCGTGTGGATGACGTGGCTGCGCGCATGGGCCTCGGCAAGCTCCTTTCGAGTTTTCCGAGGCAGCTCTCGGGGGGAGACCAGCAAAAGGTATCGCTGGCGCGGGCCATCGTCCGCCGCCCGGCGATTCATCTCATGGACGAACCCCTCGGAACTCTGGATGCCGATCAGCGGTTGGCCATGAGGGAGCTGATTCGTGCCGAACAGCTGGCGTCGAAGGTGACGACCATTTACGTGACCCACGACCAAGAAGAAGCCATGAGCCTCGCCGACCGAATCGTCGTCATGGAGGGTGGACGGATTCGTCAGGTAGGCACGCCGTCGGATGTGTACGATCGCCCGAACGACCTTTTCGTGGCGTCTTTCGTCGGCAGTCCGGGCATGAACCTGATTCCCGGGCGCGTGACGGAGGACTCCGGCCGGCCGGCGTTCGTCTCCAAAGAGGGCCACCTTCACATCGACGTTCCCCGCCCCGCACGTCCTGGACCCGCCACGCTGGGGATCCGTTGCGAGCACGTCCACGAGGCCTCCGACGGCCCGGTCTTCGGCCGTGTCCTGACCGAGGAGTATTTGGGCAGCGCCAGTCATGTTCACGTGCAGACAGATGCGGGGCGCGTCATCATGCGCGGCTCGAGCGGTGCAGCGCGCAGGCGGGACACCGAGCTGCGGCTTCGACTCGACCCCGCGCAGATCTCGATGTTCGACGCGGTGACGGAGAAGCGCCTATGAGGGCCCCGGCGCTCGAAGAAGCGCGCGGACCGGCTCGCGACGGAGCGGGCGTGGAGGCGCCCGCTGGGCCTCCGGCCGGTGCGCACTTGCTTGGGGTGCGCGGCGTATCGAAGCGGCTCGGGCGTGCCCAGGCGCTGTTCGACGTTCAGCTCGAGGTCCGCGCCGACGAACTTCTCGTCGTATTGGGACCGACGGGGGCAGGCAAGACAACGCTGCTGCGAACCATCGCAGGTCTGGAGCGCCCCGATGAAGGGGCCATCTTCATGGCGGGGCAGGACGTGACGGCCTCGGCTCCCGCCGAACGGGACGTCGCGCTCGTTTTCCAGAATTTCTCGCTCTATCCACGGTGGACGGTCCGACGAAATCTCGAGTTTCCTCTGAGGGCCCCAGGCCGGAGCGTCGGCGAAGCGGAGATTCGCCGACGCGTCGAATGGGCTGCGAATCTGCTGAACATTTCTCGCTATCTAGACCGAGAGGCGTCGCGACTGTCCGGCGGCGAGATGCAACGAGTCGCCATCGGGCGCGCAATCGTTCGCCGCCCACGCTTGTTCTTGATGGACGAGCCGCTGACCAACCTCGACGCGAAGTTGCGCGAAAGACTGCGGGTGGAGTTGGTCGAGCTGCGACGCGAGTTGAAGACGCCGATGGTATTCGTCACCCACGATCAGGCTGAGGCGCTTTCCATGGCCGATCGAATCGTCGTCCTGTCGGAAGGCCGGGTGCTTCAAACCGGCACGGCACGCGAGATTTACGAGCGCCCGCTCTCGCCGGTGGTGGCGCTCCAGCTCGGCCAACCCGCGATCAATCTCTTGCCGGTTCACCGCGTCGCCGATCGTTGGCTCGCCCCGGACGGGACGCCGCTCATGGCCGCCGAGTCAGCCGGTCCCGCCGAGCGGCTGCTCGGCATTCGCCCGGAGAATATCCATCTCACCGCCCTCGAAACCGAACACCATCGAACGGCCGGCCCATTTGACGCCGTCGTCGAGATCGTCGAATATATCGGTCCGACCACAACGTTGTTGTGCGCGTGGGCAGGGACTCACGTGCATATCTTGACTCCGTACCGAGGGCGCCTTCGCCCCGGCGACCGCGTCCTTCCCCGCGTCGATGCCGCGCGAGCGGTCCTTTTCGACCTCCCCCTCGGAGCAGCCCACCTTGCATCGCGGGTTCCGCCGCGTTTGCCATCTTCTTCGTCTCCGTTACCCGCGCCGGCGTCGAAAGGAACTCCCATATGAGCGTCCAGGCCTTTCAACCAAAGTTCATGAAGATGAGCGTGCTCACCGCCGCACTGCAGGAGCTCACTCCCCGCTCCGTCCGCGATGCGGACCCCGACAAAGCCATCGAGGACTGGCTGGAGTTCGCACGCGAGATGGACTGTCCCAACATTCAAATATCCGCGGCCCTTCATCCGTCCGAGGCCGACGTGCCGCCCGAAGCGATGCTCGATCCGGTCGCCAACACACTCGACCTGAGAAAGCCATTCGACAAGGCGCGAGCAAAGCGCGTGCTCGCAGCCATCGAGGCGACGGGCGTCGGGGTCACCGACATCGCCTTCTTCGACAATTTGCTCCACGACGACAACGACGTCCGCAAGAAGAAGCACGCTTTCGTGATACGCATGCTCGACGCTGCGGCCGCGCTGGGGCTCAAAGCGGTCTGCGGCTTCATCGGTCGCAACCAAAAGCTCTCGATGGACGCCAACCTGACCTTCTTCGAGAACGTGTTCATCCCCTTGCTGAAAGAAGCGAAGGCCCGCGGCATCGAGTATCGCGTCGAACAGTGTCCCATGCCGGGTTGGACGACGGGCGACAACTTCCACAACAACATCGGGTACACGGCCGCGCTATGGATCGCGCTGCACCGGATATGCGAAAAGCACGGCGTCGGCGACCAGTTTCGCGTCCACTACGATCCGTCCCATGCGATTCTGATGGGCCAGGACACCCGGTCGATATTTCAATACCTGAAGGAGAGCGGGTACGATTTCATCGTCGGCGGCTTCCACGTGAAAGGGCAAGTGATTGATCCGAAGGGGATCGCCGCCTGGGGCTACGGCGGACAGACCGTGGAGCGGGGCGACTGGAAGGCTGGGGAGCCCTCGTCGAACCCGGCCGATCAGGCCAATGCGTGGAAGAAGCAAACCGTGCTCTGCGAGCACGAGCTTCCAGGCACGGCCAAGCACGATCCGCTCGGCTACTTGCAAAACCGCACCGTCGACTGGCTGGATCACCAGCTTGCTGCACGCGAGCTACTGAAGCTCGACATCGCCAACACGGCGCTCGTGATCGAGCACGAATACCCGCGCGCGCGTATCCAGGACAGGGCCCGACTGAAGCCGATTCTCCAGGGCTCGATTGCCTTTGCGCGCAAGATCGACGAAGCGGCCGCATGCATGTACGCGCTCCACCACGAGGTGCTTCCGGCGCAAAACATTCCCGTTCAGGGACGCGGGCGCGTTCCGTACTGGACCTAAAACCTTCGGGAGTCGACTCATGGCGAAGCGAAAGCTCAATGTCGCGTTGATCGGGTACGACTTCATGGGACGGGCGCACGCGAACGCCTGGCGCCAGGTGGCGCACTTCTTCAAGGACCTCCCCCTCGAGCCGGTGCTGAAGGTGGTGGCGGGCCGGACCGAGGCAAAGGTTGCGGAGGCGCGTGAACGGTTGGGGTTCGAGGAATACGCCACCGATTGGCGGAGCGTGGTTCAGCGCAAGGACATCGACGTCGTCGACATCTGTACGCCGGGCGACGCGCATGCCGAGATCGCGATCGCCGCTGCCGGTGCGGGAAAGGCGCTTCTCTGCGAGAAGCCGCTGGCCAACAGCCTTCTCGAAGCGGAGAAAATGGTCGCCGCCGTCCGCGAAGCCGGGGTGATTCATATGTTGTGCCACAACTACCGCCGCTGCCCGGCGGTGGCTCTGGCCAAACGAATCATCGACGAAGGACAGATCGGCACGATTCATCATTACCGCGGAGTGTATCTTCAGGACTGGATCGTCGATCCCGAGTTCCCGCTCGTGTGGCGATTGGACAAGGCCAGAGCGGGCTCCGGATCGCTCGGCGATCTCGTCTCGCACACGATGGACCTCGCGCGATATCTCGTGGGAGAACCGATCGCCGTTTCTGGCCTGCTCACGACCTTCGTGCCCGAGCGGCCCCTGCCGGACGATCCGGGGAAGCGGGGAAGGGTCACCGTCGACGATTCGGCGCAGGCCCTGGTGAGGTTCGCGAACGGGGCCGTCGGATACTTCGAGGGAACGCGGTTCGCGCCCGGCCGAAAGAACTACAACCGCTTCGAGGTCAATGGGTCCAAAGGCAGCATTGTTTGGGATCTCGAACGAATGAACGAGCTCGACGTCTACACCGAGGAGGGCCCCCTCAGTGGCTTTCGAACGGTCTTGGTGACGGATCCCAGTCACCCTTACTTCGCTGCTTGGTGGCCGGCCGGCCACATCATCGGCTTCGAGCACTCCTTCATTCATACGGTTTACGACTTCATTCGCGCGATCAACGACCGGAAGCAGCCGCGGCCCAACTTCGAGGACGGACTCCAAAATCAGCGAGTCCTCGACGCCATCGAACGCTCTGCGAGCACGGGACAATGGCAGAACATCGAAAGGACTGGCGCATGACGCGTCGTACGTGGTCGAACATCTCAGTCGTCGGCGGCGCTCTCACGGCGGCGCTCTTCGCGTCGAGCCCGGCGAAGGCAGAGATTCCACTCGTGCAATATCACGGGTGGGATTTCAGCATGGATGGGCGCGTGAACGCGTTCATCAGCTTTGCGAGCGGCGACGGCCTTCCGACCGGGGAGCCCGATTTCACGGGAGCCGGAACCGAGGACACGTCGACCGCCACGGGGCAGCTTCGCTCGACCCGAATCCGCAACGGGTTCCTCATGAGCATTCTCGG
>CAZVPE010000091.1:19575-19828 GCA_964628155.1 uncultured Polyangiaceae bacterium | reverse complement strand
TCTGACCGTGCCCCTCCCCCCCGCGTGCGCCTCAAGCTCCCCCACCCAGACCCCGCCCGCCCCCGCGCCCCCCCCCGGCCGCCACCGCGAGCCCACCCCCGAGGCCGCGAGGCCGAGCCAACCCCGCGCCCAAGGGAAGCCAGAGTAGAAGGGCCGCGATTTTCGCCGAGCCCAAGCGAGGCCAAGGGGGGCCGGCGCGGGGGGGGGCCGCCCCCCCCCCCGGGCCCCCCCCCCCCGCCGCCGCGGCCCGCCG
>CAZVPE010000091.1:270-19565 GCA_964628155.1 uncultured Polyangiaceae bacterium | reverse complement strand
AAGCGAGGCCAAGGAGGCCGAGCGAGGCGTGCTCCAGCACGCCGCAGCGAGCCGACGCCGGCCTCGCGCCGGTATCGGCGAAAATCGCGGCCCTTCTACGCCCTTCTACGAGAGGAGGCCGGAGAGGGGTGCTTTCGCCCGCCCAAACGAAGTGGCCGGAACGCCGAGCGCCTGAAGAATCGCGAGGTGCGCTTGCTCGTTCGGCCCGGTACCCGACACGACGCGCCCCGTCTGCAGCTTCCCGCCCGCCGTGCCCGAAATCAGCATCGGCAGGTTCGCGTTGCTGTGCGAGTTGCCGTCGCTCAGCTCGCTGAAATGCATCGTCACGGCGTTGGTGAGCATCGTCGACGAGCCGTCGGGAATCGCGTCCATCGCCTGAAGCGCGTAGACGTACTGCTTCACGAACCAGGCGTTGCAGGTCGTGTAGTTCGCGAGCGCTGCGGGCTGGTTGTTGTGATGGGTTACGCCGCTGTGATAGCCGGCCGTCACGCCCAGGAACGTGTGCTGGATCTCCGTCGTCGTGTGCTCGTAGGCGAACGTCGCGACGCGGGTGAGGTCGCACTGAAATGCCATGACGATCATATCGAGCATCAGCTTGACGTGCGCCTGCATGTCCGACGGCTTGCCGGCCGCCGGGGCCGTTCCCGGAGTGCAGACGCCCGTTTGCCCCACGGTCGGCGTCGTCTGGATCTGCTTCTCGAGCGCCCGAAGCCCGTCCAAGTACTGCGTGAGCCGCACGTTGTCAGCGGTTCCGAGCTTCGAGCTCAGAGTCGTTCCTTCGGCGAGCGAGTAGTCCAGGATGCTCTTTCGCATCGCGTCTTTGACGTTGAGCGCGGCCATCGTCGCGGTGCCCGACGCCGCCGGCGCGGCACCCGAAGCCGCCGGTACATTCCCGAAAATCTGGTTGAAGGCTGTCAGCGGGATGATCTGGCGCGAGAGCGGCGTTGTCGCGTTTTGCCAGTTCAGATTGTCCTTGAGGACGGTGCTGTACCCGGTCTCCGCGTTCGGGTTCTCGGTGTTGTGCGTCGTGCCGAGCTCGATGCTCGGAAACGGTGTGTTCGCACCGAGGGTGGCCGCCGCGACCTGATCGAAGGACTCCGCGTTCGTCGTGCTGTTGGTCTGACACATCACGCCGGTGAGGACGCCCGAGATTCCGCACGTATGTCCACGCGGCCCGCCGATGCCGCTCAGACCCGTGACGATCGTCACCCGGTTCTGGAGGTTCGCCGCCGAAACCGCCGCCATGGCCGTGCCCAGCGTGAAGTTCGTGCCCGTCCCCGACGGCGCCCACGTCGTGACGTTCACGCCGGCGGGGCTGTGGAAGAGAAACAGCCTGGGCGTGCCGGTACCGAGGGCCGCGTACGCCCTCTTCGGGTCGAGCGCCTCGAGGTACGGTAGCGCGACCGTAACTCCGGCTCCGGCAAGAAACCATCGTCGACCCATGCGAAAGAGGTTGCGATCGGCCCACCGTTGCGTGCTGTTCGACATAGTTCGCTCCCGAGAAAGTTGGCTTCGTCCGAGTCTTTTCGAATTATGGGGCCGCGCGGCGCATGCGCATGGCGTCAGTGCCGGCGATGCGCGACACGAAAGCCGTCATGCGGCCGTTGTCGGTCGTCTGGAACGCCGTGGCGAGAGCGTTCACGGCGCACTGGTCCGCGCCCCACTGGTCACTCGATTGTGCAACCGACCGTCCGAGCGCGTACGAGAGCACGTACTGGACGACGGCCGGCGGCACGTCGGTGTTCGCCTTAATCAGCGCTTCGAGCTGCAGTGCGCCGCTGAACGGCTGGCCGCCCGACGTGTTCGACAAGGTCGGGGCGAGCGTACCCGTCGAGTCGACCGGGAGCCCGTTGTCCGTCGTTCGCCACGTGCCGATGCCGTCGTAGTTCTCGAGGCCGAAGCCGATCGGATCCATCAGCGTATGGCATCCCGCGCACGCTGGATTGGTCGCGTGCTCTTCCATCTTCTGGCGGAACGTGATCATGTCCGACGGAACCGCCGCCGAGATGGGCGGGACGTTCGCGGGCGGCGGCGGCGGCGGCGTGGCCAGAATGCGCGACATGACCCACGCTCCGCGTAGAACCGGCGAGGTGCGGTCCGGGGCGGCCGTCACAGTCAAGAACGCCCCCTGCGTCAGGATGCCTCCCCGTTCCGTGTTCCCCGTGAGGTCGACGCGGGTCATCTGCGTGCCGAACGTTCCCGGAATTCCGTAGAACGTCGCCAGCGTTTGATTCACGTACGTGAACTTCGCATCGATGAAGTCGAAGAAGTTCTGGTCGCCCGTGATGAACTCGTTCATGTAGGCCGCGGTTTCCTGCTGCATCGCGGCCTGCAGGTTCGCGTTGAACGAGGGGAAGATGGTCGAGTCCGGCGTCTTCGAGATCGTGATGTTCTGCGTGTTGAGCCACATGCCCGGGAAGCGCGTCGCAAATGCGCTGGCTTTCGAATCCGACCACATGCGGGCGACCTGCTGCTGGACCCCCGCGCGTGTCGCGAGCTGCCCGGCCGCGGCCGCCGACTGGAGCGCGGTGTCGGGCATCGAGCTCCAGAGGAAGTACGACAGCCTGGTCGCGAGCTCGTAGGAACTGATGGGATGCTGGCTCTGCGAGTTGAGCGTCGCATCGATCTCGGGCCGGAAGAGGAAGTTGGGGGAGGTCAGCGCCGCCTCGACCATCATCTGGACGCCCTGGTCCGATGTGAAACCCGCCGCGGTCGTCGACGTGTGGATCGCCACGAGGTTGGTGACCTCGGTGGCGGTCGCGGGCCGGCGCCAGGCGCGTGCGGCGAAGTTCGTCGCGATTTTCGTGATGCAGGCGTTGTCGGTGGTCGTGCAGGTGAGGATGAGGGCGCGGCCCGGCGAGTTCGCGGCCATCGCGTTCTCGGCGAGGGTCTCGGCGACCGTCTGGTACGATTGCACCAGCATCGGGTCGATCGTCAGCGCCTCGGCGTTGTTGTCGAATGCGCCGTCGCCGTAGTCGGTGGGCAGCGTGTTCAACGCGAAGTGCGTGGTGTCGCCGAGCAGATCGCGCGCGGTGTTGTCGTATTCCGCGCGGTTCAAGCGCGTGAGGACGCGAAACGGAACCAGCTCTTCGCCTGAAATGGCGCACCCGGCGGTCGTCGGATCGGGGTCCGCGAGCCGGGCGTCGCTGGGGCTGACGGTCAGCGACGAGGTCGCCGCTACGGCGCCGTTGCCGGTTCCGCCCGTGCCGCCTTTTCCTCCGCCTCCGCCGCCTCCGCCGCCACCGGTGTTGGTGCCGGGACTGCCACCTCCGCCCGCGGAGGGACCCACGCCGCCTCCTGCGCCGGGCCCGCCGCTGGCGCTTCCGCCTCCGGCCGACCCCCCGGGGCTTCCGATTTGCGCCGAACAGGCCGCAGCGCCGAGTACCCCCAGCATCAGCAGCGAGGGGTAAAGCTTGTTTCCTGGAACACGAGCCCGTCCTAGGTTTGCCATCCGAGCCTCTTCCAAAAGGAGGTACGTCTCCTCTTAGAGAAAGGACTGTGACCCCTCAGATAGTTTTATGGCCAGGCGTTAGTGGCCGCAATACGAGTTCTTTTGGTGAAATATTCGCGTCCTTGGTGAAAATATGCGGTCTCAGTGCATTTTCTGTCACGACGTAGACGACCAGGCGACGACCGGTGACGGCATGGCGATGAGTCGACGGCACCTCCCTTGGGCCTTCGCAACCTGGATCGTGGGCTCGGCGACCCTCCTCGTCGTGGGCTGCGGGAAGAGACGCGTGGACACGACCTCGCCGACCGCGGGCTACGACGCCCGGGCAACGCGCCCGTTGGCGGGCCCGGCGCCGGCCGAGGAAGTCGGGGCGGGCCCGAGCGTCGTCGTCGGCGGATGGCCGGATGCGGGCGATCCCGTGCAATCGACTGCTTCGGGGCTCCAGATGGTCGTCCTGCACAGAGGCACAGGCACGGATCACGCCGCGACCTCGGACCGGGTTCGAGTCCACTTCACGGGCTGGACGAAGGACGGAACGATCTTCGACTCGTCGCTTCCCTCGGGGAAACCCGGGCTCTTCACCCTCACGCAAGTGATCCCCGGCTGGACCGAAGCGCTAGAGCTCATGGTCGTGGGGGAAAAGCGCAAACTTTGGATACCCGCCAAGCTCGCCTATGGGAACGATACGTCGTCGGGCGCGCCGGTCGGGGACCTCACGTACGAAATCGAACTCGAGGAGATCATTCACGCGCCGAAGCGACCGGACGACGTCGCCGCGGTGCCGAAGAACGCCACGGTGACGCCGTCAGGCCTGGCGTACCGGGTCCTTTCCCGGGGAACGGGAAAAGTACGCGTGAAAGCGAGCGACACTGTGGTGGCCAGCTACTCGGGATGGACCACCGACGGCCTCTTGTTCGATTCCTCGCGACTGCGCGACGGGCCGGGCACGTTCACGATGGCCGCGCTGATCCAAGGTTGGAAAGAGGCGCTCGAACTCATGGTCGTGGGCGACCAGATGCGCTTCTGGATGCCGGCGAATCTCGCCTACGGCGACCACCCGAAGAACGAAGACGCGCCCGCGGGCATGCTCGTATTCGACATCGAGCTCTTGCAAATTCGCTGAGTCAGCGATCGGCGTCGGCCGACCCTCGATGCTCGGCGAGAAGTCGAACGAAGTCTTTCCTTGCATGGAAAAGACGTGTCTTGACCGTGTTGACGGGGACGTCGAGGAGACTGGCAATTTCAGATCCGCTGTAACCCTGCATCTCGAACAGCAGAAACACGACCCGTCGCTTTTCGCTCATGTGTGACAGAATGAGATCGAGAAGCTCTTGTTTCTGCTTCGTCTCCATCTCCACGAGGACGCTCGGTCGGTCGTGCGGAATTTCCTCCAGCTCGATCGGCTCGCGGCTCGGAATGAGCGATCGGAACACGAACCGCCGGCGGTGCTGGCGCACCTGCCCGCTCGCGATCCGATAGAGCCAGCCAGCCTCGTTGCGCCCGTCGAAGTCCGCGAGCCGGCGGCGGACGACCAGGAAGACTTCCTGGGCCAGATCCTCGATATCGGCTTTCGGGGCCCCGAGCGTGCCGAGCCACCGTACGACGCGTCCGTACCAGGCACGATAAAGGTGCGCGAACGTGGGGGGCACGAGCTTCGGAGCGGCGCTGGCAATATCCGGCGACACCGGATCGGGAGCGGCGCGTTCCGCTGCTACAAGACGGGCGACCGGGAGACCCACCACGACGGGCGCCACGACGGCCGCCCGTCGAGAGGCTCGTCGAATGGCCAGGGCAGTCCGACCGCCTTCTTCGATACGCAGCATCTCCACGGCAAGCAGTTGCAGGACGTGCCTCCGATGGCTCACCGCGGATCCACCTGGGCGGGGCGCGAGCCCGCGGCCGTTGCGCCGAACGCGGCTGGGCCCCGGCCCGCTCGCTTTTCGGCCGAGCGCGGCGCGGCGAGGGGCGCGCCGACGACCCGAGCCCTCCTGGAAGACGAACCATGCAGTCAGAAATACAGGTAGGCTGCGCGCGCAGACCCTCCGGCGGAGCGGAGCTGGCGGGCCAGGAAGACACGAGGAGACACGATGGCGTCGATAGAAATTGCGACAACTTTGGACGAGAAGCGCGAAGAGCGCCGGATCATCTTCGCATCGTCGTTGGGCACCGTCTTCGAATGGTACGACTTCTATATCTACGCAACGCTCGCGCCTTTTTTTGCCGCGCTTTTCTTTCCCTCCGGCAACCAGACCGCTGCTCTCTTGGCAAGCTTCGCGACCTACGCCGCGGGATTTCTCGTGCGACCGTTCGGCGCGCTCGTGTTCGGCCGTATCGGCGACCTGGTGGGGAGGAAGTACACGTTCCTCGTCACAATCATCGTGATGGGTCTTTCGACCGCATCCGCAGGGCTTCTGCCCACGTATGCGACCATCGGCATGCTGTCTCCGACGATTCTCGTGCTCCTTCGCCTGGCGCAAGGCCTTGCTCTGGGGGGCGAGTACGGCGGAGCCGCGACGTACGTGGCGGAGCACGCCCCGGACAAGAAACGGGGTTTCAACACGAGCTTCATTCAGACGACCGCCACGCTCGGCTTCTTTCTCTCGCTCCTCCTGATAGGAGCCTGTCGTCTCGGAATGGCGGAAGCGTCGTTCAAGAGTTGGGGATGGCGAATTCCTTTTCTCGTGTCGCTCGTTCTCTTGGCGGTCTCCGTCTACATCCGCCTCAAGCTAGACGAGTCTCCGATCTTCTTGCGCATGAAGGCCGAGGGAAAGGGCAGCAAAGCCCCGCTGCGTGAGAGCTTCACCAAGTGGCCGAATCTCAAGCTCGTTCTCGTAGCCCTCTTCGGCGCGACGGCCGGCCAGGGTGTCGTCTGGTACACCGGGCAGTTTTACGCGCTGTTCTTTCTCCAGGGCACGTTGAAAATCGAGTGGAGAACGGCCTATTTGATCGTCGCCGTGGCCCTCGCCCTGGGCACGGGGCTATTCGTCTTTTTCGGGTGGCTGTCCGACCGCATCGGGCGAAAGAACATCATGCTGGCGGGGTGCCTCCTCGCTTCGGTGACGTATTTTCCAATCTATCACGCGATGACGCATTTCGGCAATCCGGCTCTCGAAGCGTTCGCGGCCCGAACGTCCATCAGCCTCAAGGCGAGCAACTGCCAGGTTCACCTGTTTCCGAACCCGAAGACGCAGTACAGCGATTGCGATCGGGTGGAAGACTTTCTTTCGAAGAGGAGTCTCTCGTACGAAACGACGGAGGGCGAAGCCGGTGCCAAGCCGATTACGCACATCGGCGACGTGCAAATCGAAGGTTGGGACGAGGCGAAGTTCAGCTCGACGCTGAAATCGATGGGCTACCCCGCAGCCGCGAACCCGGCCGACGTGAACGTCTTCATGTTGATCGTGCTCGTCTTCATCCAGGTTCTCTACGTGACGATGGTCTACGGGCCGATCGCCGCTTTTCTCGTGGAGCTATTTCCCACCCGGATCCGGTACACGTCGATGTCGTTTCCCTATCACATCGGAAACGGGTGGTTCGGCGGAATGCTTCCGCTCACCGCGACCGCGCTCGTGGCGGCGAACGGAAACATCTACGCTGGCCTTTGGTATCCCGTGATCGTCGCCGGAGTGAGTCTCGTGATTGGCGCGATCTTCATCCGCGAAGGAAAGAATCACGAGTTTCACGTGCTTTAGTTGGGCTGGGGGGCGCCATCCCTCAGGTCCCCCCCGGAGCGATCGCGCCGCGGGGGGACGTTTCACCGGCAGTGGGTGAACAGGTTTTTATCCCCGGTCGCAGCGAACTGGATAGCCGCCCGCGAACGACGGACCCTGAAAGGCCGTCGGCGACACTCGTCGTCATCGAAGGGTCGATGGGAGCCAAGCCGGCGGGAGCGGACAAGCGCGCCGAGCGAGGTCCCCCTGGAGCCACACCTTCTAAACTAACCGCCCGTGGCCGATGTACTCGACGCATGCGAGCCCTGACCGTCAGGCCAAGGACCGAGCTTCGTCGTTTCTCACGTGTAATGTCCCCCCGCCCCGCGGGGGGACCTGAGGGGGGCTCTCAGAACGCCGGCGCACATGCTGCCGCTCCGCGGGGGGGGCGGGACGTCGACGGCGACGGAACCACCGATCGGTACCTGACGGGGACCTCTCAGAAAGCGGCCCAGCGGCACATCATGCGAGAGGCGTGACCAATGCAATGGCTCGGGCCTCCGGTTCCGACCTCACCCCGGGTGCTGCAGGCGCCAGGTCGTCGCGGTCGCCTGCACGAGCGGAATGCGCAGCCCCGGATTGGGGTGGGTACGGAGGAATCCAAGCCAGGGATTTGCGCCGGAGGCCCCGTCCAAGCGCGCGAAGAAATCGAGAAGCTCCAGCGCTCCTCGTTCGGTCCACCGATACGCGACGGGCGCGCGCGCTCGCGCGGCATCGAGCATGTTGAGGCACCCGTTCATGTCGGCGGCGGCCTCGTTGGGTTGATTGACCAGAGGGAGCACCGAGGACGCGAGCACCCCGAGCTGCGCGATCGTCGGCCCGAGGCCTCCCGGCTGGCCGTTGGCGCATCCGGTATGCCCCAAGTAGTGATGGGAGAGTTCGTGCCCGAACGTGAACGCGACAATCTCGTCGAAGATCTCGTGCGCCCGCGAGATCCGCCGGGGGTCGATCCAGTACTGCGGCGGGATGGCTCCTGGGGGCAGGAGAGCGCTTCCGCCGTCTTTGCTCACGAGTCGGGGGGCGACCGTGCCGACGTACGCCTCGTAGCTCTGCGTACCGTAGAGTTCGTCACTCGCCTTCGTCTGCGAGATAGCGTCGATGGCCTCGAGTAGTCCCTCGGTGGCAGCGACGAAGGGTGCGCCCCCGTCGTCACACCCGGCGAATGCGTTCACCTCGTTCGGATTCGGGTCGAAGACGAGGGGAATCGACGCCACGCGCGCCTTATTCGGAGGGCTCAGGTTCGCCACGAGCTCCTTGGCAACGGCCCGTGCTTCCGCCTGCCACGCACCGGGTCCAATCAGCGGCCCGAGGAGCGGCATGGCGGAGACAACCGGAACCGTCGGCGGGGCGTAGACCGGTTGCGGCGGAGGAGCGGGTTGGACGGGCGGCGACGGAAGGGCCGCCGGCGGTGGCGATTGCTGCGGGGCGGGAGGGGGTCCGTAAAGCACCGGCTGGGGGTACGGAGAGGCATACGGAACCTGCTGCGGGGGCGGGCCTGCCGGAGCTGCTACTTGCGGCTTCGCTGTCGTGTCTGCGCACGCGACGAGCCCGATGGTGCATGCGGCGCGAACGAGGGAGGAGTCGATCCGAGTCGGTGCCATGCGGTGACCCTCAATAAACGATAAGCGGCGGAGGATAGTCACCCCTGCCCAATCTGACGAGCTTCGCTCGCGGAGAGGTGTTGGCCAATCCAGCGAACGTGAGCCGCACGCACGCGGGAACGAGGCTCACACTCGTGGGAACGGGCCTCACTTATGCGGGAACGAGGCTCACTCGCGCGCCAACGAGCTTCACTCGCGCGCTAAACCGCGAGCGGTGAGGGGGCCGGGGGGTGGTGTTTAATAGCTGGACCAGCCGGTTCACAATACGATGTGACGAATGCTTAGACGCCGGTACCGAAAGCCCGAGCAAAGCCGAGCTGAGGCCCAGCGTCACTCGCCCGTGCCCAGACTTAGGCCAGAAGCCTCGAGCGGCGACGCGTCGCGCGCGCGGAGCCGATTCGCACGCAAGCTCGCGACAAGTTTGTCGGTCTCCTCCTTGACGCGCGCCTTCCAGAGCGCATCGCGGATCTGCGGCGCGACCTCGCTGGCCGTCTTCTTGACGGCCGAAATGGTGCCGCGGCGCCAGACGACCGAGAAATAGTCCCCCTCGACCACAGGCTCGGGCACGAGCGCGCCGTCGCGGACCTTTTGGGCGGCCCGCACGACACCGGGGTCCACGCGCAAGCCCGGTTCGCGCGAAGTGCCGTCGCCGGCGACGAAGCCGAGATTGCCGCCACGGAGGTTGTTCGCCTTGTCGAGGCTGTGGTCGCGCGCGAGCGCCGCGAACATAGCAGGCGTGGGATCGCGCGTCGTCGCATCGAGCACCGATTGAGCATCGTCGCGGGTTTTGCAGAGGATGCGCCACAACTGATACCGCTCGGGGGCTTCGTATCGCGAGCGGTTCTCGTCGTAATAGCGCTGCACGTCCTCCATCGAGATGGACGCGGCAGGTCCGATGCGGGCGCGCACGTCGCGGACAGTGGCGGCGGAGAGCGCTCGTTCGATTTGGTAGGCTGCCGGCGGCTGCTCGGCCAGGTTGGCGCTTTCGGCGCCCAGCGCCAGAAGTTCGTCGCGCTCGACCACTTCGGTCAGAAAGCGCCGCCTCACCTCGTCCGCGCTGGCCCCGAAGCTGGCGCGCTGGTAGGGCGGCATGCCGGCGATTCGGTCTTCGAGCTCGCCCACCGAGACTGCCCGCGAACCGAAGCGCGCCACGACGTGAAGCCGGCGTTCGTTCGCCCCCGCGTCCGCGGCGCGCGAATCGTGCCGGGCCGCGAGAACTCCGGCGACCGCGAGCAAGACGAGTTGCGCAGAGGGGCGTCGCGGGCGAGTCACGCCGCCCGCTTGCGCACGCGACCCTGACGGACCGAGTCGGCACTCAACACACCGGCGGTTCGGAGTACGTCGTCGCCCACGCCGACGAAGCGATAGCACTCCAGACGGAAGCCGTAAGCCTTGTGCAGCCGCCCGACGACTTCGACCATGTCGTCCGGAGAGACGTTGCTCCGGCGCACTTTCGCCACTTTGCGAATCGACCGCAGCGTTTCGCCGAGCTCCAAGAGCTCGTGGACGCGCTGGAGCACGTCGAGCGGTTTCAACTCTCGCGATCCACGCACTTTGCCCGACTCGAGCTCGCGCATCAGCCGCTGCCGACGCTTCTCGGTGCGCCCGTCGCTCTTGCGAAGGCCGCCCCCGCCACCCCCGAGAACGTCGTTGAACAAGCGCGCCGCACGTCGCTTTTCGATTGCCTCGGGGCTCCCCCGCCGGTTCTGCGTTTTCGGAGTGGTTCGGCTCGCCTTCGCCATGCCCGAGCTCCCTCGGTCGGTCCCCGGGGACGCGAGTGACCTTAGCGACAGCCGTTCGCACTGTCGAGTGCCGGCGGTTGAACGACCGCGGGGGGTCTGCTCCTATGACCGCGTGGCACTCGCCGTCGTGACGGGTGGTGGAAGCGGCATCGGACGAGCGATCGCGCTCGAGCTATCCCGCCGCGGTCTGGACGTGGCGCTCGTCGGCCGCACCGAATCCACGCTTCGCGCGGTGGCCGTCCAAGCCGAGCGCGCCGGAGTGAAGGCGCTCGCGGCGTGCGCCGACGTGGCGGTCGGCGATGAGGTCCGACGCGCCGCTGCGACCATCGAGTCCAGCCTGGGTGTGCCCCAAGTCGTCGTGAACAACGCCGGGATCGCGGGGCGAAGGGCGCTGGTCGACGCGACGAGCGAAGCCGAGTGGGATGCGGTGATGGGGCCCAATCTCAAGGGGGTATTTCTCGTCACCAGGTCGTTTCTTCCCTCGATGCGCGCGGCGGGGCGCGGGCGCTTCGTCACGATCGCCAGCATCTCGGCCACGCTCGGCACCGCTGGGCTGGCCCCCTATTGCGCCTCCAAGTGGGGGGCCGTCGGCTTCACCAAGGCGCTCGCGGAGGAGCTGCGCGGCTCGGGATTGCAAGCGCTGTCCGTGCTGCCCGGGACGGTCGACACGCCGATGGCGAAGGTAGGGGGGTTCACGCCGCAAATGTCGGCGGAGGACGTCGCGCGGTTGGTGGCCTATGCGGCGCTCGATGCGCCCGACGCGATGAACGGCAGCGCGATCGAGTGCTTCGGTTGAACAGCCGCGTCACCCCGGTCGCGCCTCGTGTTCCTCGGGCTCGATGCCAAGGCCTCGAACGATGGCGCCGTGGAGCGCATACACGATGGGCGTGAGGGCCACGGCAATCACGAACTTGATGACGTATTCGCGTCCCATTTTGGCTCCGATGAAGCCCCAGCTCCACCCCGCGGTCACCCGCCCGAAGATGGCGTTGATGGCGATGGTGTCTACCGCCTGACTGAAGATGGTCGACCCTGTGGACCGGAGCCAAAGATGGCGCGACTGCGTCAGGGCTTTCCAGAAATGGAATACGTGAATGTCGAGGTATTGCCCAATGAGATACGCGACCATGGACGCGACGAAGAGCTGCGCGCTGCCTCCGAACACTTTCGCGTATTCGGCCTGGGTGAAGTACGTCGATCGGTCCACGGGCATGAGCGTCGTGACCTGCAGCAAGACCCAGGCGACGAGCGCCATGTAGAAGCCGAGCAGCGTCAGAAAACGGGCGCCGCGACGGCCGTAGAAGTCGTTGATGATGTCGGTCAGCAGGAACGTGACCGGAAACGGGATGATGCCCACCGAGATGGGACCGAGCGGCGTGCGAATGATCTTGCCGCCGATGACATCGCCGAGAAGCAGGCACGAAACGAACACCGCGCCGAGATAGATGAAGAGCTTCTGGGACGGGAGAAAGCGAGCGAAGGCGCCGATCGGATCGGGCTCGGGCGGAATCGGGGCAGCGGACGCGTCCATCGGAGCGGAGCATGGTCGATGCTCCGCGCTACGACAATCGCTAACGCGAACTGAGTTTCATGCACGCGACGAGACCGTCGGTCGACTGCGATGCCATTCCGCAGTGGTACTTGCTCGGGGTCAGACTGTAGAAGCACGATTGCTCGAAGCGATCGAACGTCCCGCGCTTCGCGAGCTCCTCTGCCCAGCCATCCCGAAACGCCACCCGCTCCTGGCGGCTCATGGAGATCCCTTCGCGCGACACGTACTCGTCGGCATAGAGCTCTACGATGTGATCGCGCAAATCGAGGCACGCGAGAAGCCTCTGCTCCTCGGTGACGAAGAGCGGCGCGCGGCTCGCGGAAGTTGCTTGAACGGCGCTGCGAGACCCGCAGCCGGTCAGCGCGCCGACCAAAAGGAGACCCAGGATTGCGTGGCGGACCATCGCCAGCATGCACTTGCAAACATTGTGCACCGCGGACGAAGCGCTCGCCACGCCGCGTCTCGGTGCGCCAACCGGTTCGGCGCTCTACGCGTCCGGCTGAGCCGCCCCTACAGGCGAAACGTCGCTCCCGCGAGCGCCCCACAGCGTGGAAACGAGCGCCGCCGCGGCAAAAGCCGCGAATGCCCACCACGTGATGGCCCCGGACCATCCGTAACGCTTGAGCATCCACCCCGTGACCACGTCCCCGCTGAACGCCCCGAGATGCCCCGTGAAGTCGACGAAGCCGGCGGCCGCCGCGGTGGCACCGCGACGCGCGAAATCTTGTGCCGCGGTGCCCACCAACAAGATCTGCGCGCCATACAGGCAGAAGCCGGCGAGCGCCAAACAGATGACGGTCGGCACGGCGCCGACGCCCACCACGACGCGGTAGACGAGGGTGAGCGCCCCCACGCCGACCAAGAGAAACACACACACTGGCGCGCGACGCGATTGGAAGAATCGATCGGTCAGCCATCCCGACGAGAGCGTTCCGAGCCCGCCGGCGAGCGGAAACACCGCCGTCTTCAGTGCCGCCGAGAGCGCACCGGTGCCATGCACCTCGGCCAAGTGGCCGGGTGCCCAATCGAGAAACCCGTATCGAACCGCGTCGAGGCCGAAGAGGCCGAAGGCGAGGACCCAAATCCGAGGATTGCCGAGCGTCGCGGCGAGCGCCTCTCGAACCGGCAAACGATCCGGACCGAGCTTGGCCGGGCCGGCGCCCGGATTGGCGCGATGAACTGCATCCGAGGGCGCCGCCGCACGGGGCGGCTCCTCGCGCAAACGCAGGCTCGTGTGGACGAACGAAGCCGCGAGCACGACCGCCGGCACCGAAAACGCGACCTGCCAGGCTCCCCCTGAAAGGTGAAGGAGGCCACCGACCAGCGCGATGGCGACCGCAGAGCCGAAGGTGTAACTCGTGCCGAGGATTCCCATCATGCGACCGCGACGATGCAGCGGAATCCACCGAGCGGCGATCTTCACACACGGCGGCCAGCCGCACGACTGGAACCAGCCGTTGGTGAACGCGAGCACGAGCATGACGGCGAGCGGCGCGCTTGCCGCCACCTCCAATCCCAGCCCATGGGCCGCCGAGGCGATGGCGATCCCGAGCGCCGCGGCGGCGCCGCCTAGACCGGGCAGGGTCGTCAGAGCAGGGACGGACGCGAGAAGCAGCGAGACGGCGCAAGAGCCGAGCATGCCGATCGAGAGGATGCGGCGCGCGCCGTAGCGCTCGGTGAGCTGACCGTTCACCAGTTGCCCGAGCGCATAGCCGAGCTTGACCGCGCCGAGCACCAGGCCCATCTCGAGCGCGCTGAAGCCGAGGGCACGCCGTATCGAAGGAACCGCGGGGCCGAAGTTGACGCGGCAGAAGTAGAAGCTCGCGTACGTCGTCCACAGGATGAACACGGTCCTGCGGCGGGCGTGCACCGAGGCGGCGCTGTCGTCGATTCCGGCACTGGCCGCGGTCGTCATGGCGCACGCGACGATACCCGAGCGGGTCGTGGAATGGTTGTTGCGAAGACGCGACATCGATGAAAACACGTGCGGCACGCGCCCTTGCGGTCCTCGGGCTGGCGGCGTCGTGCGCCTGCGCCGAACGACCGCCGGCGGCGGCTCCTTCCGCGGCGGCGGTCGGTGCGGCAGAATCCAGCGATGTCACGCCGTCCGCGGCGGGCGATTCTCGCGTCTTCCGCACGCTCATCCGCGAGCTCGACCGCGATCCCGTCGCGGGCCAGGAGCGGATCCGCGTAAGCGTCGATCTCGGGGCGGTCACGCTGGAGGGCCGGGTGGCCCATCGTCTTGCGAAGGAGCGCGCCGTGGAGGTCGCCCGCGTGGTCAGGGGGGTACGCGCGATAATCGACCGGATCGCGGTGACGCCGAGACAGCGCGCCGACAGCGAACTCGAGTTCACGGTCGCGGCCGTGCTCTCGAACGACCCGGTCACCGCGCGGCAGCGCGTCGCGGTGCGCGCGCGGAACGGCATCATCCATCTCTCCGGTGACGCCGACTCCATGGGAAGCCGGCACATCGCCGAGCGCGACGTCCTCGCCGTTCCCGGCGTCGCCGGCGTGAAGGACGACCTGGCCGTACGGCCGCAGCAAGCCTCGGACGAGGAGTTGGCCGCGGCCGTCTCACGCATCGTGCGGGACGATCCGTGGCTGGACGCTTCCGACGTTCGCGTATCGGCTCGAGGGGGGATCGTCGCGCTCGCCGGGCAGGTGCCCAGCGGCGCGGAGCGCGCGCGCGCGGAGTACGACGCCCGCGAGGCGGCGCCTTGGCGCGTCGATCTGTCTCTCTTGCAAATCGATCCGGTGTTCCACGACGATGGCACCCTGCGCGCGACCGAGGGGACCCCTCCCAGCGACTTCGAAATCGAGGAGGCGCTCGGCGAGGCGTTCATCCTCGACCCGCGCGTGTACCCCTTCGCGCCCACGGTGAAGGTGCGCGACCGCGTCGTCCTCTTGACGGGCGTCGCGCCGAACCGTGCGGCGCTCCGTGCAGCCGAGGAAGACGCCCGCGACGTGCCCGGGGTCGCGAACGTCCGGGACGATTTGAAGGAGCGCGCCTCGGTGGTCCAAGAAGACGACGAAATCTTGCGCGCGGACGTCGCGACGACCATCGCAGGCGATCCCTATCTCGGTCTGCTCCACATCAGGGTCGAGGCGCAGCGGGGCCGCGTCGTTCTTCGCGGGGCGGTCCCCACCGAGATCGATCGCGTTCGCGTCGTGTCCCTCGCGTCGTGCGCGCGAGGAGCGCTCGACGTGGACGACGCCTTGATCGTGACGCAGACCGGACTCGCCACCGACGCCCAACCCTGGAAACCTGGCGCTTTTCGCCGCTAGCTTCGCGCTCCGGCGTCGAGCGTGCTCGCGTACCGGAAGTGCGCTCCGCGCGCTCGCCACCGGCCTCGCGCGCTCTCGACGAAATCACCAGGTTTCCCGCCTCGAGCGCCGAACGGTTTGGCGGACCGAGGAAAGGAGATTAGATTAGTTGGCTGTTTGAGAGAGCACGGCTTCGAAGAGCTTGCGGCCGTCGGCGCCACCCAAGATGGGTTCGCTCATTCGCTCCGGGTGGGGCATGAGGCCGAATACATTCCTGCGGGGGCCCCCGTAGACGCCCGCGATGTCGTGCAGGCTCCCGTTGGGGTTCGCGCGTCCGTCGAACGCCCCTTCGGTCGTGCAGTAACGTAGGCCGATGAGGCCCTCGCCATCGAGGCGGCGCAATGTCTGCGGGTCGGCCTGGTAGCGCCCCTCGCCGTGCGCGATGGGCAGTCTCCAGACGTCCCCGAGCTTCGGCGTGAAGGGTCCCTCGGCCGTCACCTTCACGTGCCAATCGCCGCACTCGAAGCGCTGGTTCGAGTTGCGCGTCAGCGCCCCGGGGAGGAGGCCGAGCTCGGTGAGGATCTGAAACCCGTTGCACACGCCAAGAACCCAGCCGCCGCGGTTTGCATGGGCCCGGAGCGCGGGCCCAATCGGACTGACCTTCGCAATCGCGCCGCAGCGGAGGTAGTCGCCGAAGCTGAACCCGCCTGGCAGCGCCACCAGATCCGTACCGCGCGGAAGCTCCGACTCCGTGTGCCACACGACGGTCGTCGGCGCCCCGCAGAGGTCGCGCAACGCTCGAACCATTTCGGCGTCCGCGTTCGAACCCGGGAACACGATTACGCACGCCCGCATCGCCGGACGGCTCTAACACATGACCTCGTTCGACGCGAGGGCGCGTGCCTCTTGCGGACGGGGGCCGGCACGGGCAAGGGAGTGGCGATGAAACTCTACTACGCACCGGGTCCACGGGCGGCGAGGCCGCGGTGGGTGCTGGAGGAGCTAGAGCAGCCTTATGGCCTCGTGCGGGTACGCGTCGAGGCTCCGATGTTCGGGATACGCATTCCGACGTTGGTTGACGGCGACGTGGCACTGACCGGCTCCGCGGCGATCTGTGCGTACCTCGCCGACAAGTTTCTCGACAAACGGCTCGCGCCTCGCCCCGGCGAGCCCGAACGAGACGACTATTTGCACTGGCTTCAGTACGGCGCGGCGGTGCTCGACCCGCTCCTCGTCGAGGCTTCTTGCGCGACGGACCGCCAAGACGCGGCGGCGCTCGCGCGAGCGAAGAGCGCGTTCCGGCAGCGCGCTCAAATCGTCGACGAAGCGCTCGCCGGCAAGCGCTACCTCGTCGGTGGCGAGTTCACCGCCGCGGACGTGACGATCGGCTCGATCTTGCGTGCAGGAGCGGCAATCGGGCTATACACCGAGCGTTCGAACCTCGGCGAGTACCTGGCCCGCTTGACCCAGCGCGACGCATACCGGTCGGCGAGCGCGGACTGAGTCGGGCTAACCTGCGGAACCCATGTCAGCGACTTTCTCACCCGATCCGTCCGTCACCCCCGAGCTCGCCCGCGCCCACAAGCTGACTGACGACGAGTACGCCCTCGCTCTTCGCGCGCTCGGCCGGGCGCCGACGTACGCGGAGCTCGGGGTTTTCAGCGTCATGTGGAGCGAGCATTGCTCGTACAAGTCGTCGCGGCTTCACCTGCGCCGTCTGCCGACCAAGGGCACCCGCGTCATCCAAGGTCCCGGAGAAAACGCCGGCGTGGTCGACATCGGAGATGGATTCGCCGCCGTCTTCAAAATGGAGTCGCACAACCACCCGAGCTTCATCGAGCCGCACCAGGGCGCAGCGACCGGCGTCGGCGGAATCTTGCGCGACGTTTTCACGATGGGCGCTCGACCGATCGCAAGCCTCAATTCGCTTCGATTCGGTCGGCCCGACCACCCGCGCACGCCCGAGCTCCTTCGAGGCGTGGTCGCCGGCGTGGCGGGCTACGGCAACTGCATCGGTGTCCCCACGGTGGGCGGCGAGCTTCAGTTCGACTCGCGATACGACCGCAACATTCTGGTCAACGCGTTCACGTGCGGAGTCGCCCGCGCCGATCGGATCTTTTACGGGCGGGCCTCCGGCGTCGGGAACTCAATCCTCTACATCGGGGCCAAGACGGGGCGCGACGGAATTCACGGTGCCACGATGGCCAGCGGCGAGTTCTCCGAGCGATCCCCGGCGACCGAGGCGCACGAGGCGGGCGCGGGACGCCGACCGGTCGTGCGCATGACGATGCAAGTGGGGGATCCCTTCATGGGCAAGCTCCTGCTCGAGGCATGCCTGGAGCTCTTTTCGGCGAACGTGCTCGAAGGGATCCAAGACATGGGGGCCGCGGGGCTCACCTCGTCCAGCGTGGAGATGGCCGGTCGGGCGGACAACGGCGTCGAGATCGACCTCGACCTCGTCCCCCGGCGCGCCAAAGGCATGACGCCCTACGAGATCCTCCTCAGCGAATCGCAAGAACGCATGCTCCTCGTGGCCAAGCCCGGCGACGAGGCCCGTGTGCTCGAGATTTGTGCCCGATGGGAACTCGACGCCGCGGTCATCGGCAAGGTCACCGACACCAAGCGCTGGGTCGTGCGGGCGACGCCCCGGTACGATCCCCTCGTCGATCCGCCTTCGGAGCGCGCAAGCGTCGTGGTCTGCGACGTTCCGATCGGCGTGCTGACCGACGGCGCACCGGTTTACGATCGTCCCCGCGCGTCCACGACCGCCGGCGCGTCCGTCGCACGGGGCCCCGATGCGGTTTCGATTCCCGGGGACCTCGGCCAAAGTCTTCTGGAGCTCGTCGGGTCTCCCAACGTCGGGTCGCGCGCCTGGGTGTGGCGGCAGTACGATCAAATCGTGCGCGGCGGCACCGTCGTGCGCCCGGGGTCCGACGCAGCGGTCGTGCGCGTGCTTTGCGAGGCCGATGGCCGCACCTTCCCGAAGTTTCTGGCATTCGCGGTCGACTGCAGCCCACGCATGTGCGAGCTCGATTCCTATCTCGGCGGCGCCATGGCCGTCGCGGAGGTTTGCCGCAACCTGGCGTGTAGCGGCGCGGAAGTCGTTGGAATCACCGATTGCCTGAACTTCGGAAACCCGGAACGTCCCGACGTCATGGACCAGATCGCGCGCGCCATCGACGGAATAGCGGCGGCGTGCACCGCGCTGGACGCGCCGATCGTGAGCGGCAACGTCAGTCTCTACAACGAGACCGACGGGCGATCGATTCTCCCGACGCCGGCCGTCGCTGCGGTCGGGCTCATCGCAAAGGCCGAAGACATCGTGACCGCCTCGTTCAAAGGAGCAGGCGACGCCGTATTTCTCCTCGGCGAGGCCGCGAGCACCGGCGCGCGGGCCCTTGCGGGAAGCGAATGGCTCGCGCTCGCGTCGGCTGCCGACGGGCGAGCGGCGCCCGAGGGTCAACCGCCCCACATCGACCTTGCTGCGGAAGCGAAGCTTCAACGACTCTTGATCGAACTGGCCCGATCGCAGCTCCTCGCGAGCGCGCACGACGTCGCCGACGGGGGCCTCGCGGCGGCGTTGGCCGAGTGCTGCACGATTGGAGACGCCGACGTGGGCGCCCGCATCGAGCTCCCGAGGTCGGCAGCGGAGGTCAGCGCTCTCGGAGCGCTCTTCGGCGAGACCCCGTCGTGTGTCGTCGTGAGCGTGAAGCCTGCGGCGGTGGAGCGCCTTCTCGCGGCATCGAAGTCGGCCGGCGTAGTCGCTACGCGCATCGGAGAAACCGGTGGGAGCGCGCTGGCCATCGTCGCCCCACCTCTCGGCGCCTTCTCCGTGCCCGTGGCCGAGGTTCGGGCGCACCGCGAGAGCTGCCTCCGGAGCATCGTGGGTGCCGGGGGCGACTTGGGTGGGGGCACCTGAAGTGGGGGCACCTGAAGTGGGGGCACCTGAAGTGGGGGCACCTGAAGTGGGGGCAC
>CAZVPE010000091.1:0-170 GCA_964628155.1 uncultured Polyangiaceae bacterium | reverse complement strand
CTGAGGACCGACACGCCCGGTGCGTCGGAGGCGTGGGGCTGTGGTAGCCTGAGCGATCGAACGCCCTCGCGCTTGCGGCCGAGCTTTCGTCATGTCCATCCGGTCATCGCCCCTCCTGGGGTACAACAACAACGTCCGCCACAAGGGAAAGGTCTTCCACATTCAGACGG
>CAZVPE010000090.1:2873-19835 GCA_964628155.1 uncultured Polyangiaceae bacterium | reverse complement strand
GCGGCGACGAACGCGAGGGCGATGCCCGTGTTGCCGCTCGTCGGCTCGATCAGCTCTCTCCCGGCGCCGAGGACACCCCGCTTTTCGGCGTCCAAGACCATCGCAGCTCCGATGCGGCACTTGACCGAGTAGGCCGGGTTGCGGCCCTCGATTTTGGCCAGGACACGCGCCCTGGGACGGCCTGGAAGGTGATTGAGGCGCACGAGCGGCGTGCGGCCGATGGACTGCGCGTTGTCTTCGAACCAGTGAGCCATGGGATCCTCTTTGGAGCGCGGGCCGTCGAGAGAGACGACCTTCGCCCATGTCTACTGCAAAAGACGAACCTCCGCCAAAGGCGCTGAGCGGTCCAGCTTTTCCGAATCGAAGCACGCGCGTGAACTGCTTCGCAGGCGCATGGCTCGCATCGGCGCGCAACTCGTGCGCTCCGACGAAGAGGCGGGCCGAGAAGCTCCCGGGAAATGGCTACGAGACCATGTAATAAAGCCGGGCCTTCGAATGCTCGACGGGCTCGCAGTGCGCGCATCGAGGCAAACCCAGGGCTCTGGCGAGTTCGTAGGCGTGTCGAACCGCGCGGACGGTCGACGAGCCTGGAAGTGCCGGGTCGGCCATGAAGACTTGGTCGCTCGGGAGCCAGCTGCCGAATCGCAGGTCATGCATGGCCCGCGCGAGGTCTTCCCGCACGCCGCTCAGGACGACGGGGACATTGAGCTCGGCCATGTCGTGGAGGAACCGCTCGAGTCGTTCGATGCACGGGAGGTCGGGGTTGCGCGCGCGATGCAGGCGCAAGACGAGCACCTTGGGACCGTTGCGGACCACCTTCCGCAAATCGTCGAGATAGCGTTCGAGTTCGGGAGCCGCGCCGAAGAAGAGCTCTCCCTCGATGTCGTCGATGACGACGGACTCGCATTGCGGATCGGAGGGCAAGCGACGTCGAATCACGCGCTCGGCGTCGACCGTGAGCTCGGTCGACCGTAGCCGCGCGGCGCGCGGAACGAAGAGAGCGATCGAGATGGCCACGCCAATGAGAATGGAAAATTCGACGCTGACGAATATCGCGCTCAGCGCCGTGACGACGACGAGGGCGGCGTCGTACGACGATGCGCGCAGTGCGTAGCGTAGGCGCCTCCAATCGACGAGCCGGGCCGCCGTGACCAAGAGCAGGCCCGCCAAGGCAGCCCTCGGGACGAAGCGAGCGAGCGGCGCGAGAAAGAGAACGACGACCGCCACCGTGCCCGCGGCGAACAAACCCGAAAGTCGACTCACCGCACCGGATTGAAAATTGATCGCCGAGCGTGTGAGCGACCCCGAACCCGGCAGGCACTGAAAGAATCCGCCACCCAGGTTCGCGAGCCCCTCCGCCAAGCACTGCCGGTTGTAGTCGAGCGACTGGCGCGTCTCGGCTGCGATCGACTTCGATATGGCCAGAGCTTCCAGAAGCCCGAGAACGGCGATCGCCAGCGCCCCTCCGCTGAGGTCACGGATCCAGACGAACTTGATCGCCGGGACATGAAAGGAGGGTAGGCCCGCAGCCACCCGGCCGACGACCGGGACCAGCGGTTTGCCGTCGGAGGTCACGGTGGACCAGCCGCCGACATAGGCCAGCCCCGCGACCACCACCAGCGCCGTCAGCATGTCCACGCGTGGCAATCGATAGGTCGTGGCCACCCTGCGTGCGGCGACGACGAGGACGATGGTGCAAGAGCCGACCACGAACGCGCGAACGTTGACGTGGTTGGCGCTCGAGAACGAAAGCCAAAGCCGGTGCAGCACCGATTGATGGCCCGTGCCACGGTCCACGAGGCCGACCAGATTGCCCAGCTGCCCGAGCGCGATCAGCAGCCCCGCTCCCGCCATGAAGCCGAGCACGACGGATTCGGAGATATAGCGCGTGAGGTCGCCCAGCTTCAGCACCGCAATCACGATCTGGATCGAGCCCGCCATCAGGGCGAGCAGGAACGTGGCCTCGTAGGCGTCCATTCGAGCGTCGGGATCGAAGGACGCGAGGGCGCTGAAGACGACGAGTGAAATGGCGTTCGTGGGGCCGTTAATCAGGTGAGAAGACGACCCGAACACCGACGCGATCGCCGTCACCACGATGGCCGAGTAGAGACCGAAGCGCGGGTCGATCCCGGCAATCATCGCGTACGCCATCGCCTGCGGAAGCGAGATGGCCGCCACCGTGGCTCCTGCCAGGAGATCCTTGCGAAGCGCAGTCGTCGTGTAGCGGGTGCCGATCATCGGCCGGGCCCCTTGCAGAGGACGTCGAACAATCCGTTTTCGGAGAAGAACTTTTGTTGGGCGTCGTTCCAGTCTTTCGCGACGGTCGTGACCGGGAATACCTCCATCGCAGGAAGCTCGCGCGCGTGCTCGTGGAGCACTTCGGGATCCGTGGGCCTGTAGCCATTGCGCGCAATGATCTCCTGGGCCTCCTTCGTGTAGAGAAAGGCGAGGTACGCCTGCGCCGTCGCCTTCGTGCCCCGACGCTCCACATTGGCATCCACCCAAGCGACGAACGGCTCCGCGCGAATGCTTATGCTTGGATGGGCTATTTCGAGGTCTCCGCCCGAAGCCGCCACTTCGCGTACGGCCTCGTTTTCCCACGTCAGCTGGACGTCTCCGATCCGTTCCTCCGAAAAAGCAACGGTCGCCTCCCGGGACCCCTTGCTCAAAACGGCTGCATGGTCACAGACTTGGCTGACGAACGATCGCGCTTGGCCTTCGTCTCTGCCCGCATGGATCACCGATCCCCAGGCTGCGAGAAGGCTCAGCTTGCCGTTGCCGGACGTTCTCGGATCGGGCGTCACGATCGCCACGCCGGGACGAACGAGGTCGGGCCAGTCATGGATTTGCAGCGGGTTACCGTGCCGCACGACGAACACGATCGTCGAGGTGTACGGCAGCGAATCGCGTGGGAGGCGCTTCATCCAGCTTTCCGCGATGAGCCCCCGCTTCCTCAGAGAATCGATGTCCGTATACATGGCCAGCGTGACGACGTCCGCCGGCAGGCCGTCGCTGACTGCGCGGGCCTGGGTCGTCGAGCCTCCATGAGACTGTTCTATCTTCAATTTCTGTCCCGTCTTTTGCTCGTAAGAGGCGACGAAGCGGCGGTTGATTTCCTCGTACAGCTCGCGCGTGGGATCGTAAGAGACGTTGAGAAGGCGCCCCTCCACCTGTCCTTGTCGATCCATGTTCTTGGCGGTCACCAAAGAGCCGGCGGCGACCACCGCAGCGAGCGCTGCCCAGCTGAGCCAAGAGGTTGGCGTCCGAGGCACCCGAAGGGAACGTCCGGTCAATCGGTCGGCCTGCGGCGACCGATGGCTAGGGCCAGACACGCCGCCAGCGCTCACGTTTCACGTTATCGGGCATGGTTGCCTCCACTCATTCCTGGCCCTTGGCTCGAAGCAACGCGAGGCCGTGGGGACGGGCGGGGCCGGTGGGGATATCGCGGTCGAACTCGAGATCGAAGCGGGCGTCGCGGACAAGGCGGTCCCTTTCGACGTTGAGCACGTGAACCTTGTGGTCGCCCTCGATCTGAACGACCCCATTCGGAGAGAGATCCTCCACGAGGAAGTAGTCCGACACGACCACCCGATCTTCGTCGCCGCTGAGCGTGAGGTAGTGCGGTCCGGAGTTCTTCCCGAGTTCAGCGAAGCTCAGTAACTTCGGATGTTCCGGATCTTCGATGTTCAGGAGGACGACCTTACCGTCCGCGCCTGCGTAGTTGAGCGTGATGAACAGACGCGAGCCGGCGCGATTGATACGGAACAGGTGTGGCCAGACGTTTGGGGCTTCGGCGGTCTTGAAGTCGGGATTGAAGTCGAATACTGGTGCGGCCGTTCCGGCGTGCGTGTCGACCAGGTAGAGCTTTCCGTCGTTCACGCCACTGACGAAAGCTCGCAGGCGGCGATCGTTCGGGATGAGCTCGACGTTAATCGTGCCCGGCGGGCTCGCCGGGTCGCCCACGGGGATCGTCTTCACGATGGTACGTTTGGCGAGATCCCAAACACGAACGCTTCCCCGGAACTGTGCGCCGCCCCCGCCGGGTACGAGCAGCGTGTGCGCGGGACAAATGAAGTCGCTGGTTACGATGAGATTGTGTCGCTCGTCGACTGCGATCCCGTGAGGATTGAAGGTGCCGTCCGTCGGAGGCGAGAGCGGCCAAGTCTGCACGTAGTTGTTGTGCGCATCGTATTCCACGACGCGCCCGGGCTGACTTCCGCTGGGTCCACCCATGAACGTCGTCAAAAATCCCCCATTGGAGAGTGGCTCGAACTCGTCGGCGATCGAGGCGTTGGGTGGGTTGTCCGCTTTGAGGAATTTAGGAAAACGCGGATTTGTAATGTCGAAGAAGAAGGCTTGGTCCTGCCCGCGGAGCACACTGAGTAGCCCGCCGCCGACGAAGGTCCGGCCATCGCTCGACACACCGACGTGGTGCGGCTCGTTGCCGAGCGCGCCCGTGCTGTTGGGAACGCTCGTCGGCAACGAGAGAGGGAGCGGCACGGTACGGAGCACTTTGCCGTATGTCGGAGACGTCCGCTCGAAGTCGACGACCGCAACGAAATCCGGCGAGCGATGGGCCTTGTCTCCGGCCCATACGAGCAGGGTGTCGTCGCCGAGATGCCGCGCCTTCCCATGGCCGCGGTCGTCGTCGGACCGCGCCTCGGGCGAGAGAGAAAAACCGAACAGCGCCGCGGCGACGGCGGCGTGGACCGAAACGAGCGATGTCTTGCGCATGATGACCTCCGTTGGGAGCGGGCCCCCGGGCCGGCCGAAATCGGGACGTCAGTCTCGATCGCGGCAGGGCCAGGGGCCGCTGGTACAGCGAGTGCCGGCCGGAGAACGCGGCATTCGGAGCCGCCATCTCCGGCGCACCCGTCGCGTCGTCCCCATCGACCTCAAGGCCTCCCTCCGAGGGCCCGCGACGGAAACGCAGCTTCTCGTAAGCAGCGAAGTGTCATTACCTCCTCCGACGGACTCCGGTATCCTTGCCGAATACCCCGTAAAGGTCCGAGCGACGAATCAGGGTGTGCTCGAGCCGCGCCAGCGAAACCTCCGAATCCCTGAGCGCCAGCCCACTCGCCGCCGGGTCGTTCGAAAGGAGGATCGTGTCGGCGACCCCGAGTCCGAGCAATTGACCCTGCAGGTTGTCATAGCCGAAGTGAACGCCCAGATAGATCCTGCTCGCGCCATTCTCGAGCTGCGCCTGGCTGAAGGTCGAGACCGAGCGAGTGGCGGCGTTGCCCGTTCCGTTGTTTGTCCCCGCAAGCCACGGCAGGGAAGTGAGGGTCACCGGGGTTCGGTCCGGGGTGAAGGCGTCGCTGCCGAAGAAGGCACGGAGGATTTCGAACGCGGCGGCGCCGGTGGCGCCGTGCCCCGCCGTGTTGGAGGGGTGGGAAGGCGTCGCGGCGAGGGGATGCCAAGCGGCGTACTGGTTGGTCACGCTCCCGTCCGGATTGGCGTTCAGAGCCGTGACGGGCCGCCAAAACTTCTGTTCATACTTGGACGTGAAGGCGGCGATCCGCGCATCCGCAACCGCATTGTCGAGGAGGGCGAACAGCCGTGCGTTGTCGTCGAGCGTCAGACCCCGCGCCGCGGACGCGACGCGCGCCGCTTCGTTCACGAAGATCTCGGCGTCTTGCTTGTAGTACAGGGCCTGGGCGGTCTGGTCCGCTGTCCGGCTGCTCACGGGCGCAGAATCCTGCCCATGCGCGCGCACGAACTCGAGCTCGAGCTCGTATTCTGGACTGCCGACAACCGGCGAAACCGGGACGTCGCCGACCAGAAGAACCTTCTGTCCGGTGGAGAGACTGAAGGGCGTCACGTCCCGCCAGTTCAAGTCGACGCCCGGCTTTCCCTGGATGACCGTTCCGGTGGCGTCGAAGCCCGTCGGGGCGCCGGTTGCCGTGTTCACGAACGGGGCTCCAGCGTTGTTCTGCCGCCACAGTCCAAGCCCGGGGTTCGAGGTCGGAGTGAGTTGCGCGCCGTAGGTCGTTACGGGAGCGGCGCCGTCGATGGCGCGCGCCGCGATCGCGGCAGCGGCGGCAGCCGAGCCCGCCGCGAGTCCGCCGTCGGTTGCGGACACGCCCAACGACGTGAGATCGGTGGCCAGCGCGGCGTCCAGCCAGGATCGAACCTGCGCCCATCGCGCATCGGCTGTGGTGTCGGTTGCGGGGTTCGGCAGCAGTCCAAGAAGGACGTCGTGCGCCGCCGTCGCGGCAGCGGCTGCGGCCGAGCCCGAATTGTTCGCGGTATAGAAGTAGTTTCCGCTAACGAAATGATCGATCGAGTTCACGGCGTCGAACACGGCGCGCTCGACGATGGCGTCGATGCGTGAACCCAAGTTCGAATCGAGGGTGACGCCGGCGCCCGTCGTGCCATTGAAGCCCTTGGTCGCCTCGATCGCGAATTGATTCCAATCCGTGACGGCGTCTGCCGATGCCGTCGACGAACGGAGGACGCTCGTCACTACAGCGGCGGCGAACGCAATTCTCGTAACAAGTTTGCTCATGATGCCCTCCTCGGGGAAAGCGCGGCCCGGAGGCCCACCTGAGGACGCAACGTTGCCCCTCAATGAGTGGTTCCGGGCCCGCGACAGCGGGCGGCCCGCGCAAAGCATGACCAAGCGGCCGTCCTGACGCGATCGAGCAACATCCGCCCTCCTATAGATCGGCCGCGTCTTGTCGCGAGTGAACTGTATGCTTCATTCTTGATCCGTCGTTATCGTCGGGTTCGGTAGATCCTTCAGCCCAAGGCAGTGCGGCTGCTGTGTGGACAGCAACGTTGCTGGATGAATGCTGCCCCAGCAGCAGTGCTTACCCAAGCGGTGCTGCCGCGGAGGATGCGCTGCATTCCGAAGATGGCCTTGAGCGCCGCGCTTTCCTCGCACGCTTCGCAGCGACGCGTTCGGCCCGCATCTTGCTGTTCGGTCAGAAGCCGCCAGTAGCAGAGAGATCCCTCGAAATCATTGCCAAGGACGATCCATGACCGCTCACCACGACTACGACGCAATCCGCGCCAATATCCGAACTCTCGTCGACGACGTCGTCCGGCCGAACGCCGAAAGACTCGATCGCGATGCCGAGTTCCCGAGCGAGAATCTCGCGGCGCTGGCGCGCGAAGGCTGGAACAGTGTTCTCCTGCCCGAGGAGCTCGGCGGGCTTGGGCTCGATCATTTCGCCTTTGCAATCGCCGCCGAGGAGATCGCGTCGGTCGATGCGTCCACCGCCCTCATCTACGTGATGCACGTGAGCGCCACACAGACGATATTCCTGTTCGGCAGCGACGACCAGAAGGCGCGCTGGGTAAAGGGATCTCGCGCCGGAAAGATCGGCACGTTTTCCACCAGCGAGCGCGCGACGGGCGGCCACTTTTGGTACAACGTGAGCCAGGCGAAGCGCCGCGGACAGGACTACGTTATCGACCTCGAAAAGTCGTTCACGACGAGTTCCGGTCACGCTGACTTTTACGTCCTGACGACGCAGACGCCGGGGGCCGCGAAGCCCTCCGACGTGACGTGGTTCATCGTCGACGGGAAACAAAGTGGCATTTCACCGGGCAAGTGGGAGGCGCTCGGTGTGCGGGCCAATCACAGCGGCTCGCTGCGGGTCGACAACGTCGTCGTGCCGGAGCGCGACCGATTGGGCCGCGAGGGGCAGGGCAAGGAGATCTTGTTCGACGGCGGATCGCCATCGTATCTCCTCGGGCTGGGTGCGGTCTGGCACGGCGTCGCGCGCGGGGCTCTCGCCGAGGCGACCCGCTACGCCACCGGCACGATCCACCGAGACTTCGACCGCCGCCTCGCGGACTACCAGGTCCTGCGGCAGGAGCTCGGTACATCGAAAGTCCTAGTCGAGGGCCTGCGGCCGTGGCAGGAATCTCTCGCGGCCACGCTCGATCAATTGCAGGAGGAAAAGAAGCCGCAAGGGGTCCTTCTTCTCCCGCTCGTCGAGTTCAAAGTTCAAGCGTCGGAGGTCGCCGCGCGCGTGACTCGGGGCGGTCTCGATATCAGCGGCGGCTACGGCTACAAGCGTGGGACGCTCGAGCGGTTCTTCCGCGATGCGCGCGCGGGAGTCGTCATGGGACCCTCCAACAACATCGCCCGCGAGTGGCTGGGCAAGAGCCTCGTCGGTTTGCCCCTCGAGCTCTGGGAGGTCGGGGGCGAATGAGTCCAACGAGGACTCCCATGTATCGACGCCGGCCGAAACAACAGGCGCCCGGCGCAAGGCCGATAGCATCGCGCGGAGATTCGATATGGACGTTCGCTTCGGATATTGGATGCCGCTCGGTAGCGGCGGTATGGTGATTACGAGCATTCCTCAGCGAACCGATTGGACGCTCGACTGGAATGCGAAAATGGCGCAAGTGGCCGAGAACGCTGGCTACGAGTACGGGCTTGCGCCGGCGCGCTTCATCGCGAGCCATGGCTGGGAGTTTCAGCAGGAGCCAACCATTTGCACGGCGATTCTGGCCACACAAACAAAGCGGCTGAAACTCATCAGCGCCGTTCATACGGGGCTCTGGCATCCGGCGATGATCGCCAAACAGCTCGGAACGCTGGACGTCTACTCGAACGGTCGACTGGCCGTGAATATCCTGAGCGGCTGGTTCAAAGGGGAGTACCAGGCGTTCGGCGTGCCCTGGCTGGAGCACGACGAACGGTACCGACAGTCGGAAGAGTTCATCCAGGTGCTCAAGGGCCTCTGGACCCAGGAGCGCTTCACGTTCAAAGGCGACTTCTTCCGCATCAACGACGCCTGGTTGGTGCCGCGTCCCGTGTCGAAGCCCCATCCGGAAATCTTCCAGGGCGGCAACTCCAAGGCTGCGCGGCGAATGGCGGGCCGATACTCCGACTGGTATTTCATGAATGGCAATTCCGTCGAGAAAGTCAAAGAACAGATCGACGAAGTCTCCGCCATCGCCCGCCAGCACGGCCGGCGTGTGAAGTTCGGCCTCAACGGCTTCGTCATCCAGCGCGACACGGAGGCCGAGGCGCTCGACCAGCTCGAGGCGATCGTGCAGAGCGCGGACCCCGAGGTGGTGAAGGCCTTCGGCGACCAAGTGAAGCAGGCCGGGGCCTCCACCACCGAGAAGATCGGGATGTGGGCCGACGCCGACGCGGCCAATCTCGTCCAGCCGAACGACGGATTCAAGACGCGACTCATCGGGCCGGCCGAGGTCATCGCGGAGCGGATTCGGGCGTATCACGAGGTCGGCGTGGACCTGATACTCACGGCATTCCTCCATTACGAAGACGAGCTGCCGAAGTTCGGGAAAACCGTGATCCCCCTCGTCCAGTCGATGCGCGCCAAGAAGCGCGTGGGCCGCTCGGGCGACGAGCCATGGGCGGCCCAGTAAGCGGAGCACCAGAATGAGCAAACGCATTCTCCTCAACGCGTTCCACATGAACTGCGTCGTCCACCAGTCGCCCGGCCTCTGGACGGAGCCCGGCGACAAGATGGAGGCCTACACCGATCTCGAGACGTGGGTCGAGCTGGCGAGGCTCCTCGAGAGGGGGTTCTTCGACGCGCTCTTTCTCGCCGACGTAGTCGGGGTTTATGACGTCTTCCGAGGGAATCGAGAGGCGGCGGTCGCCAACGCCGCGCAGATCCCGGTCAACGACCCGGCCATCCTCATCCCCGCGATGGCCGCTGCGACCAAAAACCTGGGGTTCGCGTGGACGAGCTCCGTTCTCCAAAATCACCCGTTCGCCTTTGCGCGCACCGTATCGACGCTCGACCACCTGACCCGGGGCCGAGTCGCCTGGAACATCGTCACATCGTACCTCGAGAGCGGCGCCCGCAACTTCGGCCGCGACGCTCTGCCGGAGCACGACGAGCGGTACGCAATCGCCGAGGAGTATCTCGACATCTGCTATCGCCTCTGGGAATCGAGCTGGGAGGACGGCGCGGTCGTGAAAGACCGCCGGCGCGGCATCTATGCCGATCCATCGCGGGTGCACAGCGTGGATGTCGACGGAAAATACTATCAAGTCCACGGGGTGCATCTTTCGGAGCCGTCACCGCAGCGAACGCCGCTCCTCTATCAGGCCGGCTCCTCGCCACGCGGTCGCGCGTTCGCGGCACGCCACGCGGAGTGCGTATTCGTCCTGGGGCCCAACCCGGGGGTCGTCGCGCAGTATGTCTCGGACACGCGAGATCGCGCCCGAGCGTTCGGGCGAAGGCCGGACGACCTCAAGTTCCTCGCCTACATCAAGGTGATCACCGGGGGAACGGAGACCGAGGCGCGCCGCAAGTACGACGAGTTTCTCCAGAACATCAGCTACGACGCCAGCATGGCCCTCCTATCGGGTTGGTCGGGCATCGACTTTGGACAGTTCGAGCCCGACCAACCGCTCGAGTACGTCGAGACGAATGCGGTGCGGACACTCGTCCACGGCTTCACTGCTGCAGACCCCTCGCGCAAGTGGACTTTGCGAGATCTTGCCCGGTACGTGGGCATCGGGGGCGCCGGCCCGGTCCTCGTCGGAGCGCCGGAGCAAATCGCAGACGAACTCCAAAAGTGGATCGACGTCGGCGTCGACGGCTTCAACCTCGCCTACGCGGTGACGCCCGGCAGTTTCGTCGACTTCGTCGACGGAGTCGTTCCCGTCCTCCAGAGGCGGGGGCTGGCGCAGAGCGCGTACGAGGAGGGAACGCTGCGCGAGAAGATCTATGGCCGGGGGCAGCGCCGTCTTCTCGACCGGCATCCGGCAGCCCACTACCGGCGAGCCCCCCGGGCGCCGATTTCGGAGGCACCGGGCCGCGCTGCGGCGTCGGCGGGCGAGTGATGGTCACGCGAGAGTTGGCGATTCGAAAGGAGAGATGTTCGATGTCTGGTCGTTCATACGGTATTCGTCTCGATGCATTCACCGCGGCCGCAATCGGGTTGTGCGTCGGTGCTGCATCGTGCAAGTCCAACTCCTCGACCGAGGTGACTGCCCCGCCTTCGTCCTCGGCCGCGACGGTCGGCCCCAGTGCCAAGCCGGCGGCGGTCGCGGAACAGTTCGTTCCCTTGCCGACCTTCCGCGTCGGAGCCTACGCTTCGAGCGGTATCCCCGTCTGGGGAGGGTTCATCGACTACTTGTCGTACGTGAACGAGGCCGAGGGAGGCGTTGCCGGGGTCAAGCTCGTCTACGAAGAGTGCGAGACGGAGTGGGCGGCCGAGCGAGGCGTCGAGTGCTACGAGCGATTCCGGAGCGGTAAGTACGGGAAATCGATTCCTATCTACAACCCGATGGGGGCGCCCGCGGCCTACGCGCTCTCGGACAAGGCGGCCGCGGACAAGATTCCGCTCGTGACCCTGGACTACGGGCGGACCGAAGCCACCGACGGGTCCATCTTTCCGTACAACTTCCCGGTGATGCTGACCTTTTACAGCGAAGCATCGGTCTTCGTGAACTACGTCGCCGATCGGGAAGGCGGCCTGGCCAAACTTCGGGGCAAGAAGATCGCGACGCTTTATCACGACTCGGCGTACGGACGCGAGACGCTCGATCCGCTGGCGCTTCTCGCGTCGAAGTACGGGTTCGAGAACATTCAAATCCCGTTGGCCCACCCGGGCAACGAGCAGTCGGCGCAGTGGGCGCGTGTCGCTCGGGAAAAGCCCGACTGGGTCTTCTTGCGCGGCTGGGGGGTGATGACACCGGTCGCCGTGAAGACCGCCGCCCGTGTGGGGTATCCCATCGATCATGTCATCGGCGACGTTTGGTCCTCCTCCGAGGAGGACGTCATCCCTGCCGGCGCCGCGGCAAAGGGGTACCTCGCGATTACCACCTACCCGGCGGGCTCGAACTTCGAGCTGCACAGGAAGCTGCGTCAGGTCATCGTCGACAAGGGCAAGAGCAATCTGAAGAATCTGAATAGCTTCGGCAGTGTCTATTACAACTCGGGACTCATCATGGCCATCGTGACGGTCGAGTCGATCCGGGCGGCGCAGTCCCATTTCGGCAATCGGCCCCTCAACGGCGACGAGGGGCGCTGGGGGCTCGAGCACTTGAAGGTCGACGAAAAGCGACTGAAGGAACTGGGCGTCGACGGCCTGATGCAGCCGCTGGAGCTTTCGTGCGCGGATCACGAGGGCGGGGGCGCCGCGCGCATCCAGCAGTGGGACGGGACCAAGTGGACCCCGATAAGCGAGTGGGTGAAGGCCGATCGGCCGCTCCTCCGCCCTCTCATCGACAAGAAAGCCGCGGAGTACGCCAAGGAAAAGAACGTGACGCCGCGCGACTGCAACCAGGGGTGAGAGGTTGGAACCGATGGGCGACGCGCTCACATTGCCGGCCTCGCTGGCGTACCAGGCGCTGACGCGCGGCGGTGCGGTAGCCCTCCGCCGGAAAGTGCTCGGCCGCTGGCGCCAGTGGACGTGGCGTCAGCTCCGGGACGACGTGGTGCGGATCGCGGCTGCGCTCGCGGCCAGTGGAATCGGTCGCGGCGACCGCGTCGTCGTGGGCCGCGAGCCGCGGCCCGAGGCGCTGCTCGCCGCGCTCGCTGTGCAGTGGCTCGGAGGCGTCGCGGCGCCCGTGGACACTGGAGCTCCGGCCGGGTCCGGCAGTGCGCTGTCGGACTTCGTCGCGCGCACTGGCGACCCCACGGCAGGCGCGGTGCGGATCCTCGCGGACCCGGACGACGCGGCCTTCGCGTATGAAATCGAGCGCGGCGGCGCACCGCGCTGCATTCGCCACAGCGACGCCCTGGCGGGTGCCCGAGCGCTGATCCGGCGCGCCTCCCTCCGGCCGGATCACGATGCACTCATTCCGCCGTCGTTGACGCCCGACATCGCCCGCGCCTTCGTAGGCGCGTGGCTTGTCGCAGGATTCTCCCTGAATCTTCCCGAGAGCGCTGCGACCCAGGAAGTCGACCGCCGCGAGGTCGCGCCGACGGTCGTCGTCGGAACAGCGGGCACGTATGCGCAGCTGCGGCAGCGCGTCCTCGATGGGCTGCCGCCGCCGACGACGCTGTCGCGGCGCTTGGCGGACTGGGCCCTCCGACCTGACTCCTTGGACGCCGGCGTCCTGGATCGAGCTGCGGGCGAACTTCTCGTCCGAAGGCCGCTCCGCAGGGTCATCGGGCTCTCACGTGTCGAGCGAGCGCTGGTGGCCGACGCCGTTCCAGAGAAAGCCGTTGCGGCCTTCTTCGCAGGTCTCGGAGTGAGGCTGCGCCCCCTGATCCCGGCCGACGCGGAGCCGGCGGTGTGCCCGAGCCTCGGAATCGTGGAGCGGTCGGCGGGGCTCCTGCCTGCCGTTCCGGAGGAGGCGTCATGACCCTGCTTCGCCTTGAAGACGTCTCGCTGTCGTTCCGGTCGGTGAAGGCTCTGAATGCGATCGGCTTCGAAGTCGCGCGTCACGAAATCTGCGCGCTCGTCGGGCCCAACGGGGCCGGAAAGAGCTCGCTCCTCAACGTGATCAGCGGCATCTATCGTCCCGACCGCGGTCGCGTGATTTTCGACGGCGAGGCGCGTAGGCACATGGTCCCGCACGAGGCGGCGCAGAAGGGTATCGCCCGGACATTCCAGGGCCTTGCCATCTTCCAGGGGATGACCGTGCTCGCCAACGTCATGACGGGCCGCAACCTCGCCTTTTCCAGCACCTGGCTCGAGCAGGCGCTGCGGATCGGCCGCGCGGTACGGGAAGAGGGGCGAGAGCGGGAGCATGCCGAGCGAATTCTGGAGTTTCTCGATCTCCAGCCCCACCGGTACAGCGCCGTCGGCACGCTACCCTACGGGCTCCAGAAGCGCGTCGACCTCGCTCGCGCCCTCGCTGCGCACCCCAAGCTACTGCTGCTCGACGAGCCGATGGCCGGTATGACGGCCCGAGAAAAGCGCGAGATGAGCGGCTTCGTGCTCGACGTGAACCGCGCGTTCGGAACGACCGTGCTGCTCATCGAGCACGACATGAGCGTGGTCATGGACATCTCGGACCACGTCGTGGTGCTCGACTACGGGCGCAAAGTGGGGGACGGGTCGCCGGAGACCGTGCGTTCGGATCCTGAAGTCATCCGAGCGTATCTGGGCACGAAGAGGCAGGCCGCCTAGCGGCCGACGGCGGGGATCATCGATGGCGTTCTTTCTCGAAACCCTCGTCGGCGGGCTCCTCGCCGGAATCATGTACTCGATTGTCGCGATCGGGTTCGTGCTCATCTACAAATCGTCGGGCGTCTTCAACTTTGCGCAAGGATCGATGACGCTGTTCGCGGCGCTGACCTTCGTGAGCCTGACCGAGCGCGGGCTGTCCTTTCCGGTAGCTCTCGGAGCGACCACGGTCGCCATGGTGGGGATCGCGCTCCTCGTCGAGCGCTTTCTCCTGCGGTACCTGGTCAACCGTTCGCCGGTCACTCTGTTCATGGCCACCCTGGGCCTGAGTTACGTCGTCGAGGGGGTCGCCCAAGCGCTCTGGGGCGCGGACGTGCACGGGCTCGACCTCGGCATCGAGGATACGCCGATTCCCCTGCCGTTCGGCGCGATCCGTGTGAGTCGCTTCGACCTCGTCGCCGCGGGGGCAGCGGGTGTACTCGTACTCGCCCTTTCGCTCTTCGCAAGCCGGACGCGGACCGGTCTCGCTCTACGAGCCGTGGCGGACGACCCGCTCGCGGCCCTCTCGCTCGGCGTGCGCTTGCCCAGCATCTGGCGGATTGTCTGGGCGTTGGCAGGCGTCGTCTCGCTTGTGGCGGGCTTGTTCTGGGGAGCGCGTTCGGGCGTACAATTCTCGCTCACCCTTGTGGTGCTCAAGGCGATGCCCGTCCTCATCATCGGCGGCTTCGATTCGATCGCCGGGGCCATCGTCGCCGGGCTCGTCGTCGGCGCGAGCGAAAAGCTGGCCGAGGTCTACGTCGGGTCGGTCATCGGCGCGGGTCTCGAGAATTGGTTTCCGTACGCGCTGGCGGTGGCCTTCCTGCTCGTCCGCCCCTCGGGGATCTTCGGCGAGCGCGAGATCGTGAGGGTTTAGTCCGATGGTACGGTCCGAGATATCGCTCTCCCTTTCCCGCGTATGGGGCCGACCGTACCCTCGGGACGAAGGTACAGTGGTCGGTCGGATCACCGCCGGCGTCCTGGCGGCACTCGCCGCCTTCGTCGTCGTACCCCGGGTCGGCGATGACTATTGGTTTACCGCGGTCCTCATCCCAGTCCTTATCCTGGCGCTGGCCGGATTGGGACTCAACCTGCTGACCGGCTATGCTGGTCAACTCTCGGTGGGCTCGGCGGCGTTCATGGGTGTCGGCGCCTACGTCGCCTATAACGTCCAAACGCGGATCCCGGGGGTGCCGCTTCTCCTGAGCTTCGTGGCGGGCGGCGCCGCCGGCGGCGCGATCGGCGTGGTCGCCGGCCTCCCGAGCTACCGTATCAAAGGCTTTTACCTGGTCGTTTGCACGTTGGCCGTTCAGTTCTTCGCCGACTGGACCTTCTCGAACCTACGATGGCTTTCGAGGGGGAACGCTTCCGGGATCGTGTCGGTACCGCCGCTGGTGATCGCGGGTCACGACTTCGGAACCGTCGAGGGGCGCTACCTTCTGACGGCCGGCGTCGTGGCCGTTCTGACCGTCGTCGCTCGAAATCTCGTTCACAGCGAGCTCGGTCGCCGGTGGATGGCCGTACGCGACATGGACACCGCGGCGGCCATCATCGGCATTCCCGTCCTCCAGACCAAGCTCTTGGCGTTCGGCATAAGCTCGTTTTATTGCGGGGTCGCCGGCGCGTTGTGGGGATTCGCGTATCTGGGAACGTTCGACCCGCGCACCTGGAATCTCGACCGCTCGTTCCAGATTTTTTTCGTGATCATTCTGGGCGGTATGGGAAATCTCCTGGGGAGCTTCCTCGGAGCGGCGTTCATGCTCCTCTTGCCGCTGGCGATGAGTCATGCGGCGGCCGCAGTCCTCGGCGGCACGGTGGATCAGGGGTCGATCGAGAACTACGAAAAAATCGCCTTCGGCCTGCTCATCGTCGGATTTCTCGTGAAGGAGCCCCGGGGACTCGCGCAGATCGGAAAGACGCTTCTCGGGAGGGCGCGCGCATGGCCGCTTCGACAGTGGTAGGGCGTGAAGCGGTTGCGCCCACGATCCTGCGGGTGAGCGACGTCGAAGTCGTTTACAAGAAGTCCATTCTGGCAGTCCGCGGGCTGTCGCTCGAGGTTGGCGAGGGATCCATCGTCGTGCTCCTGGGGGCGAACGGCGCCGGCAAGACCACGGTTCTCAAGGCGATTTCGAACCTGCTGGGCGCTGAATCCGGCCACGTGACACGAGGCTCCATCGAGTACCGGGGAAAGGTCGTGACCCACGCGGATCCGGCCGACCTCGTTCGCGATGGCCTCGCGCAGGTGCTCGAGGGGCGCCGGTGCTTTGCGCACCTTTCCGTCGAGGAGAACCTCGTCATGGGCGACTCGGCGACGCGGCGCACCCGTTCCGACCTGAAGGCCGAGATCGAGCGCATGTACGTCCTTTTCCCGCGTCTTCGCGACCTACGGCGGAGGAGCGCGGGCTTCCTCTCGGGCGGCGAGCAGCAGATGCTGGCCATTGCCCGCGTTCTCGTGAGTCGTCCGAAGCTCGTCCTTCTCGACGAGCCATCGATGGGGTTGGCTCCTCAGATGGTAGAGGAGGTGTTCGAGAGCGTCCGGGAACTCAATCAGCGTTCGGGAGTCAGCTTTCTCGTCGCCGAACAGAACGCCGCCGTGGCTCTCGCTTATGCGCACCACGCGTACATCGTGGAGAACGGGCGGGTTCCCAGGGGAGGAACGGCGGCGGAGCTCCTCGCGGAGGACGACTTTCACGCGCTTTATCTGGGCGGCAGCGCCGACGACCGCGAGCGTGCTGCCGTGGCGCGACCGCGACGGCCGGAGTTCACGTTGCGCGGCTAAGCGTGACGCAGGAAGTCGGCACGGCGCGTTGGAAGACTCCCGGTGCGTCACCGGAAGTCATCCCAGGGCGTTGGAAGACTCCCGGTGCGTCACCGGAAGTCATCCCAGGGCGTTGGAAGACT
>CAZVPE010000090.1:0-2773 GCA_964628155.1 uncultured Polyangiaceae bacterium | reverse complement strand
GACTCCCGGTGCGTCACCGGAAGTTATCCCAGGGCGTTGGAAGACTCCCGGTGCGTCACCGGAAGTTATCCCAGGGCGTTGGAAGACTCCCGGTGCGGCGCCGCATTCGCCCGAGAGCGTCGGATGTTCCTCAGCGAGCGAGGTCGTCAGCGCCCCGCGCGTAGGGTCAGGGGAGGACTTGGATTCGCAAGTTGCGGTAATAAACCTCCGAGGACTCGGCTTGCCAGCCGATCGGGCCTGACAAGACCGCGGTTCCGCTTTGGTCCATGACCGCCAAGGTCTGATTTACGACATGACCGTTGACGGTGTACGTCGAGACGCCAGCGTTGGCTTGCAAGAGACACGAGTTCCAGCCCGTTCCGTAGCCGTTGGCCGAGCTCCCGCCGTCAGGCAGCGTCGCCAGCTCGTAATTGGCGCTCCGATGGTGCTGAACGAACCCGGTGGACCCGTTGACCGTCATCTGCGTTCCGCCGGCCGATGCGGGCGCGTAGGTCGTCGAGTCGCCGGGCGACCCCAGCGACTTGCATTGCGCAAAAAGAGCAAAAATATCTCCAGTCGAGCCCCACTTGTTCTGAAATTCGATGGATGATGGCCATATTTGCGCCACGTCGCCAAAGAGCGACCACAAGACGCCCGCGTCGCGCGGATAGGTCGTGAAGTTCGTCGCGGCCGTCGGGTCGGCCGTTGATCCGAACTTCTTGGAACCCCATTGGTAGTCCCACGACAGATTGAAGTGGGTGTACGATTTTTGGGTCGTCAGCAGGCAGAACGGCTGCGTCGATTGATCGGCCTGGGTGGGGTAGACGTGGATCGTTCCGTTTTCGGCGGCGAAGAACGCCATTGCCGCGGCTCCGGTAATCGTGGGCGGCGAAGTCGTGTGGGCCATGTTGCAGTTCGCGTTGAACCCCGCGAAATCGACACCGTCGAAAAGATCGACCCAGCCTCCGCCGTCGCTGTCGCCGCCATCGCCACCGGGGGCCGTCGCATCCGAGCCCCCGTCCGTCGTCCCACTCGCTCCGCCGTCGTTTGCGGAACCCGCCGGGCCGTCCCCAGTTCCCTGACTTCCCGCGCTATCCAACCCACTCGATGCATCGAGGCCGCCCGCCCCCGATCCGCCCGAGTCGAACCCCGCACCGTCCGTTCCTGACGACGAGGCGCCATCCGTCCCACCGGAACCGGAGGAAGTTGTGCCTCCCGAGCTTCCCGAAGCGTCGTTCCACAATGAAGCATCCGACCCCGAGCCACCCGTCGCCGGTGCCGCGTCCGCCGCCCCGGACGCCGGACTGGATCCGCTCGAACACGCGATCGTGGACGAGGCCGCCGCTACAATCGCCCGAAATACGAACCCGGCCCCGATCGCAGGTTCAGCCCGTCCACCCGTTCTGCCCATTTGCCCACCTTCGCAGGGCATGACGTCGTAGGCAAGGGTCACGCGCTCCAAATGGTCTTTTCACCATACGACGGTCATGCGGGTGTTTACGAAATTCACGACCTCCTGGGGAGTTTAGGACGGTGACCGCCGACGCTACGGCCGCGCTCCCCAACCCCCCAACGGGTACCAAGAATGCTGCGCCCGAAAGTATTCCAGTGCGAAGTGAACGGGCGCAGTCGTTTGGTACAGCCCCACGGTAATTCCCAAAGCGTCATCGCCTGCTAAGGCGGCGTGGGTCCATCGTCGGGGCGGGCGCCGCCCGCGCTGCTCGGGACTCCGGAGCGGTTAGCCGCCCCTCTTACCATACGACACTCATGCCTGCGTTGAAGAAGTCCACGTTCTGCTGAGGAGTCATCACACGGGCTGTGACCATTGGATTTGTCGCGCTCGGCACGCCGATTGGATACCAAGTCGATTCTTGTCGAAAGTACTCGAGAGCGAAGCGCACGGGTTCCGTCGTCTGGTAAAGGCCCACCGTGATCCCGAGATTCTGTTCGATCACTTGGGGGTTGGTCGGGGCCCCCGTGCTGTCCATCGTGCCGACGTCGTTCTTGTTCTTGTCGAGGTGGAAGATGCCGGCCCCCCCCGCTACCTTCAACTTCAACGGGTCGATGAGGATCGCGCCCAGCCCGAACGCACCGCGTGAGTCGCGCAACACTCCCGACGCGTCCCCCGAAAGCGGGCTCTCGTCCAACGCCGCGATCGGGCTGAACCCGGACCCCTCGTACGCGGCCCCACCGAGCATGATCGGGCCGAGCGACAACATGGCGCCCGCCTGAACGCCCCAGCCGTTGACGTGGAGGTCCTTCGCTCCGGTTCCGGAGGTCACCGTACCTTCCAGCACTTGCCAGAAGCCACTGCCGAATACGCGAATCGAATCCTTGTACTCGTACTTCAGTTCGGCGTCGAACCGCGGCAACGGCGCACGATCCAGCGCCGCATTGTCGATGGTGTTCGGGTCGTAAACCCCGACAGAAAGCTGGAGACCACCCAGGCTGGGGCTCGCGTAGACGAAGCCAGGGTTGAAGCCCGGAAAGGGTGCCCCGAACCCCGTCATCCCGCAGGCGCCGCCCGAGGCATCGCGGATGCTGCAGGGATATCCCAGGCCATACTCGTGCGCGATCCGATGGTCCACGAGGATTCCTCCTCGCCCGAAGAGCTCGAGGTCGCTCCCTCCGAGGACGCTGCCCCACGGCCCCTCGAGCTTCAGGTATAGCTCGCGTGGGTCGACCTCTCCAACAGCGTTCTGAAGCCGGCCACCCGAGGCGTTCATCCAGATTCCCACCCGCGCGGTGACTTTGAGGTTCGGGTTGATCTGCTTGACGCCCGTGAATCCGAGAA
>CAZVPE010000089.1:0-20132 GCA_964628155.1 uncultured Polyangiaceae bacterium | reverse complement strand
CCCCTCTCCGCTTGCGGAGAGGGGCCGGGGGTGGGGCCGGGGGTGAGGTCTTCCCAAGGTGCCGCAAAGCGCAGAGCGCGAGCAGGTCTTGGTAATCGTAATCCACTTCCGCCGGGCAGCATCAGCCACTTCCACGGCGCACGCGGCACTGGGATTGAGATAAGCAGAGCGAATGAATCGTACCCTTCCGCGAAGCGCGGCCTTGGTCCTCGGAACGCTCGACCTCGTCAGTGGCGCGCTGGTCGCGTTCGGCGTCTTCGTCGCCCTCCCCGCCCGCTGGTGGCCGGTCGACGGCGCGGCGGCCGTGCTCGCGACTCTCGAGGTGGTATCGGGGCTCGGGCTCCTCCTCGGGGCAAGGTGGTCGGCGCCGGTTGCGCGCGCTTCCGCGGCGGTCGCCCTCGCGCTGGGGCTCGCCGCGGTCAGCATCCTCGCCGTCACGGCGACCTGGCTGAGCAGCGTGTACGGGCCCGTCGGGCGGGGCGGGGGGATCGTCCTCGCGCTCGTCGCCTTGCTCGCGATTCCTTACTTGGTTGCGCTCCCCGTGGCGCAACTCCTCTGGTTCCGGCCGGGCGCAATGGCCGGTCGCGCGGCGCCGGAGGGACCGTGACGCCGCGGACAATCACTCGATGGCTGATCGGGTGGGCGATGGCAACCGCCGTCGCCTGCGTCTTCGTGCATCGGGTGTTCTCCCTCGAAATCGACGAGCAGCACCCGCGCGCCGTCGTCGAGAGCGTTTGGAGCGCGGGAGCGCTCGTCGTCCAGGCCGTCACCGCGCGCGCGGGCGACCGCGACGCACGCATCGAGGCCGCTCTCGCCGCCCACCCCGAGGCGACGCTCGTCTACGAGAGCATCGTCGCGGAGGCACCCGTCATTCGGGCGCCGGAGGTGGCGCTCGCAATGTCGTTCGTTCCGGGCCGCGACGGCATCGGCGCGTCGGTCGCCGGCCGGACGGCGTACGTCACTCCCGACGAGCTTCTGAGCCGGCAAGCCTACGACAAGGGCGTCACGCTCTCCGGCGTCCAGCTCACGATGGGGCTCGATATGCCGATCGCCCTCGCCCTCCTCTCCGAGCGCCTGGGCACGACCGCGCGCGACCTGCTCGATCGAGCCGACGTGCGCCGCGTCCGCGTGGTGCGAACGGTGCCCGGTGCCGCTCGTCCTCCTGCCGCGACCCCCGGCGCGCTCAATGACGACGAGGTTCGTGCGGCGACGATATCGGCCGGGCGGTATCTCGCGCGCGGGGTCGACGGCGAGGGACGGTTTCGCTACTTGGTGGACGCCCCGACCAATCGCACCTTGGGCGGATACGACTGGCCGAGACACGCGGGGGCGACGTACTTCGTCGCGCAGATCGCCGCGCTCTCCCACGACACCGACGTCGCGTACGCGGCGCTCCGGGCCGCGTCGTACCTGCGGGACCACGCGATCGTGTCCTGCGGCGAGGTCCGCTGCGTCGGCGATGGCGCGCGCGTCGACGTCGGCTCGACGGCGCTCACGGTCATGGCGTTCGTCGAAGTCGTCCGCGCCCAGCTCGACGCGGGGTACGCGCTCTTCGTGCCACCGCTCACGGCGTTCTTGCGCGCGCAGCAGCGACCCGACGGAGAGTTCATGCACGAATACGATCGCGAAGCGAACCGCCCCGTCGACGTCCAGCTCCTCTACTACTCGGGGGAGGCCGCGCTCGCGCTGTCCCGCGCGAACTCGCTCTTGGGCGACGCGCGCGATCTCGAGGCGGCGACCCGCGCGCTCGAGCATCTCGCCGGACCCGCGTGGAACTTCTTTGGCAGCCGTTACTACTGGGGAGAGGAGCACTGGACCTGCCAGGCCATGGACGACCTGTGGGATCGCGCGCCGAACCGACGGGCTCTCGACTTCTGCTTGGGCTGGGAAGCGTACTGCCGAAAGCTCCAATACGGCCCGGGCGACACTCCGTTCGACGGCGACGGGGCATACGGCTTCGGTCCGCTGCTCACGCCGCGGCTCACGCCGGCGGGCAGCCGCACGGAAGCCGCGATCGCGACACTCGAAGCGGCGCGGCGGGCCGGCGTGGGGGAGGCCGAGCGTCGCCTACTCGAGAGCCAGATTCGGCGATCGCTTGCGCTCCTTCTGCGCCAGCAGTTCCGGCCCGGCCCCACGCACCTATTCGCAGATGCGGCGGCGGTGGAAGGGGCGCTTCCGGGGAGCGAAGTGGACTGGCAATTGCGCATTGACTACGCGCAGCATGCGGGGAGCGCCATGGTGCGATGGCTGGAAATCGGGCAGTGAGGTGGCATGTGCGAAGGAGGCGACCGCCGAGTGTCCGTCTCGCACGGGCCCGCCTGGGCTCGCCGTATGGACCTTCGATCGCGTCGGTGCACGGCTCGGTCCGGCGAGACCGGAGACCAATGCGGTCTGCGACGTGTCCGGCTGGCATCGGCTCGGTGAAAAGGAGAGGGACACCAAGAAATACGTGGCTGGCCCGAGGGGCCGAGGTTACAGTCAAGAGTGTCTGGCGGCTTGTTCCGTCCGGGCGAGAGAGATGCCGGATTCGGTACTCCGACGAGCGATAGCAGGTAGCCGGCGCGAAGGGCGTCGGAGCCTCTCGGCTTACGAACCTCACGCGCGCGGAACGCCCCGTCTCGTCGCCAATGCGTTCGCCTCGGGCGCGTTGCATCCGCGGCGCGCGGGGCAAGCTGCCACGGCGACAGCCGACCGAAGTGAGCCCGGCTTCAGCGCCGGGGTGGCGCTCGCGCTCGTCTATCCGTTCGTTCGGGGGCGCACGATCGCGACCAAGACGATCCACTCCACGAACAGCCCGGCGCAGGAGCAGCCGCCGAGCGGTGAAGGAACGGGGTGTATGAAAAGAAAGCCGAGCATCAAGAGCCTCGAAACAATTTCGCTCGACGAAGCCGGGGCATACCTCGAGCACGCGGGCGGAGACGAGTTGAACGCGGCCTACGCGCTCGCTTGGGACCGAAACCGGTTGGACGGCTCCCTCGCCGCGCCCGACGATGCAGAGGTCCACCACGCGCTTTTCTTGATGTGCCGGGCTTGCGGCAAGCTCCCGCCCAGCTTCGACCAGATGCGGGTCGAGCTCAGGCGTCGGGTTGCTGCGTGACGCGTCAGTTCGAGTAGGGCTCGGCCAGATAGGGGAACTTCTGGGTGGCCGGCTTGGCCGGCCCGACGAGGCCCTGCGTAACCTGCGCTGCGCCGGCGCGGTTACGCGTCACGAGGAGCGAGAGCGTCGTGTCGACCACGTCATCGCTCGGGGTGCGACCGCCGCAGGTCGTGTGAACGGCGTTCGATTCGAAAACACCCGGGAAGATCTCGCGCTCGATGTCGAGGTAGCTTGCGGCATACCCGCCGTCAGCTGAAGCGCACGGAAGGGCAGTGTCGACCAGCAGCGCATCTGGCGCGAGCACGGGCAGGAGCGGATGGGCTCCGCCCTCGATCGGCCAGTCGACCGGGTCGGGTCCGGCATCGCCTATCGCCAGCGTATCGAGAGCCTGCAGGCGCGCGGTGAGTCCGTCCCCGAGCGTGCGCGACAGCGGAGCGTCGAACGTGGACGCGGCGTTGTAGTCGTCCTTGAGGGAATCGGGCACGAGCAGAATGGAGACGAGGGGCCGCCCCGCTCGGTCGACCTGTCCCGTCGCGAGGCCGGCTCCGTCGACTCCCGCTTCGGCGTCCGCATTCAGGCCGGCGTCGGCGCCGGACGGGACGTAAACGTTGGCGTCCTCCGGTCCCGCGTTCGTCGAGGACCGGCACGCGCCAGTCGCGAGCGCCGGAAGGGCGGCGGCGACGATGAACGCGACGGGCCTCATTCGGCACCGCGCTGGACGGTCTCGGCGGCGATCCCCAGCATCGGAAACGCTGCGCCCGCGTCGCCGAGCGCCGTCGCGTCGAGTTCGATCACGATCGCCAGGACGTCGGCTCCCGCAAACGCATTCCGGCCGCTGAAACGGAGATGTCCACTCAGCACCGTTGCGATGGCACCTTGCCGGTCGAAGAACGCGGGGTCGGCGCGCCTTCCGGCGAACACGCGGAGCGCGCTCTGCGGGTCCGCGGCGAGGACGGCGCCGACCGGCGCGGTGCCCCCGATGCCCGGCGGCCCGGAGCACGTCACCGTTTGGGTTGCCCCGTCGCCGCCCGCGAAATTGCAGGTGATGTCCAGCGAAGCCGGGTCGAAGGTGAGCGGTTGGGTCGCAACCACCCGCCGCACCCGAAATACATAGTCGACTTGCGTCGAGAATTCGGCTGCGGGCGGCGCAAACGGCGCGACCGTCATGGCCAGAACGAGGTGGCCCGGGGTCTCCGGGCTCGTGAACGCGAACACGTCCGTGATGTCGGCGTGGGGATTGGCCACCGCGCGCGGTCCGTCGAGGTGGTCGGACGCGTGTACCGAAGTGAGCGCCGCCAAGGCCGTGCTGCCGGCAATCGTTGCCGCCGCGACCGTCTGCCGCGGTCTCATGGGGTCGCCCGCCCTGCGGAGATTGACGGGGGAGGCCCGGCCGCGGGGGGGGCTGTCCGCTCGCGCCAGGCCAAGAATCCGAGGACGGCGACCATCGTGGCGATCCCCAGGACGAGACCCGCGAGGAGCGCCGTGCGCGGCGACATGGCCGGCGGCACCGGCATGCTGTCGAGATCGGTCGCGCCGTCCTGGGCACGCATGACGTACTGAACCTGATCTTCGTCGAGAGTCGCCATCCGGATGCGCTCGAGCCCGCAAACGCCTGCCAGGGCCAGCGCCAGCTCTTCGGGCGTTTGGAACCGCTTCGCCGGGTCGCGCGAACACGCGCGCGCGAACCACGCGTCGAAGCCTGTCGGCACGTTCCGATTGATGTGCGACGGCGATGGCATCGGCGCGGCGCAGACTTTGAGCACGATGTCGCCCAGCACGTCCCCTTCGAAGGGCAGTCGTCCGGTCATCGCCGCGAACGTGCACGCGCCGAGAGACCAGAGGTCGGTGAGCGGTCCGGGCGCGCCGCCGAGGGCGAGCTGTTCGGGCGCCATGAAGTTCGGCGTCCCGATGACCGTGCCCTCGCGCGTCGGTCCACCCAGCGCCCGCGACGACTCGCCGGGCGCCAGCTCCGCCTCGAACATCTTGGCGATCCCGAAGTCGACCAGTTTGACCACGTACGGCAGCCCGTCGACTGGCTCTTCCGAGCGCGCGAGAAAGATGTTGTCCGGCTTGAGGTCGCGGTGGACGATTCCTGCGGCGTGCGCCTTCGAAAGGGCGCGCGCCGCTTGCGCGATGATCCCAGCCACTTCGCCCGGGGGCAGCGTTCCCCGCGCCAAGATCGCGTCGGAGAGGGATGTCCCATCGAGGAACTCCATCACGATGTACGGCAGCCCCTCGGCGCTCAATCCGTAGTCGTAAACGTGGGCGGCGTGCTTGCTCTGGAGCTTGGCCGCCGCGCGGGCCTCGATCTCGAACCGTGCGCGCGCCTCGGGCTGCTGCGCGAACTGGGGTTTGATGAGTTTGACGGCAACGCGAGTCCCGAGCGTCGCGTGCATCCCCTCCCAGACGGTGCCCATACCGCCGCTGCCGATTGGGCGGACCAGGCGGTACTTGCCGGCGATCATCGATCCGACCATCGTCGAAGCGTCGGACTTGCGGGGCGCTTGGCTCATGATCGCGCTCCCTCAAGGGTACCGGATCGCCGGTCGCCAGCGAAAGAACGCCGCGCGGCGTTGCCGCTGCGGCCCCATTTGGGCGACTATGCGGGCAATGCAGGCGCTCCCCCGCACCTTTCTCCTTCGAAGTTCGCTGGTCTTGGCGGCTTTCTCGACCGCGTGCGACAGCGAGGGGAGCAAGCTCGACGCGGTGGTCGACGCGGCACGTGTCTCGCCCCCGGCCGCGACGGCGCCCCCGCCCCCCGAGCCGCCGACGGCTCCCGAAATCATCATCGACAACTCGAACGTGTCGGTCGGCAGCGACCGAGTCCCCGCCGCCGATCCGGGCCTGGCCGACAAGGTCTCTGTTTTCGTGACGGGGCGGCCGGCGATCGCCGGGGCGTCAATCGACATCGTCGCGATGCGAAACTCCAGGCCGTCCCAAGTGGTCGCTGTGGTCGTTGCGCTGCGGCGGGCGAAGGCGAGCGGCGTGAACGTCAAGACCGAGGCTCGCGACGGGACGACCCAGAAGCTTTCCTTGTCGTTCCCAGCGGGCGTCCCCGACTGCGCCACGGTCGCATGGATCGCGAAAGACGCGGCCATCGACGTATGGCCGGCCGGAGGAGGCACGGCCAAACGCATCGCCAAGGGCATGGCGGGACCGGACATGACGCTCGGGACCGAAGCGGTGCGCAGGCAGACGAACGCGTGCAGCACGTCGCCCCTGATCGTCGGAGCGGAGGAACGTTTCCCCTGGGGGTTGGTGTTCGACCTGGCGACGATGTCGATGCAATTGCCGGGGACGCGATCGAGCGGCGTCGTCCTGGTCACCAATGCCGTTCCAGGCCGGAAGCTGGTCTTGGAGACGCAGTGACGGTGGCCTCCGGCTCGCGGTGCCATCGAGCCACGACCCTCAGTTTGGCAAGCTCCCGCACGAGCCGCTCGGCCTGGAGCTCGTAGAGCGGTATCGCGAGGGCGGCGGGCAAGGCGCGAAACACTTGCTGCGCAGTCGCCAGATCGCATCCCGAGATCCGGACCATCGTGACGGCGCCCTCGAATGCCGCCTCTGCAGATACGGCTGAGTCGACCCGCACGCGGCAGCTTGGAGCGCGGATGGTCCCGTTCTCGATGTCGCGCAATGCCTCTTTCGTGGCGAGCACGATCAGGCGGTCGTGTTCTTCGAGGCGCACGTCGTCCGACGGAAACCAATCCGGGGATTTTCCGGCGCGCTGCAAGAGCACGGGGATGACCCCGAAGCCCGGACCCACTTGGCCCACCAGGCGGCCTCGCATGCTGTCGCCGGCCGCAATCTGGTACTCGGTCACGATGCCGATTCTGTCGCCGATGTGCAGCAGACTGTGGATGCCTTCGCCGAGCGCCGCGGTCGCGAACGCTTCGGCAGCCAGCGAGTACACGCCGAGCGGCCTGGCGCCTTGGACCAGCTTTGCGATATTTTCCCGGAACGCGGCGTCGTCGCTTCGGATGATGACCGTGCAGCGCGGATTCGCGGCCCTGGCCACGAGTGCGGCTTCCAGGTTGACGACTTCGTCGTCGCTCAATGCCACGATACTGCGCGCCGATCGCAGGCGCACCTTTTCGATCGAGTCTTTGAGCGTGCCCACGACGTAGGGAACCGAGAGCGCCGCTTCATTGGCGGGAAAGGTTTCGGCCAGAACGATGATCGGCTGTCCGAGTTTTCGCAGGAAGGCCGCTATCTGTTCGCCGATGGGGCTCATTCCAATCAAGACGACGTGGTCGCCTCTCGGGAAGGGCGGCCGATGCCGGCGGAACTGAAAACGCACCGACAGGACGCGCTCGGTGAGAAACGCGTAGAGAATTCCTATTCCCACGGTTCCGGACACGCTCATGAGGACACTGAAAACGTGCAACCAGGGCGGGATGGGAAAGGGGAGCCGCAGCTGTCCGAAGAGGTTGTCGTATCCCCCGAGAATGAGAACCATCCCGACGTTGAGGGCGTCCTGCCATCCAACCTCCGGGTAGTGCGCCCAGTAGAGGAATGATCCGAGCGAATAGAGGCTCGAGATGGCGAGCGCGGAAGCCATCACGACCCGGCGCATTCGGGACCCGCCGAACCAAAGGCGTGAGGCCTGGGCCTTGAGCGCGGCCCACGTGAACGTACCGCGAAAGCCGTTCCACCCGCCTTCGGCCCGAGGCTCCGCTGCGCGGGCCGCCTCCGTTCGCAAGAACGGAGCGCTCGGGCCGCTCAGCTCGAGATACGTCACCGCGTCGCCGGGTTTGAGGCGGGAGCCGGATTCACAATCCTGAAAACCGCGCCAGCTCGTCCCGGGCCCGGGTCGATGCCCGACGATCCGACGATTGGAGGCGTTGAGCTCTCCGAGGTCGCGGCCGCACCACGGGTGCTCCGTCGACAGCGTGAGGCCGACGACCCGCACCAGGTGTTCTTCCAAGTGGAACACGCCGGCCGTGCCGTCGCCCGTCTTGTCCGCAAGGGCGGCCAGCGCGAACGCGGGCGCGGACAGCTCGCTCGGCTCGTAAGCGACGAAGTTCGTCAGATGGGCCGCCAAGAGCTGGTTCAGGTTCTTTTGGCCCGAACGGACGACGATCCGAATGTCCTGGCGAAGCGAACGGACGGCAAAGGCGGCGGCGATATTGATCCGCTCGTCGCGTGTGACGAGCAATACGGCGCGGCTGCGAGCGATGTGGGCCTCTTCGAGGACACGCGCGCTACGGCAATCCCCGATCGACAGGGACGCAAGGTGCGGGGTTTCCCAGTCGTCGCGCGGCCGCAAATCGACCCCGTGGATGGGTACGCCGAAGTGCTTGAGCGCGGCGACGCAGCTCTGCCCCAGACGTCCAAGGCCGCAGACGACGACGCCACGGGCGTCGGCATCGGGCAACGAGGGAGTGTTCTCCGGGGCACGCATCGGCTGCTCTAGCAGCCTACTCCGAGCCGTCGGCGCGCGTGCGGGCGTGCCCAGCGGAGCGGGTACCATTCAATCGGGCGCTGTACTAAGTAGGGCGCGTGCAAGCGGTCGTGCTCGCCGGAGGTCTCGCGACGCGGATGCGTCCGCGAACCCTCACTATCCCCAAGTCGATGCTCGAGGTCGCGGGGCGGCCCTTCGTGGATTGGCAGCTCGAGCGCCTGGCCGCGTCCGGGTTTCGCGAGGTCGTCATGTGCGTGGCGCATCTTGGCGAGCAGATTCGTGCCCACGTCGGCGACGGCGCGCGTCTCGGCTTGCGGGTCGCATGGTCCGAAGACGGAGGTAAGCTTCTAGGAACGGCCGGCGCCATCCGGTCCGCGCTGCACCTCCTCGCGGAGACTTTTCTCGTGACCTACGGCGACAGCTATCTCCCGTTCGACTATTCGGAACCGCTTCGGATGCTCGAGGCTCGCCAAGACTGTGACGGGGTCATGTCGGTGTACAAGAACGACGGAAAGTGGGACGCCTCCAACGTCGTGACCGACGGCGCCTGGGTGACTCGCTACGAGAAGGGGTCTCCCGACCCGGCGTTCGATCACATCGACTACGGCGCGACCGCGCTGCGCCGTCATCTCGTCGAGAAGCTTCCCATCGGCGAGCCTCGTGGGCTCGAGGCGCTCCAGCACGAGCTTGCGGGGAGGAAGCGCTTGCGAGCATGCCTGGCGCATGAGAGGTTTTTCGAGGTCGGGTCCCCGGAGGGGCTGGCGGAGCTCGATCGATACCTTCGAACGAGAGCGTCGACACCATGATCGTTTCACGTGCGCCCGTGCGTTTTTCCCTTGGCGGCGGCGGCACCGACCTGCCGAGCTACTCTCGCGAACACGGCGGGTTCGTCGTCGCGGCCGCCGTGGACAAGTTCGTCTTCGTCTGCGTCGCGCGGCGCTTCCACGACACGATCCGCCTTGCCTACTCCGAGAGCGAAATCGTCGACTCGGTTCACCAGATCAAGCACCGTATCTTCCGCGCCGCGCTCCAGACGACCGGCCTCGACAAGGGCCTCGAACTCCACAGTCTCGCCGATGTGCCGGCGAACACCGGGCTCGGTTCTTCGAGCACGTTCACGGTCGCTCTTCTCAACGGCCTTCACGCCTTCAAGCGGGAGTTCGTTCCGGCCGAGCAGCTCGCGCAAGAGGCGTGTCACCTCGAGATCGACGTTCTGAAAGAACCGATCGGCAAACAGGACCAGTACATCGCGGCGTATGGCGGCATCAGCGCGATGAACTTTCATCCCGACGGATCGGTCGACGTCGAGCGTTTGCCGATTCGCGAGGAAGTCATCGACGAGCTCGAGTCGAACCTCGTCATCTATTATTCGGGAATCGAGCGTGCGGCATCGACCGTCCTCAAAGAGCAGGCCCGCACCATCGTCGAGAACAAGGACGACGCGGTCCAGCGGATGCACCGGATAAAGCAGCTTGGATACGAGACCAAAGTCGTTTTGCTTTCCGGCCAAATCGACAAGTACGGCGAGATGCTGCACGAGCACTGGATGAACAAGCGGAAGCTCGCTTCGAACATGGCCGACTCGGCCATTGACGAGCACTACGAGGCGGCCCGAAAGGCGGGCGCGATCGGGGGCAAGCTGATGGGCGCCGGCGGGGGAGGCTTTTTCATGTTCTACGTCCGGGCCGCCGATCGCCGCCGCGTTCACGACGCGCTCGCCGCGCGAGGTTTGCGCCCGATGCGCTTCCGTTTCGATTTCGACGGCGCGCGAATCATGGCGAACTTTCACCGGTCTTGAGCGAGAGGTCTTCCGCCAATGGATAGTTTCACGAAGAAGTACCTCGACGAGAGCGTCGAGGTGATTGGAAAGCTCGATATCGGAAGCGTCGAGGCCCTGGCAGACGGGCTGGCGGGTGTGCGCGCCGCCGGACGCCTCTTCATTCTCGGAGTGGGCGGCAGCGCCGGGCACGCCGGGCATGCAGTCAACGACTTCCGCAAGCTCTGCGGCTTCGAGGCGTACGCCCCGACCGACAATGTGAGCGAACTGACGGCGCGCGTAAACGACGAGGGCTGGGACACCTGTTTTTCGGAGTGGCTACGCGTATCGCGGTTGAGAGCCGGCGACGGTGTTCTCGTCTTCTCCGTGGGCGGAGGCAACCGCGAGAAGAACGTGAGCGTCAACCTCGTGCGGTCTCTCGAGCTCGCACGCGAAGTTGGCGCCAAAGTGTTCGGGATCGTCGGTCGTGACGGAGGATTTACGAAGCAAGTCGCCGATGCATGCGTGGTCATTCCGACCGTCGCGGGCGATCGGGTCACGCCTCACACCGAGGGGTTCTGCGCCGTCGTGTGGCATTTGCTCGTCAGCCACCCGAAGCTCCAGAGGTCTTCGACCAAGTGGGAGAGCGTCAAGTGACCCCGGTCGCGATCTTCGATCGCGACGGCACGGTCATCGACGTAGTCCGCGACGAGGAGACGGGGGCGATTACCGTCGCGTTTCATCCGGCGCAGCTTCGCCTTCTTCCAGACGCGGTCGGCGGAATGCGCGCCCTGCAGGACGCCGGCTTCACGCTGGCCATCGCGACCAACCAGCCAGGTCCCGCGAAGGGGCAAATCTCCGCCGCAGCGGTGAGCAGGACGAACGATGCGCTCGTCGCGCGACTCGCGCAGGAAGGGGTGCGTATCGCCGGTCTCGAGGCGTGCCTTCACCATCCCGAAGGGGGTCCCGGGGGCGACCCAGCGCTCATCCGCGCATGCGACTGTAGAAAACCAAAGCCCGGCCTGCTCGAAGCCCTCATGCGGCGACTCGGAGGCGACCGCGCGTCGTCGTGGATGATCGGCGACGGGACCGGCGACGTCGAAGCAGGCCGCGCGGCTGGGCTGAAGACCGCCCTTGTATTTGCTAGGAATCGTTGCGAGCTGTGCCCCTTGCGTGCTGGTCCGGGCGCGTGCCGTCCGGACGCACACGGGGCCACCTTGCTCGAAGTTTCACGAGCGATCCTGCAGCACGGGTGACCGTCGCGCGTGCTATGGCAAGGCCATCGAAGGAGTGCGCCATGGGGCTTTTCATCGACAGCTCGGAACCGAAAGAAATCAAGGACCTGTTCGCGTGGGGCGTGCTCTCTGGCGTCACGACCAATCCTCTCATCATCTCGCGCGAAGCGCCCGACGCGGATCTCGGCGAGCGCATCCGGGAGATTCTCACCGTGAGCACGGGCGACGTATCCGTCGAGCTGACCACGGAAAGCGAGAGCGAGATGATTCAGGAGTCGCTCCAGTACCACGCGTGGGACGCGCAGCGAATCACCATCAAAGTGCCATTCAGCGAGACGGGGCTGCGGGTGCTTCACCAGCTCGTCAAGCGCGGAATCAAAACGAACGTTACCTGCCTTATGGCAATGAACCAGGCATATTTGGCGGCGCTCGCCGGCGCGACGTACGTGAGCATCTTCAGCGGTCGCGTTCGGGACATGGGGTACGACGTGCGGCCGGTGATTGCTTCGACGCGAGACATTCTCGAGCGGGAGGCGCTCCCCTCCAAAATCATCGTTGGCTCGATGCGACACATGATGGATGTGAACGAGGCCCTCGAGTCGGGCGCGCACATCCCGACCGTGGCTCCCCCGATTCTGCGCAAGATGGTCTGGCATCCGCGCACCATCGAGACGATCGCGGAGTTCAACAACGCGTGGCGGAGCAGGCCGAAGAAGAAGTGAGGGCCTAGCGCTGCGGTCGCCGACGAGGTCTATCTGGTGGCGCCGTCGCGCGGATCATCCAGCGGCCGACTCTCGCCTAAAACTCGCCCGTGCCGGTGAAGACGCGGCGCGCCGGCCCGCGCATCGTTGCCCGAGAGGCACCGTCGATTGTCACTTCGAGCTTGCCCCCCGGAAGTCGCACCGCCACGGGGGCGTCTCGCGGCACGAGCCCCTTTGCACACGCAACAGCGGCTGTCGCGCAGCCGCCGGTCCCACACGCGAGCGTAATTCCGACGCCGCGCTCCCAGACGACGAGGTCGATGCCATCGCCGGCGATGCGGGCGAATTCGACGTTCGTGCCTCTTGGAAACTCCGGGTGCACGGCAAGTCTTGGACCGAGGTGCTCGACGTCGTTTCGCGCGAAGGAACCGAGCAAGACCGCATGCGGATTGCCCGCGTCTGCTGCGGTGAGCGTGACGGTCTTCCCATCGACGGCGAGCGTCCGCTCGCCCAAGACGCGCACGACCCCCATATCGACGGTAACCATGCCGGCGCCACGGACGTCGTCGACGGCGCACGCGCGAGGGCCGGCGTCGGTATCGACGAGCAGCGAAGTCTCGGTCAGGCCACGGGCGCGAGCGAAATGCAGCGCGACGCAGCGTACGCCGTTGCCGCACATCTCGGGAATCGAACCGTCGGCGTTGATGACCCGCATGCGCGTTGCGCAATCGGGGGTGCGCGGCGGAAGGACGAGGATGAGTCCGTCCGCGCCTACGCCGAAGCGTCGTTCACAGAGCTGTGCGGCTCGCTCCGGCGTCACGGCGCGGTCGTCGCCGGCTTCGAGCACGATGAAGTCGTTGCCGAGGCCTTCGTACTTGCAGAAGAAAACAGTCGACACGGCGCCCGAGGCTAGCACCCGTCGCAGGTCGCGTCCGTCATCGCATCGCGCACGAGAGGCGCCGCGCGACTTCCTCGATCGGCAGTCCAAGCACCTCGACCAGTTTCGTGCGCGACGACGCCCCCCGGGCGATCGCCACTTGGCGCTTGGCTACGGAGAGCGCTTCAGCCAGGGTGGCCACGAGCTCCTCGTTGGCCGCGCCGTCCGCGGGCGCGGCCGTGATCTGTACGACGAGGGCGCCGTCGCGTACGGCCGCGATGCAGCTGGCGTGCGCCCGGGGGCGGGCCAGGACTTGAAAGCGGACGGCGCCTGCGCGCGTAAGGGCGAGCTTGACGGCTTCCATGGCAGTCGTTCCGCGACTAGCGTGAGCGACCATCATGTCGCGTCTTCGCTGGATGACGGCTGGAGAGTCGCACGGACCGCGCCTCACCGCCATGGTCGAGGGGGTCCCCTCTGGGCTGACGTTGCTCGCCGAAGACATCGACGCGGACCTTGCGCGACGACAGCGCGGCTACGGCCGCGGCGGACGGATGAAGATCGAGACCGACACCGTGGAGATCGTGAGCGGGGTGCGGGGCGGCCAAACGTTGGGGTCCCCAATCGCGCTCTCGATCACGAACCGCGACCACGCGAACTGGGTGGACCGCATGTCACCCGGTCCACTGCCCGCGCCCCCGGAACCTCTTACGCGTCCTCGTCCCGGCCATGCCGATCTCGCGGGCGGGCTGAAGTTCGACCGGCACGACTTGCGAGACGTTCTCGAGCGCGCCAGCGCGCGGGAGACCGCCGCGCGAACGGCGGTCGGCGCGGTATGCCGGAAGCTTTTGGCCGTAGCGGGCATCGACGTCTTTGCCCACGTCGTTTCCATAGGCTCGGTCGAGGTCCGCGTGCCCGATCGGCCGCCCCACGAGCTGCGCGCGCTCGCCCGGGGGAGCGATCTCGCGTGCGTCGATCCGGAGGCGGAGGCCCGAATGAAGGAGGCGATTCACACGGCATCGCACGCGGGCGATACGCTCGGGGGTGTCGTCGAGGTCGTGGCCAGCGGAGTCGTGCCGGGACTGGGGAGTCACGTTCAGTGGGACAGGAAGCTCGATGGGCGGCTCGCACAAGCGTTGATGTCCATCCAGGCGATCAAGGGAGTCGAGATCGGAGCGGGATTTGGCGCGGCACGGTCGTCCGGCTCCGCCGTGCACGATCCAATCGAGTACGATCGAGAGTCCCATCGCTTTACGAGGCCGACCAATCGCGCCGGAGGTCTCGAAGGCGGAATCACCAACGGGATGCCCGTGGTGTGCCGCGCGGCCATGAAGCCGATTGCGACGTTGAAGAAGGCGCTCGGAAGCGTGGACGTGCGGACGAAGGAAGCCTACGCGGCCGCCTTCGAGCGAAGCGACGTGTGCGCAGTCGCTGCGGCGAGTGTCGTCGGCGAGGCGATGGTCTGTATCGTCCTTGCGGATGCGTTGGTCGAGAAGTTCGGGGGCGACTCGGTGCGGGAGCTCGCGCGCAACATCGACGGTTACCGCGCGCAACTCGCAGAGTACTGAGCCATGAAGCACCTCGCACTCAGCGGCTTCATGGGGACGGGCAAGAGCACGGTAGGCCCTCGGCTCGCGGCGCAACTGGGAGTCGAGTTCGTCGACACCGACACCGAGATCGAGCGCGTGGCGGGCAAGACGATCCCCGATCTCTGGCGCGACGAAGGAGAGGCGGCCTTTCGCGCACGGGAGGCCGCGCTCGTCGAGAGGCTGCTGGCCAGCGACCGTCGCCGGGTGATCGCGTTCGGTGGAGGAACGGTGACGCACAAGGGGATCCGGCGTGCCGCGCTGGATCGGGCTCTAGTCGTCACTCTGACCGCCTCGGCGACGACCTGCGTCGCGCGGGTGACCGATGTGGCGGGGCGGCCGAACCTCGCGGTCGGAGGAGACCCGGTCGCGCGTGCACGAGACCTATTGGCCGATCGGGAGGCCGCCTATGCCGAGTGTCACTTGGCGGTGTCGACGGAGGCGCTGGACGTCGGCGCCGTGGTTGCGGCAATCGTCGCGCTCGAGGCGCGCGATCCGCTGCTCGTTCCGCTCGGCACCCGAAGTTATTGCATCGACGTCTGCGACGGCGAGCCGGGCCGACTGACGCAAGCGCTCGCCCGGTGCGCACCGTCCAAGCTGGTGATTGTGACGGACTCGAATGTCGAGCGAACGCGCGGCCCCGCAATCGAGCTGGCCCTTCGCCCGCTTGGTCTTCCGACCCTACGCGTGACGATGCCTCCGGGAGAGCAGCACAAGACACTCTCGAGCGCGGGTGCGATCTGGGATGCGGCGCTCGGTGGGGGCGTCGATCGCGACGCGGTGGTCGTCGCTGCCGGGGGCGGTGTGGTCGGGGATCTGGCGGGCTTCGCGGCGGCCTGTCTGCTTCGGGGCGTGCGCTTCGTGCAGGTACCGACGACCCTCTTGGCGATGGTCGACGCGTCGGTCGGTGGGAAGACCGGGTTTGACCATCCGGTGGGCAAGAATTTGATCGGCGCCTTTCATCAGCCGACGGCCGTCGTCGCCGATCTCTCCCACCTGGAGACGTTGCCCGTGCGGGAGTTCAGGTGCGGACTCGCCGAGGTGGTCAAGGTGGCCCTTGCGACCGACGCCTCGTTACTGGATGCGGTCGAGCGCGAGGCGGGGGACGTCGCGGCGGGCGACCGAACAGCCCTCCAGCCTGTGGTGCGTGAGGCGATTCGAGCGAAGATCGCGGTCGTACGGGACGATGAGCGCGAGGCCGGAGCGCGGGCCCTCTTGAACCTGGGTCACACCGTCGGCCATGCACTGGAAGCGCATGGTGGCTACGCTCGATGGCTGCACGGCGAGGCCGTGGCCTTGGGGTTGGTCGCGGAGTTGAGGGCGATGGCGATTCTTGGTTGGACGCCGCCAGAGCTCGTGGAGCGGATCACGCGGCTTCTGACCGCGCTTGGACTTCCGACCCGCGCGGCCGCTTCGGAGATCGCTGCGGCTTGGCCCTACGTGAGCGCCGACAAGAAGCGCGCAGGGGATGACGTGCGCGTGGTGGTCGTAACAGGCCCGGGGGTGTCCCACATCGAGCGGGTTTCGCTCGCCGAACTCCGCGACGCGGTATTGCGAGGCTGCGAGTAGAGGTCCCTTCGCCAGTTTTTGGCGCTTTGACGAGCGGGAGGGTACGCTTTTCGGGAGTCAGTTCGCGCCGCGATGCGTGCGCGCGCAACGCTGGCTGTTCGGGAGGATGCTCATGAAGCGGGTCTGGAGACACGTCTTGGCGGCGGTCTCGCTGGTCGCGTGCGTCGCAGTCGCCTTTTCGGCCTGCGTGCACGATGACAGCACAATTTTCGTCCAGAGCGTGCTCGCTCCGCAGACATCGTCGCAGGCCGGCGCGCTGTGCACGTGGAACTCCGATCCGACCCAACCGTTCATTTCGTCGGGAGTTTTGGATCTGCAATTGAGGCCCGAATACGACGCCGAGTTCCTGGTCGGCAACCAGATGGCCGCACAGGCGAACTCGAGCCAGCTGCAGACCGAAACGTCCTACGTCGAGATCACTGCGGCGGTCGTGCGGATTACGACTTCGAATACCCTGAACGGCGTTGTGACGCTTGCAAAGTACACGCGACTCGCGACCGCGACCATTCCCCCCGCGAGCGGAAACAATCCCGGGTACACCCCCATCGGTCCCGTCACGATCCTCGATGAGCCGACGCTCACCAGTCCGGCCGTTCAGACCCAGCTCGTGCCGGGCGGAACCGTTCGTTTGGTGGCGCACGTAAAGTTTTCGGGGAAGAGCCTGGGCGGCCAGTCCGTCGAGTCGAACGAGTTCGAATTCCCGGTCGACATCTGCAGTGGTTGCTTGATCACATTCACGAACAACCCCCTCTGCCCGCTGCCGAACTGCGTCGGGAATCCATCGTCGACGAATTCATCGAGTCAGCCTCTCATCCCGTGCGGCGGAACGATCGGTCAAGACCTCCCTATCGACTGCAACACATGCTCGAATCTGGGGATTGAGAATTGCCGTGGGGCTTTTCAAGGTGCGGCGGGCAGCAGTTGCGCCACGACTTCGGTGGTTGACGCCGGCGGCGACTGAGACCGGCGGTGGCGTGATACGGTTGGCCCGGTCGCGATGGAACGCCGCACGATTGAGCTCCACATCGCCGGGCAGAAGTATCGAGTGGTGAGCTCCGCGGGCGAGGCGGAACTTCAGCGGCTCGCAGTCATGGTCGACGCCAAGCTCCGGGAGGTAAGCCCGGGGGGCGGGAAGCAGCCGCCCCAAGCCATGTTGCTTGCAGCGATGGCGCTTGCCCACGAAGCCGAGGTGGAGCGATGCCGGCGAGAATCCGTCGAGGGCCGCACGCGGGACGTGCTGCGGCGAATGCTTGCCCGCATTGATGAGGCCTTGGAGCCGGCTGAGCTGCATGAGCCGGAGTCTTTGGTAGCGGGCGAAGCCTTAGAGGACAGCGAATCGTGATCCGCAGGGAAACGTTTCACGTGAAACAGACCACGCCAGGAGCGCTCGCTTTCTTGGACGATGCGCTGTCCGACGCGAAGCAGCGAAGTCTCCTTCGCGAGCGACCTCCCCCCCGCCTCCATGATCCAGCGGCCTCCTTCTGCTCGAACGATTACCTTGCGCTCGCTGGCCGGCGTGCCCCGGCCCAAGCGTCGGGCGCAGCAGCCTCTCGCCTCGTCTCGGGCGACCATCCGATCCATGCGCTTCTTGAGGCGGCGGCTGCGGAGCTCGTCGGCCAAGCAGCCTCCCTCGTCTTCACGAGCGGTTACGCGGCGAATGTGGGGCTGCTCTCCGCCCTGGCCGGGCCAGGGGACCTCATTGTCAGCGACTCGTTGAACCACGCGTCGATAATCGACGGCGCCAGGCTCTCGCGAGCGAGGATCGCCGTTGTGCCCCATCTGGAACTCGACGCCGTCGCAGCGGCCCTCCGGGACCGAGTCGACCGGCGCGCCTTCGTCGTTACCGAATCGTATTTCAGCATGGACGCCGACTCGCCGAACCTCCCGGCCCTTCGGCAAGTGTGCGACGAGTACGGAGCAGCCTTGGTGGTCGACGAGGCCCACGCGCTCGGTGTTCTCGGAAGAGAGGGTCGAGGCCTGTGTGTCGAAGCCGGGGTTTGCGCGGATGCCGTCGTGGGGACGTTCGGGAAGGCATTTGGTGCTGGGGGTGCCTTCGTGGCCGGTTGCCCGGCCCTCATTGCCTGGTTGTGGAACCGGGCGCGCTCTTTCGTGTTCTCGACGGGCCTGAGCCCTGTGGTCGCGGCGGCCGCGCTCGACGGGATCACCCGTGCTCGGCAGGAGCCCTGGCGCCGAGAACGAGTCATCGGGATGGCCCGGAAGCTACGCGAGGAGCTCGCGATGCTCGAAGCGGACATCCGGGGATTCGGGCACATTTTACCGTGGATCGTCGGAGACGCCGCGGACGCAATACGTCTCGCGCACGAGCTTGGGGGACGCGGGGCGGAGGTTCGGGCAATCCGTCCGCCCTCGGTGCCTCCTGGCACGGCGCGGCTCCGGCTGACGGTTACGGCGGCGCACCGAGAGTCGGATGTCGAGCGGGTCGCAGAGGCAGTGAGGGCGGTGCGCCGAAAGTCGCCAGCGGTGGCGTCACCCGAGCCGAAGGAAGACGTCCGACAGCGCGGCCGGCTCGTCCTCGTGACCGGAACCGGTACGGGGATCGGCAAGACGCATTTCGCCGAGGCCCTCCTCCTTCGGTGGGGGCGGTCGGCCCGCGTCGCAGGAGTGAAGCCAATCGAAAGCGGGGTCGATGGTCGCTCGCTCAGCGATGCCCAGAGACTCGCCGCGGCCTCAACGTTTCACGTGAAACAATCCGGCCATGCCTTCTCCGCGCCACTATCCCCGCACTTGGCGGCACGCGACGAAGGCATCGCCATTCGGCTAGAAGTCGTCGCAACTTCCATCGCCCAAGCCCGGGAGCTGGCGGAGGGCCTGGTGGTCGAGCTACCGGGGGGCCTGTTCACTCCCCTCGACGACTGGACTTTCAACGCGGACCTCGCCCGGATGCTCGCCCCCGATGCCGTGCTCCTCGTCGCGCCGGATCGTCTGGGCGTTCTCCACGACGTTACCGCCGCAACCCGCGCCGCCGCTACGGTCGCCCTTTCCATCGCCGGCATCGTACTTGTTGCGCCCGAAAGCCCAGACCCCTCGACAGGACGAAACGCCGCCGAACTCGGCCGGCTGATCCCGGTGCCGGTACTCGCACTTCTGCCCCGAGGTACGCCCTCGGAGCTGGCCGACATGCCGGACATCTGGGACTTTCTCGATGTCCAGGCCGAGTCCCAGCAAGACCTTGGGAGCGCCGCCACCCACCCAAGCGCCGCGACTCGTTAGGCCGGACTCGGCCCCGACGCTCACGAGCTGAGGACTCTGCCCCGCTCCATAGTGACGCTCCGGCCGCCCACCTCGCCGGCAAATGCCGCGTCGTGGGTCACCACCACGACGACCGCACCACGAGCGGCCTCCTCGTGCACCACCTGGGTCAGCCTCTGCGCAGAAGCCATGTCTAGGCCCGCGGTCGGCTCGTCCAAGAGCAGCAGCGCCGGCCGGTGCACGAGCGCCCTGGCCAGCGCGATTCGCTGTCTTTGTCCTCGAGAATAGGTCCGTACGGGTCGCTCAACGAAGGCCCCCAGTTCCAGGCGCTCCGCGGCCCGCCGCCATGCCAACGACGGATCGCATCCGTACAGACGCGCCGCGAGTTCGATATTCTGCCGCCCGGAGAGGTCGAGGTAACAAAAGGACTCATGCCCGACCCAGCCCAGCGCGCGCCTGACCTCGGCGCGTCGCTTGCCTAAGTCGCCGTGATCCACGACTCCCGATGTAGGGCGCGTCAGCGTGCCGACGATCGAGAGGAGCGTCGACTTACCCGAGCCGTTCGGACCCTGAATGACGGTGACCAACCCCTGGTCGAACTCGCACGAGACTCCAACCAAAGCGCGAACTGGGCCATACGCCTTGGTCACACTATGGAGCGCGATGGCCATTGGGGGCATCTTCCTCTTTCGCGCAAACCGCG
>CAZVPE010000088.1:0-20390 GCA_964628155.1 uncultured Polyangiaceae bacterium | reverse complement strand
CGAGCAGGAAGACCTCGAGCGCGAGCAACGTCGATAGTTGCGCCCGCGTCCCATCGGGCGCCTCGCGCGGCGATGTGGGTGCGCGCGCTCGGTCGGCCGAACCAGTCGCCTCGCGCTGCTCGAAACTCGCAGCAAATCCTCGGCCCGCCAAACCGTTCGGTGCTCTAGACTCGGCCGACATGAGCCGCGACAAGCCGCGTTCGGACGCGCTGGTCTTTTTCGGTGCAACCGGAGACCTGGCGTATAAGAAGATCTTCCCTGCGCTCCAGGCGATGGCCCGGCGGGGCCACCTCAACTTTCCCGTGATCGGGGTCGCCAAGTCGGGATGGAACCGCGACCAGTTGCTCGAACGCGCCAAGGAAAGCGTCACCGAGTGCGGCGGTCTCGACCCGGCTGCGTTCGCGCGGCTCACGGAGCGGCTCCAATACGTGGACGGCGATTACAACGACGGCGAGACCTTCCGGCAGCTCAAGGAGCTCCTCGGCGGGGCGCAGCGCCCGACCCACTACCTGGCCATTCCGCCGAGCATGTTCGCCACGGTCGTGTCCCGGCTCGGCGAAGGCGGGTGCGTCATGCACGGACGGGTCGTGCTCGAGAAGCCTTTCGGTCGCGATCTGGAGTCGGCGCGCGAGCTCAATCGGGTGCTGCACACCGTATTTGCCGAGGAAGACATCTATCGCATCGACCACTATTTGGGAAAAGAGGCGGTGCAGAACATCATTTACTTTCGGTTCGCGAATGCGTTCCTAGAGCCCGTGTGGAATCGCCACTACGTCGAGAACGTTCAAATTACGATGGCGGAGAGTTTCGGCGTCAAGGGGCGAGGCAAGTTCTACGAAGAGACCGGCGTCGTCCGCGACGTCATCCAGAACCATCTCTTGCAGATCGTGAGTTATCTCGCCATGGAGGCGCCATCCGCGGCGTACGGTGAGGCGATCCGGGACGAGCAAGCCAAAGTGCTCCGAACGGTTCGGCCGATGACGCCCGAAAACATGGTCCGAGGTCAGTTTCAGGGATATCGAGACGAACCGGGAGTCGCGAAGGACTCCCATATGGCCACGTACGCCGCGCTCCGCATGTACGTCGACTCGTGGCGGTGGGAAGGAGTGCCCTTCTACGTGCGCGCGGGCAAGTGTCTCCAGATGACGTGCACCGAAATCGCCGTCGAGCTCCGCGTTCCACCTCAAGTGGTGTTCGCGGAGGCCAAACCGACCGTCGGAAACATGGTGCGCTTCCGCCTCAACCCTCAGGCCATCATTGCAATCGACGCGCGCAAAAAGCGTCCCGGCGAGGGAATGACCGGCGAGCCGGTCGAGCTCCTCGTGAGCCAAACGGCCGAAGGGATCGACCAGATGGACCCGTACGAGAGGCTCCTCGGGGACGCCATGTCGGGCGACGCGACGCTCTTTGCCCGGCAAGACGTGGTCGAGGCGGCATGGTCGATCGTCGACCCAGTGATCCACGGGCCGAGCCCGATGTTCGAGTACGAGCCGGGCAGTTGGGGGCCGCGCGAGGCGGACCGGCTCGTCGAGGAGGTCGGGGGTTGGAACACCCCGCGTTGAACGCACGAGCCGCATGCGTAACGGCGCAGGCGTTCGCCACGTACTCCAGCCATGAACACTGCAGGATGGATCGCCCTCGCTTGTCTGGCGGTGGCCGGTTGTCGCCCGATGGACCCCGGCGGCATTGCGGAGGCACGGGCGGACGAGCCGGCCGCAGCCGCCCGCGGCGTCGCCGTGGTCGAGCTTTTCACATCGGAGGGCTGCAGCAGTTGCCCGCCCGCCGACACGGTTCTCGCGGGGCTCGCAAACCCGGACGGAGGGGTGTACGCGCTCGCGTTCCATGTCGACTACTGGGACGACCTCGGCTGGAGAGACCCGTTCGCCTCGCCGGAGTTTACCGATCGGCAGAAGGCTTACGCGCGAACGCTCGGCGGACACGGTCTTTATACGCCGCAAATGATCGTGAACGGAACGGAACAATTCACCGGCTCCGACGGGGCGCGAGCCAACGAGAGCATCGCGCGGGCGCTCGCGCGGCCGGCGACCGTTTCGCTGTCGGTCGCGGCCCGAGGGACGGCCTCCGGCGCCGTCGTCATCGACTGCAAGGCGCAAAACGCGCCGGCGGACGCGGTCGTCGACATTGCCGTGGTCGAGCGCGCGACCTCGTCGGACGTCCGAGCGGGCGAGAATGCGGGGCGCGTGCTTCGTCACGCCAACGTCGTTCGTGAGTTTGCCGTCGCTCCCATCGGGGCGGGGGCCGCTTCCGTGATCGTCCACGTCCCGGCTTCGCTGCGCCGCGGTGGAGGCGAAGTGATTGCCTACGTCCAGCGACCGAACGGTTCGCGGGGAATGCCCGTTCTCGGCTCGGCACGGACGGAGCTTCCGCGATAGGGCGCGATAAAAGCCGCAGTGCGTTGAAGAAAATGGCGTGCGGCGGGAAAATTCCCTCTCGAGTAAAGAAACGCGAGCTCTCCGCGATGGACTCGGAGGTCGTCCCGAGATAGTTGGCTGTCGCCTTCGAGCGTCGCTTGACCCGTACCCGGTGCGTGTTAGTGGATAACGTAATGGTCTCCGTGTTACCGGGGGTGAGCCAGGTGGAAGAGAAGCCGCCTCGGGGACCCCGCGACGATTTGGCTCCCCTGGCGAGTGCAGTGGCGGGAGGAAACCCGGAGGCGGTCCGAACGTTCGTCACCGCGGTCGGCGGCACGGTGCTCAGCGCCGTTCGCATGGTCCTCGGGCCAAAGCACCGCGACGTGGACGACGTGACCCAAGATGCTCTGGTCGGCCTCCTGGAGGCGCTGGGGCGCTTCCGGGGCGAGTGCACCGTGGCTCACTTCGCGGGTCGGGTAGCCGTCTTGACCGCGATGGCGGCCCGGCGGCGACAGCGGACGCGAGAGCACTGGGTCATCCCAGCCGAAGCCGAAGGCGAGCGGGTCGCGGCCGGCCCCGAGTCGTCGCCGCTGGCCCTGCTCGAGGCGCAGCGCCGGCGTGGGGCCGTGCGGCAGCTCCTCGACGAGCTCCCCGAGCCGATAGGCGAAGCGATGGCGCTTCGTTTCATGCTAGATCACACTGTAGAAGAAATTGCTTCTGCTACGAACGTTTCCGTCAACACGGTGTGGAGCCGACTTCGGATCGGAAAGCAGCGCTTGCGGCAAAAGCTGGCAAGCGATTCCAAGCTCTCCGAGGCGCTTTCCAGAACATCGGAGCCGAAACGATGAAACGGTCCGATTGCCTTAGCGAGCTCGTGATCCGGTCGCGGCGGTACCGCCTGTCAGACGAGGAGCAGTGGCGCCTCCAGCAGCATCTGACGGTTTGTTCGTCGTGTCGGCTCGAGCAGCACGTCGGCGCGGACTTCGATGAGATTTGCGGGCTGCGGGCGGGCGACGACCTCCTCGTGGCGAACCTCGCCGACAAGGTCGTGCGACGCAGGCTCGGATCGCGAGCGGGGCGGGTTCGACCGAGAGCGGTGTGGATGGCGGGGGCCGCAGCGTGCGTGTTTTTTGCGGCGGCCGCGGCGGCGGGCGTTCTCCTCGACCACCGAGCGGCGCCCTCCGGCGCGCCGGTGGCGACGCCGGTAAGCGCAACCCCCGCAGCGCCTTCCCAACCCCATGTCCGTGGGCGAGCTGGCCTTGCCCCTTCACCCGAACCGAGCGCGGAAGCGCCTCCCCCGCCCGAGGTCGTCGTCCCCGAGACCCGGCGACCGCGAGCGACCCGCGTCGCTCGCGTGGCCAGCGCGCCCCCTCCGCAGCTCGAGCCGCCGGCGCAGGTGGATACCGCGGCGTCGCTGTTCGCGAGCGCGAATGGCGAGAGGCGCCGGAGCCACCCGGCGACTGCCATCTCTCTCTATCAGGAGCTGCAATCGCGTTTCCCGGGCACCGAGGAGGCGCGCGTATCGCATGTCTCGCTCGGGCGGCTGCTTCTCGAGCGATCCATGTGGGCGGACGGGCTCGCGCAACTCGACGCGTACCTGGCGGAAGCGCCCGACGGAATGCTGGCGCCCGAAGCACTGTTCGCAAGAGCGCGTTCGCTCGAGATGCTGGGTCGACAAGACGAAGAGCGCAGCCAGTGGGTCGCGCTCTTGGCGAAGTTTCCGGACTCCGTTTATGCCGCCCAGGCACGTCGCCGTCTCGAAGCCATCCGATAGTCGTCCGAGCGCATGAACGCTCCCGGTTGGCGCCTGAGAGCTGGGGCGGTCGTCATCGCGCTCGTCCTCTGGAGCGGCTCCGCCGCGGGGGAGGCTTCACCGGGGCACGTCGATATTTTCGTTGCCGGTCCGGCCGAAGACGTCGCACGGCTCGAGGGGGCTATCGGGGTCGCGGATCGGCCCATCCGCTGGGTGCCGATCGGGCGGGTGGACATCGACGATGTCACCCGACGGCCGCCGGCGGACGGGGGCGAGCAAGCCGCGCGCGCGTGGATCGACGGCTCGAATCCCAGTCGCATGCGCATCTACTTCTCCAATTGGAACGCGGAGCGATTCCTGCTCCGCGAAGTGCCGCTGCCCGAGGGACTCAACGAGCTCGCCCTCGAGACCGTGGGGCAGGTCATCGCGAGTGCGCTGTCGGCGCTGCTCAACGATGTCCACGCGGGGATGAGCCGCGCCGAGATCACTTCGGCTCTTCAGCCCGACACGGTCAAACCGGAGCCGGAGCCGGAGCCCGAGCCGGCGCCGGGCCCGCGACTCACCTCGACGTGGTCTCTCTTCTACGCGATGCAGACGTTCGCGCCCGAGCAATCGATCGAGCACGGGCCGGGCCTCTTGGCGACGCTCGGACCACGCGTCGACGGGTGGCGGCCGGGGATTTGGATTTCCGCGCAGTACCAGCTTCCCGAGACCATCGATACGGGGCTCATCGGCGTCCGACTCGACACCGTGGCCCTACGAGCGGGGCTGGAGGTGGCCCGTCCATTGGGGTCCCGTGTTTCTCTCTCGCTGCGCGCCGGTTTGGGCGGTGACGTGATTCACATCGCTCCACGGAAGGGATCCTCGGACCCGCCGACCACTCTGTCCCCGGAGCGGTTTTCTTGGGGCTACGCCGGGCAGGTCGCGCTGGCGACCAGCGTGCGGCTCGACGCGGGCTTCGCGCTCTGCGCAGCTCTGATCGCCGACGCCGACCTCGACACGCGTCACTACGACGTCATGGTCGGCGGAGTGGCGATGCGCGCCGTGTCTCCCTGGCGGGTGCGCCCGGGCGCCATGGCGGGAGTGACTTGGCCTTAGCGACTTCCCCCCTCAAATCACGCAGCGCGCCCGGTACTTCTCGATGTTCATCCCGTAGAGGCCATCGCCCCGATTGAAGAACACGTACCACGACGTGATCGGGCTATTGGCAAAGACGGTCGAGGTCCAGAACTGTTCGCTCGGGGTGTTCGGAAAGGCCGCCTGATCGATCAAGGGGACGGTCGTCGCGCGCTCGTCGATCAGCGTGAGAAGCTCCGGGAGCGTGGGAACTCGCCAGCCCTTCTTGCCAGCCAGGTTCAACTGCTTGCAGTAGTTCTGCGCCTCGCCGAAGGGAAACTTCTTGTCCGGCACGGCCCTCTGCCAGAGAAGCCCCGTGCCGAGATCGCGCACCGTCGCCGCCTGAATGTCGTAGTGCTGCTTCGGCGCTTCGTGCTTGACGGCTTCGCGGACGCAGCGAACGGAAAAGAGGTTGTGCTTGTCGTCCGTCTTTGGATAGCCAAAATAGAAGTAGATGTACCAGGCGGATCGGGGATTGTCGGCGGCGACCGAAGAAGTCCAAAACCAATCGACCGGCGTATTGGGGAACACGTTCGGGTCGATCGACGGCCGATTGCGGGTCGTGTCCGCGATGGACTCGAGTTCGAGCCGCGATGGGAGCCGCCAGTCCTCGTACCCCGCGAGCTTCGACTGATCGCACTCCCGACCCGCCTCGTCGAACGTCAGGAACTTGTTCGCGACCTCGCGCTGCCACATGAGTCCCGTGATCTGGTCGACGACGACGCCCGGGACACGCGTGTCGAACGATTGTTGGTTCGGCAGACCGGGCGTGGGCGAATTGGGCATCGGCCAGTTGGCCCACACCGCGGTCGGGAACCGCGGAACGAAGGGCTCGGGAGCCGCAGCGTCGACGACCGCGGCGGCCGCCGTCGAAGCGCTCGCGGCGGGCCCCGCTTCGGCCTGCTTAAACGCGTCGGCGGGCGCCGGACTGCTGTTCCGACACCCGCCTATGCTGCCGATCCCGATTGTGAAGAAGCCGAGTGCCGCGTATTGGCGCAAAGTCGCCTTACTCTCGCGCGACACAGACGGCCTTGTCGAACGATATGCGGTTGAAGGGCGAGGCCCGACGCTTCTAGAGATTCTCGCCCGGCGACGGCGTCCGGTACATGTAGGCCTTCGACGAGACCAGCGCGGTGAGCATGTTGGTCATCGAGAAGCCCGTCGTGGCCGCGCCCTTCGTGTAGGCGATCTGCATCGACCCGGTGTCGGCCTGACTCTCCAGACGCCCGAACATGTAGCGGAGCCAGGTGCGGTCCAAGCACTGCTGCGTCTCGGAGCTCGCGGCCAATTGCTTCATCAGATCGGTGGCGTTCGTGAACTTGAACGTGTTGTTCGCGGGGCTCGTGAACGTCCCGGTCGAGTCCACGGCGACCCCGTTGTCCAGGGTCCGCCACTGGCCGATGCCGTCGTAGTTCTCGAAGGCGAATCCGGGCGGATCGAACAGCGTGTGGCAGCCTGCCGCGCACGCCTGACTCGCGTGGACTTCGTACGATTGGCGGGTCGTCGTCTTCGCCACGAAGTTGACGGAGGGGACGTTCACGTTCGGGGGCGAAGCGCTGCCGCAGAGCAGCTTCGTGTAAATCGAGAGGCCGCGGAAGATGGGGTTGTCGACGACGCCCGACGCGAACTGCGCCAAGAACGGAATCTGCGTGAAGAGGCCGCCCGCGCGTTGCGTCGGATCGAGCGTTACTTTCGTGAGGCCGGTTGCGGTCGCCGCGGGGCCCGTGACCCCGTAGAGCACGGCGAGGTCGTGGTTCACGTAGGCGTAGTTGGCCGTCATGAGCGTGTTCAGCGTTCCGTCGCCCGCATACACGGACGTGAGGAACTGGGCGAGCGAAGACGGGAGGGCGTCAATGGCCGGCTGGGTAAGGTTCGAGGTCACGGCGAGCCCGCCCAGGTTCTCGGGACGGGTGCCGACCGACAGAATCCACTGCTCGTAAAGGTCGAGGAGGGCGGCCGAGGCCCGCGGGTCCGCGATCATCCGGGTCGCTTGCGCGGCGACTTGGGCCGGCGTGCTGAGCTGTCCGTTTTGCGCGGCCGTCAAGAGCGTCGCATCGGGGATGCTGTCCCAAAACGACTCGGCCAGGCGCGATGCGATCTGCCACGAAGTGAGCGGCACGAGGCCGTCGGAGCCCACCTTCGGCGCGGTCGGACCGATTTCCCAGTGGTAGAGGAAGTTGGGCGAGTTCAGCATGCCCTTCGCGACGGAGCCCAGCGCCTCGGTGAAGCTCTGGCCGTACATCGAACGCACTTGCGTGAAGAGCGTCATGAGGTCGGTCTGCTCGGCGGTCGAGACGGGCCGACGATAGACCTGCTGGCCGAAGGTCGTGATGAACGTCGTCGCGCACGAAGTCTCGGCCGTGGTCGTCGGGGTCGCGCATCCGGACGGGATGGGCAGCTTGCCGGCGGTGATCGCCGCCTCGACGAGCGCGTCGACGGCCGCGTAGAAGTTGCTGACCTGCTGGTCGGCTATGCTGTTCGGCGAGGCAAAGCCGTTCGTATTCTGCGAGTCCGCCGCCCAGGGATGGCTCGTGTCTTCCGCGGGGCGCGTGGTGTCGCCAATGAGCACGCCGAGCGCGTTGTCGTATTCGCTATAGGTGAGTCGCCGCATCTGGAGGATGCCCGCGCTCTCCGGAACTTGCGCGGTAGGAAGCGTACCGCTCGGCGGCGCCGCGGTCGCCGGCATCGCCGGGTTTGTGTTGCCGCCGCCGGTTGCCCCGCCCGCGGCTGTTCCACCGCTACCCGCACCGCTGCCGTTGTTGGTGGTGCCGCCGCCGTTCCCGCCGCCCGAAGTGCTGCCCGGGAATCCCTTCCCGCTAGTACCCACTTCGGCGCTGCACGCCGCGACCACTCCAGCCGGAATCAGAGCCGCGATCAGCAGGGATGACCGCCACAGTTTTTGAGCTTTCATCGATTTCTCCAGTTCGCTCTCTTGGCCAATCTCAACCCTTGAGGACCGTCAACTCACCCGTGTACGTCGATTGTCCGAAGTAGGTGCCTCCCCCGGGAGCGGGAGTACCCATTGCGTTGCAGAGCGCGACGAGCAAGCCGTTGTGCGGCGTGCCCGCCGGGATCGCTAGGCTCCGTCCAGTCTTGAAGTAGCCGCCGCAGCTTCCCGCCATGTAGACCGGGATGTTGGTCGTGTCGTGGAGACCCGCGCGCATGTTGTTCATGCCGACGAAGACGCTGCTGTCGAGCATCGACGCGCCCGTCGCGTCGGTAATGCCCTTCATGAGGCCGATGATGTATCCGTTCATCGACGCGAACCAGGTATCGCAGAGGACCTTGTCAGCCACGTTGCGGTGGGCAATCGCGTGGAAGCCGTTCACGTCGCCTGTGTTCGCGTCGGGGGGATTGGGGCCGCCGGCCGCGTAGGGGACGCCCATCGTGTTGTTGATCCAGGTGAGGACGAGCTGTCCGGCACCCTGGTCGCCGATCTGCTGGACGACGACGCGCGTCATGTCGGCGGCGAATGCGGCGACTGCCATCTGGGCCATGAGCTTGGCCTGGACGTCTACCCCCACCGAGGTTTTGCCGGGCGCAACGACGCTGCTCTGCGCCGGAGGGTTGCAGGCCGCATTGCCTATCGAGGGCGATGCCGTGGTGACCGTGGCCCCCTTGGTCGAGGCCATCCCGGTATTCCCCATCGTCTGGAGCTGCATCTCGATGGCCCGGACCGACGTCAGGTGCGACTCGATATTCGCCTTGTCCGCCGTTCCGACCACGTTCGAGAATCGGGTCAGGTCGGCGCTGACGTAGTCGAGAATGCTCTTCTTGATGTTGGCCGCGTTGCTCATGGCGGTCGGCGGGGCCATCATGCCCGCGGGGGTCGTCATGGCCGGGGGCGCGGTTGCCACCGTCGCCGGGGCCGTCATCGCCCCGCTGAAGAGCTGGTTGAAGACGCTCGTGGGGTCGAGGTTGGGAAGCACCACGTTGCCGGCCGACTTCCAGGACAGGTGCCCCGTGCTCTGCACGAAGCTCCCGAGGTTCAGGCTGGTGAGGCCCCCATAGCCCGCCGTCTTGAGGGCGCTGCCGACGTACTGGTCCACCGACGGGCCGCCCGCGATGTCCGCGGCGGTCGAGGTGGAGAGCGTTTGGTAGTACGCGCCCGTGAGCATCACCGGGTAGCAGGCGTGGCCGGTGCGCTCGCCGCTGCCGGGCATTTGCTTGATGGCGGTGTAGTCGACGCCTTCCAACAGAAGGAGGTCCGGCATGAGCGCCGTGAGGTTGCCGGCGTTCGTCTGGAACGGGGCGAGCTGCCAGCTCGTGGGATCGTTGCCCTTCGTGGCCCAGCTATTGATGCTGCTGAGCATCCCGTTGGGCCAGCAGAAGATGTACATCCGCTTGATTCCGCCTACGAGACAGGCGGCGTCGGCCTTGTCGGACTCGAGAAGCGGCAGGAGGGCCGCGCCCGCGCCAATGGCCTGGAGCAAGTTGCGACGCGAGAAACGGAGGTCACGCTTCATCATTACGTCCTCGATGGGGAAAGCGGTGCAGGGGGCGGATAGCTTACGCAGCGAAGCCGACGAGCACAACCATCGGTCCAGTCGCTTGCATGGCTCACGGATGGAAAGTGTCTCGACATCCCAGGGGCCATCACGCAGGGCGCTTATTCCTTATTTACCGAGAAGATACAGTCCTGTCGTACGGGATAGCGACGGGGTGGGGGTCTACGGCGACCGCGCGGTATGACCGAAGCGTCTCAGCGCCGTGTTTTCCTGGCTTGACGCACATCGTGCCGTATAGAGTGCACAAGCGTCCGCCCAGGCGCCCGACGACGCAATTTCTGCGGCGAGGCGAGTTCCATGTCGTGGGCGGCGCGAACCTCGGGATGGCCATGATTGCAGATAGTCGATGCGCTGGGTCCGGTCGGTCGGTTGTGCGCGCCAGGCTGATTCAAATGCTGCTGGCGGTGGTCGTGATCGCGTTTCCGCGCGCGGTCTTGGCGAAAGACGTGACCATCGCGGTGTATGTCGAAGGAGCGGACGCCGCCGCCATTCGAAACACGCTCCTCGTCAACGTGCCCTCCGGGACCACGGTCGCGGAGGCCGACACATTCAGCGCGGCCTTGGCGAAGCATGGACAGAAGGTTCCGTTCGGGAAAAGCCTCGAAGGCGACGCGCGCGATCGAACGGTCGGGAAGGTGCGCACGGCGCTCGCCGCTTCCGGCCTCGATGGTGCGGTCATCGCGCGCGTCATCAAAGAAAAGACGCAGCGCTTGGTGAAGCTGGTTTACGTCGGCGCGGGGCGCAACGACGCGGCGAAGAGCGACGAAGTCTCGCTCGCCCCCAAGCGGTCCAAAGACGACTCGGGCAAGCTCAAGACGTTCCTCGATTCGGCGCTCGCGTCGGCCGAGCCGGACGCCTCTCCTGCGGCCGCGGCGAAGCCCGCGGCGGCTGAGAAAGCCGCGGAACCCGCGGCGGCCGCGGCGGCGCCCACGACCGCACCCGAGGCGAATAGCAGCGCGGGAAGCGAGCCCGCGCCCGCGCCCGCGCCGTCGTCGCCGGATTCGACGTCGGGGCACCCGCGCGGAACGGTGGGCAAGAACCTTTTCGAAGTGGAGGTCGGGGCCGAAGGCGCGGGGCGTAACTTTACGTACAATCAGAACATCCAGGGGAGCCTCCGCGAATTCTCGGCGTTTCCCATGGCGATGCTGGCGGTGAGCGCGGAGGGCTATCCGTTCGCCGATTCAAGCGGGTTTCTGAAGGATCTCGGCGTCACGGGAAGCTACTCGCGTTCGCTCTTTCTGACGTCGGCCGTGGCCAGCGGCCCGAACATCGACACGACCGAGAGCTCTTACTTCGTGGGCCTGCGCTACCGGATCCACCCGACAGGCGACCCGGGCCTCATCATCGGCATCGCCGACGGCTACGCGGCGCAGTCGGTCGACTTCGGTACCACCACCAAGGCGCTCGAGGCGGAGCTCCCCGCCTCGGATTGCTCCGGCAACCGCCTCGCCGTCGACGCGCGCATCCCCGTTGGCAAGTTGGCGATCCGCGCGGGGTTCGTATGGCGCGCCATTTTCGCTACTGGCGTCATCGGCGAACGCTTCAAGGGCACGAGCGCCGGCGGCGTCGACGCGCAGGTGGGCGCTTCGTACGAAGTGGCGCGGGGATGGGAGGTCCGCGCCATTGCGGACTACGAGCGCTACTTCTACGCGTTCAAGCCGGTCCCCGGCGACACTTACGTCGCCGGCGGCGCGCTCGATCAGTTCTACGGGGGCCGACTCGCGCTGGCGTACGTGTATTAGTCCAGCGAGGCCCGCCAACGCCACTGTGCTACCTTGGTGGCACAGTGGCTGCGCGGACAAGGCCGCGGCCCAGCGCGCGACCCGGGCGTACCAAGAAGATCAGCGTGTCGGTCGACCGCGCGGACCTCGATGCACTCAAGCGCCGGGCGAAAAAACTCTACGGAGGCAATCTGTCCTCGGCGATCGCCGAAGGCGCTCGTCACATTCGTGAACAAGAGGACCGCGAGGCGCTCCTCGCTTGGCTCGGCCCCGCGGCGCAGGTTACGCCCGAGGAACAGGAATCCATCCGTGCGGAATGGCGCGGCACTGGCCAGCCGCCGTCGAGAGAGCGCCAGCGGCGTGGGGGCGGCGCGTGAATGGACTCACGCTCGACACGGGCGCGCTGATTGCGCTGGAGCGTCGCTGCCAACGAATGGCCCAGGTGTACCGAACCGCGGTCGAGAATGGTGTCCCGCTGACGGTGCCGTCGCCCGTGGTCGTCGAGTGGTGGCGTGGGCGCTCCGACGCGCGTGAGACGATTCTGCGCGGTCTTCGCGTCGAGCGCCTCGATGACGACCTCGCGAAGATCGCGGGCGAGGCGATGGCGGCGATTCCGCTCGCATCGGTGGTGGACGCCGTCGTGATGGCTTCGGCCGCGCGACGTGGTTGATCTCTTCGGATGCGCGCTGCGGAAGCCCGCTACTGCGCCATCGCGGTCACGTTGCCGAGCAAGAACACGTAGTCTTGGTAATCGCCGTTTGCGGCTTCCTCGACCGCGACCATGTACGTATTGGGAACAGCCCCGGCCGCGGTCTTCAGCGGATAGCTCTTGTAGCGGTGGATGCTCGGGGTCGGCACGTTCAACGTATCGATGCTGTAGTCGTAGTCGCCGTTCTCCGCCTTGCCGCCTTCGTTCCACGTATTCGTGGACTGATCCGAATACACCCAAAGGCTAAATTCGGTCGTTCCCGGGTCGAACGTCGTCGCGCTTCCGGCGACCAGGGGAGGAAGAACCATCCTGGCATGGTCGGACGTCTGCGCGTCCGTCACCATCGACATCGTTCCGACCTTGTTCTCCGTCTTTGGCGTTCCCTTCGGGGACCAACCGTAGGGCAGGATGCCGACCGGCGAGAAACGTGCGACGACGCTCATCGTGACCATGCCCGTGCCGGCTTTGACGAAGTAGGGAGCGGCCACTTCGTCCGTACCCGCCTCGATGCCCGGGAGCGTCGTCGGATTCATCGACGTGTTGGGGTTCCAGTTGTTTTGTGCCTGCCCGACGTTGAGCGCGTACCCGAGCGTCGTCATGATTTGGCCGAGGGTCGGCTCGTAGTTGCTCTGGATGAGGACCAACCCGAAGACACTCGCCGTCGACATGCCCGTGCTGAGCGTGGCCGTGAGTGTCGCCTGGACCAGCGTCGAGCCGAGATTTTTGTCGCTGGGCGCCGGCGGAAGGCCAGCGCCCGTGGTCAGGAGCTCCACCGTCACGGGCAAATCCATGCCGGCGGCGATCATGGCCGGGAGCGTGGGGGGAGTGATTTGAAACTGAGCGGCGTTCGTTCCGCTGAGGGCGAGAGCCGTGACCGAAATGGGGGTCGTTCCGCCGTTGTGCAGATTGATGATCGAGGTCGCCGGGGGCGTCGTCGTACCGCGAACGCCCGTCACGATGACGCGGTCGGTGGCGAAGCCCACCGTGGTGCTCGTTGGCCCGCCCCCTCCGCTGCCACTCGCTCCGCTGCTCCCCGCGGCTCCGCTGCTGCTGCTGCTGCCGCCCCCGCTGCCCGTCGATCCCGCGTCGTTCCCGCTCGCGCCGGAGCTCCCGGTCGTTCCGCCGCTGCCCGCGGTCGAGGTCCCCGACGACGATCCGCTGCTGCTCGGCACAGGCGAACCGCTGCTGGCGTTCGAAACGCCGGACGAGCCGACATTCCCCGAGCTGCTGCTGCTGGAGCCGGCTGCCCCCGGCCCAACGCTCCCGCTCCCGCCGGAGCTAGGGGTCGCGCCGTTTCCACCGCCGGAGGACGAGGACGACGAACCCGGGGTCTCGGTCCCGCCGCTGCTGCTGCCCGCCGGGTGCGTGTCGCTCGATGGCGAACCGGGCGATTGCGCGCTGCTGCAGTTCCAGATGCTTGCGCCGGCGAGTCCGGCCAGGATGGTCCCCAATGCCGTTCGTGCCCATCCAATGTGCGTCGTCATGTGATTCTCCGTGGATTGCCTAAGCCGATTTCCGCTCATGAACTCGCCTCGACCCGATGCGAAGCGCCCATCGACCGTCGCCTGACGATGTAGCACCAACGCGAGGCCTGGCGCCTTTTCGCGACGCTCGGAGCGCCCTCCCCGCACCGATGGTTCGGCGGCGTCGGAGCAGCAGCGATTCTCCGCATGTCTCTGATGGATGTGATTTGATGAAGCATCGTTCGTCAGGCGCCCTCCGAATCCGTAGGAGTTCACCCGACAAATCGCCGCCGACGACGCAATTTTACGTGGTCACGACCCGGCCGCTCGGCCTACCGCGCGGGGCATGGCCGGGGGCTCCGACTTCGCGAGCGATCCGCGGCTGTAGGGAGCCAGGGTCGGGTCTTGTTCCATCTCGCGCGAAACGATCCGCGTGGCCCGTTCGAGGCGCCGCTTCACGGTCGCGAGCGACACCCCGAGCGCTTCGCCGATCTCTTCGAGCTTCAGCTCCTCGACGTGGCGAAGCACGAAGGCGACCCGCTCCTGGATCCGCAGCCGATCGAGAATGGCATAGAGCCGCTGGATGGCTTGCCGCGACTCCGCGTCGAGCTCGGAGACGGCGGGCTCGGGATATTGCTCGACACCCAACACCAAAAAGAAACGCCGCGTACGGCGGCTCCGGAGCTCCCACTTGAGAACGCGGACCGCGACGGAAAAAACGAAGCTCTTGAGCGCGCGCGGATTGCGGAGATCGCGCACTTTGGAGAACACCTGCAAAAAGACTTCTTGCGTGAGATCCTCGGCGTCGCCCGTCACACCGAGCGCGCGGTGGATGAAACGGAAGACCATCCGCCCGTGCTTCTTGTAGACGGCCGTCGCCGCCCACGACTCCCCGGCGATGAGACCCTCCGCCAGCGCCTCATCGTCCGGATGCGCTTTTCCCCGCTGCGGGGCGATGTCCAACGGAGGTCGAACGAACGCAGACATGGGCGGCTGCCAGGGGAGCAGTGATGCCGTCCCAGGCTTTCGGCTCAAGCGCCGCTCGGGCGCGGCGGCTGCGTCGGCCGCCGTTCGCGGCAGGCGTCGAAGGAAGCCGCGAAGTCAGTTCGCGCAGCACACGGTCACGGGGCCCGTTCCGATGACCGCGCCGGTCGGAGTCGGTTGCGTCACGACCGTGCAGGTGCCCGGGGTTACAGTGAAATTGCCTTGCGCATAACCGGGACTGTAGTTTGCGCCGCTGTACGTGGTGCACGTGGTGCTCAGCGCGGACGTACTCGCGACGCTTCCGGTACAACCGCCAGCCTGGTCCCCCCAGACGTTGATGGTGGCCGCGCAAGTGCCGCCCGTTGGCTTGGCGCTGCAAGTGCACGGCCCGCAGCCCCGCATATCCGTTTCATCGCCGTAAATGAGGGACTTCGTCGGATAGCCGGCCGGGCAGGACGCGACTCCGCTCTGATGCACGCAGATCGCGGCGCCAAACGAGCTCGGGCTCTCGAGGACGCACTGCTGGCTGGCTCCGGCGCAGCCGCCCGGGACGTCCGCTGGCGCGGTGCACACCCGCGCCGAGGAGGTCCAGCCCTCCGCCGATCCCGGCGTCTTCGTCACCTGCGGCGTGCACGTGCCCCCCGTTGGAGCGGGAACTCCGCCATCGAATGAACCTGCGTTCCCGCACACGGAAGGGGGCGTGATGGGAGTACACGCGCTCGGTCCGGTCGACGTCGCCGTCAGCGTGACGGAGCTGCAAGCGGGATCGGAGCAGGCCTGGTCCTTGTGGAAGGCGGCGGTCGCCGTGCACGCTTGTCCCGTGGCCGTGCAGGTGCACGCGCAGGTGCCGTTGGTGCCCGTCGGGCCCGCGTGCCCGTCCATCGAACGATAGCCGGTCGGACAGGCGGGGGCGGTCGCTCCGGCCGTCCCCGTCCAAAACAAATCAGGACCCGACCATCCGGCCGGCGCGGCTCCGACGCACGCGTACCCAGCCGTCTGGCAAGAAGGCTCCGCGCAGTCGACGAGGCCGTCGCAGTTGTCGTCGATCCCGTTGGTGCAGTTTTCGGCGGAGCCGGTCGGTACGCACGGCCCGTCAGCGGCCGATTTCTCGGTCGTGACATCGGCGATCGGCGCGTCCTCTACCGCCGTTTCTCCGGGCGCGTCTTCGCCCCCTTCCTCGACATCGTTGCCGACGACGACGTCCTCGCTCGTCACGTCGGTCATCGTTGCGTCGAGACCGCTTGCGTCGTCGCCTGCGTCGGTGCCCGGGCCCCCCGAGTCGTTGCCGCCCTCGATTCCGTCGCCCGACGAGCACGTCGCCCGCTGGGCGCAGTCGGAGGACGAGGACATGACGCCGCAGTTCTCGATCGCGAAGGCAAGCGCAATGAAGGCCGTCGCGGCCGCGCAGCGGGACAAATGTGGATTGGACCAGACCATCGTCAAAAGACACCACCCGCGCAGAACCCGACCCCGTTCGGCGCGAAGCTCGGCGCCACCCAAGCGGCGCTCGGCTTCGTCGCGGCGGGCTTGGGCCAAAGAAACCAAGTTGCAATCGCGCCCGCAGCGAGGGCGCCGCCCGCGGCGTAGAATACGACGTTGAGCGTCGCGTCGCGGTTCTGTGCGTCACGACTGTCGTTCAGAGACTTGCACCGGGCGTCGGCCGGCGTGGCGTCCGGGCCGCATCCCCCGCGGCCCAGCGACTTCTCCGTGCTGTCCCCGATGCTCGCCTCGTCCTGGGACTTGACGCCGAAGTACGCCCCCAAGCCGATGCCGAGCGCGCCGGCCGCCAGGAGCGAGATAGACGTCACGCGGCGGGCCTCCCCGGTCGACGGCGGAGCCGGAGGAGGCGACTCCGGCGGTGCCTCGGCGGCTGGAGAACTGCTCGCGGTGGCCGGAGGCGGGGGCGATGGCTCGGGAGGCGTTTCCGGAGGAGACGCCTCCAGCGGAGGAAAGACGGCGTTGATGTCGCGGTTCTTTTCCCCTGCCCGGAGGACGACGTGCACGCTGACCGATTGGCTGGGGTTGTCGCGTTCGAATCGAATGTCGTGCGGTCCGGGGTCGAGCGGAACGGGTTTGCCGTCGACGAGGCCGCTCAGGTGCTTGTCGTCCGCGACGACGTGCACGGCGGTCACTTCGTTTCCCCTGTCGTCCTTCAGGCCGAAGACGACCGTCGGGATCGACTCGTCGAGCTGGCGAAGCCAATCGGCGCACTGGTCGTGAACGAGCTTCGGGCACGCGTTCCTCGAGCAACTGAGGAACTGCTCGCGGGCCTCGGTGTACTTGCCGTCGTCGCGGAGCGACTGCCCCTGATCGGCCGCGGCGAGGCACGAGTCCTTTTCGTCGGCCGCAAGCGCCCGCCGCGGCGCGCCGCTGCTTGCGACGAGCGTCATGACGGAAGCAAGCGCGAAGGAAGTGCGAAGTCGCATCAGCGCAACGGGAGCAAACTATCCCGACCGCGGCTCTTCCGCGAGGGTGTCTTTGTTCTCCCGCACCACCTCCACGCGCCCTCCCCCCCTCCGGTCAGTTCACGCAATTCGGCTTGAAGTGGATGTGACCTTTGTCGTCGGTCGTATAGGGCGGAGTACAGTCCGACGCCCCGACCTGCGGCGCGGGCCTCGGCGCCTGGGGCGCGCTGCGAGGTGGCGCAGGCGCGTTGCCCGCGGCCCCCTGCCCCTGCGGAGACGGCGGAGTCGCGCCCGGTAGCGGAAGAGGAGCTGCGGCGGGCAGCGTCCGCGGGCTCACTTTCGACGCCCCGGGTCCTTCGAAGCGACCGAGCATTTGCAGCGATGCGGACGGGGCGACAGGCCCATGAAGCGCAGAAGGAGGGGCCGGTGAAGCGGGAACTCCGGCCGAGGGCGCACTGGGCAATAATTCTCGGGCGACCCCGACCGGCGAGGGCGGGGTGACCTCCGGCGGAGGAGGAGCGCTTGCAGGCATCGATGCGGCTGCGTTGGAGTGGAGGGGCCGAAGGGCCATGACCGTCGCGCCAATCGCGCAGACCGCGAGCGCCGCGGCCACGAGAATGCCCGCCGGCCTCTTTCGAAACGCGATGGGCGCATCGGTGTGGGCAACCGCGACGTCCGACACCTGGGACGCTTGCGATATCGGGTGCGTGCTCGGCGCGGGCGGCGGGGTCGTTTGCTGAGAGGGCGGGGGCAGCTTGAGCGAAGCGGGCAAGGGCGGCGGCTTCGGCACCGGAGGGAGCCCGCGGCCGCCGTGCTGCACCGTCGACGGTTCGTCGGGCCGCCGGCTGTTCGAGGACTGCTGGACGAAATCGTGGGGAGACTGCGACACCCCGCTCGGCGAAGAGCCGATCACGCTTCTTTCAATCTCTTCGATCCGATTCGCGCGTTCGCGCAGTTCGTCCGCCGCGACGACCTCGACCCATTCACCCACCACGGTGGGCGGCTCGATGCCGACGACCGCCTCGACGTCGATCGCCATCTCCCGCGCTGTCGCGTAACGCTTGGCCGGATCCCGATCGAGGCCCTTCATGACCACTTGGTCGAACGCGCTCGGCAGCCCTTCGACGAGCGTGCTCGGCGCGAGGACCTCGCTGTCGAGGACGAGCGCGAGGAGCTTTGCTTCGTTGTCCGCACGGAACAAACGCCGGCCGGTGAGCATCTCCCAGAGCACCACGGCTGCCGCATAGACGTCCGTTCGTCGCGTGACGGACCCGGTCGTGATCTGCTCGGGAGCCATATACGCGAGTTTGCCTTTGAGCTGCCCTTCCCGCGTCGTTTGCACGCGGCCCGCGGCCTTGGCGACACCGAAGTCGAGGACCCGCGCGATGCCGTCGGTACCGACAAGGACGTTCTGGGGCGACACGTCGCGGTGGACGATCTCGAGCTTTTCGCCGGCCTCGCTCTTGGCCTCGTGCGCCGCGTGCAAACCGCGGAGCGCGCCCGCGGTAATCGCGGCCGCGATTCGCGTCGGCATGCGCTCGCCCTTTTGAGTCAGCGTGCGAAGAAGTCGAGAGAGAGACGACCCACGCACGTACTCCATGACGAGGAGAAGCTCGTCGCCCTGCGACACGATATCGAGGGTGGGGACCACGTTCGGATGCGCGATTCGCGCTGCGAGCCGGGCTTCGTCGAGAAACATGCCGACGAAATCAGGGTCTTTTGCGTACTGCGGATGCAAACGCTTTATGGCGACGGAACGCGCGAATCCGGCAGCGCCTTGGAGGCGACCAAAGTGCACTGTCGCCATGCCACCGGACGCGATTTCCCCGTAGAGAAGATATCGCCCGACAGTCGGCGGCCAGCCCGTCTGTGGAGCGACCGTCATCGTGTCCGACTAAATGTAGCCGACAGAGGAGTCGGCGCCAATCCAACTATGAAAGCCGACGTTGCACGTGCGCAGCGCCTCGGCGACCTGCGCGCCGCGTGTGGTCGGCGGTGATATCTGCCCATAACGGAAATTTCTTACATTTCGTCCGACGATGTGCGGCGTCGCGGGCATGAGCGGCGGGTCAAAAGTGAAGCACGAAGCCGGCCGTGCCGGAAGACGGACGCGGCGAGGCGAGCGCGGGCTGCTCCCGGCTGACGCCGCCGATGAGCAGGTCGACTCCCCAGGCGAGCGCGAGCCCCGCGACTGCGCCGGCGACGTCCCACGCGAAATCCTTCCAAGACGGATCGCCGCCGAGTATTCCCGTAGCGTCGACCAACTCTTTGCCGGCGCCGGCCGCAAGAGCCGCGCCGCCGCCGAGCGCGAGGGCCTTCCAGCGCGCATCGACGATCCAGGCGGCGCTCGCGGCGTACGCGGCAGCAGCAATCCCAGCCGAAACGTCGAAGTGGAGGGCCTTGTCTCGGGCAATCCAGGGATCGCTGTCCGCGGCGAAGGCGGTCGCCGTCGAAGCCGAGAAAACGAGCGCGAAAAGGAGCCCGGGGGCTGCGCGGCGGGTCATCGGTTTCTACGAGTAGCACCGCCGGAAAAAAGAAAGGCCCCGGAGACTCGCGGTCTCCGGGGCCATCGGGCAGCTGATTGGCGAGTCCGAGAGGACTCGGGCAATGTCAGAAGTCGCCGCCGCCGCCGTGGCCGTGGCCCGCATGACCACCGCCGCCGCCGTTCTTCTCTTCCTTCGGACGTTCGGCGACGAGGCACTCGGTCGTCAACATGAGACCGGCGACGCTCGCCGCGTTTTGCAGCGCCGTGCGGACGACCTTCACCGGGTCGATGACGCCCATCTGAAGAAGGTTGCCGTACGTGTCGGTCGCCGCGTTGTAGCCGTAGTCGTCTTTGCCCTCGCGGACCTTGTTGACGACGATCGACCCTTCGAGACCCGCGTTTTGCGAGATCAGACGAAGCGGCTCTTCGAGCGCGCGGCGAATGATCTGCACGCCGAAGCGCTGATCCTCGTCGACCTTGAGGCCGTCGAGCGCCGCTTGGCCCCGTAGAAGCGCCACGCCGCCGCCGGCGACGACGCCTTCTTCGACCGCCGCGCGCGTCGCGTGAAGGGCGTCCTCGACGCGAGCCTTCTTTTCCTTCATCTCGGTCTCGGTCGCCGCGCCGACCTTCACCACCGCGACGCCGCCGACGAGCTTGGCCAGCCGCTCCTGGAGCTTCTCGCGGTCGTAGTCGCTCGTCGTGACCTCGATCTGCTTACGAATCTCTTCGATTCGACCCTTGATCTTGGTCTTGTCGCCGGCGCCGTCGACGATCGTCGTATTGTCCTTGTCGAGCGTGAGGCGCTTTGCGCGACCGAGGTCGCTGATGGTGACGTTCTCGAGCTTGAGCCCGAGCTCCTCGGCGATGACCTGAC
>CAZVPE010000087.1:0-20458 GCA_964628155.1 uncultured Polyangiaceae bacterium | reverse complement strand
CTCTGCAACATCGGGCATTTCGACTGCGAGATCGACGTCGCGTGGCTCGAGAAGAACCCCGAGATCAAAGAAGAGAACGTCAAGCCGCAGGTCGATCAGTTCGTTTTTCCGGACGGCAAACGCCTCACTCTGCTCGCGCGGGGGCGACTCGTGAACCTCGGATGCGCGAATGGTCACCCGTCGTTCGTCATGTCTTCGAGCTTCTCGAATCAGACGATCGCGCAGATCGAACTCTGGAAAAACCACGCGAAGTACAGCCGTCAGGTGTACACGCTGCCGAAAAAGCTCGACGAAAAGGTGGCCGCCCTTCACCTGCCCAAACTCGGCGTGAAGCTCACGAAGCTCACGAAGGAGCAGGCGGAGTATCTAGGTGTATCCGTCGAAGGGCCGTTCAAGCCGGAGCACTACCGCTACTAGCCGAACGCGGCCCCCCTCAGGTCCCCCCGCGGAGCGGGGGGCCCGGCAAATGCCGCGAGAGGGACCAGTCGTCAGCGCTCCGCGGGGGACCTCGTTTCGCTGGCGGAAGTTCTCCTCGGAAGGCGACCGAGTCACGTGGACCGGGTGACCAAGTCGCGTGGACTCCTGACCGAGTCGCGTGGACGGGGCATGGCGACTCCATTTCACGACGGCGCGTCCAACCTCGCGGCCTCGGCCAGCTCCTTGGCCCACGCGCGGATCCGCTCTTCGCGCGGTCCCTCGAGCATGATCCGAAGCTTGGGCTCCGTGCCGCTCCAGCGCACGAGCACACGACCGTCGGCGCCGAGCGCTGACGCGATCTTGGCGGTCGTCTCGGCGAGACGGCGCATGTCTTCGATCGGGCGGCGCGCGGGCAAGACGACGTTCTCCAGCACCTGAGGCAAGCGCTGCATCGCGCTTTGCGCGAGCTCCGAGAGCGGTCGCCCCGTCCGCAGCATCAGGGCAAGCACCTGGAGCGCGGCCAGCATGCCATCGCCGGTCGACGAGTGGTCGAGGAACACGAGGTGGCCCGATTGCTCGCCGCCCAGGTTGTAACCTCCTGCGCGCATCGCTTCGACGACGTACCGATCGCCCACTTTCGTCCGCACCAGCGCTCCGCCGGCGCGCGCCACGGCGTGTTCGAGCCCGAGGTTCGACATCACCGTCGCGACGACGGACTTCTTGCGCAGCGTCCCCTCGCTCAACATGCGCGCCGCACACATCGCCAGGATGTGATCCCCGTCGACGTCGTGGCCTTTTTCGTCGACGAGAATGACGCGGTCGGCGTCGCCGTCGAGGGCAATTCCGAGCACGGCGCCGCGGCGGAGGACCTCCGCGCGGACGTGATCGGGGTGGAGGGCTCCGGAGTCCTTGTTGATGTTCACGCCGTTCGGGCGGACGCCGATCGCCGTAATCAACGCCCCGAGCTCCTGGAGCACCAAAGGAGCTACGCGATACGCCGCGCCGTGAGCCGCGTCGACGACGACGCGGACGCCGTCGAGCGACAAGTCGCGCGGAAAGGTTTGTTTGAGAAAGACGACGTATCGTCCCCGTGCGTCCTCGAGCTTTTCCGCCCTGCCTATGTCCGGACCGGTGGCGCGGCGGCCGAACAGCTGATCGTTGCCCATCAGCTGCTCGATTTCGCTCTCGGCCTCGTCGGGAAGCTTGAAGCCGTCGGCGCCGAAGACTTTGATGCCGTTGTCTTGATACGGATTGTGGCTCGCGCTGATGACGATCCCAGCGTCGGCGCGCATGCTCACCGTCAAGTGAGCGACCGCTGGAGTCGGCATCGGACCGCAGAGCATCACCCGACCGCCAGCCGCGCACACGCCACCGGCGATGGCTTGCTCGAGCATGTAACCGGAAACCCTCGTGTCCTTGCCGACGAGGATGCGCGGGACGTGGCTCTTGCCTCGCCCCGCCACGAAGGTCACCGCGCGCCCCAATTGGAGGGCGAGCTCGGGCGTCATCGGGTGCTCGTTGGCGACCCCGCGGATGCCGTCGGTTCCGAAGAGCTTGCGCTCGCGGGGCGGCGGCGGTGCGCTGCTAGCGGCACGTAGAGAATCGACGTTTTTCATTCCGGCTCGGCTGCAGTGTCTCGGGGAGGGCTCGGGCGCAAGGCCCCGGGCCGACTCGAGTGGGGTTTAGTCGCGGAAGTTCACGAACTGGAGCTCGATTCCGATGTCGCGACCACGCACGAGTTGCATTGCCGCCTGCAGGTCGTCCTTGTTCTTTCCGCTGACGCGGACCTGCTCCTCCTGCATCGACGCTTGCACCTTCAACTTCGCCTCCTTGATCGCCTGGACCAGGATGCGGGCCTTCTCGGTTTCGATCCCTTCCTTGACCTTGATGATGATACGCGCCCCCCCTTTGCCGGTTGGCTCCGGCTTTCCGGGGTCCATGAAGCGCAAGCTGACTTTGCGCTTCACGAGCTTGTCCTGGAGCACGTTCAGGGCCGCTTTGGCGCGCTCTTCGCTGTCGGAGCGGATCGTGATCCCGTCGGACGTTTTCTCGACCGATGTGTTCGTGTCTTTGAAGTCGAAGCGCTGGGAAATTTCCTTTTCCGCTTGGTGCAAGGCGTTGTCGACCTCGTTCCACTGGACCTTTGAGACGATGTCGAAGCTGGGCATGACCGGAGGGGTTGCCAATCTAGCCCCAGTGAGCGGGCGTTCAAAGTGCCACGGGCGGATCGCGCGGCAGGCCGAGCAAGAGGCCGCGGGCCTCGCCGACGAGAAGGATGGATCCGGCTACGACGACGAGCGACGGGCCGCCGCCCGCGGGGAACCGAGAGAGCGCGTCAGCCGTCGACTCCAGAGGCGTTCCATCGTGGCGGGCGGCCAGGGCCGCCGCGTCCACGGCGCCGCGCCCGGCGCCTCGGGGGGCGACGTAGAACCGCTCGCTCGCGAGGGGCGCGAGCTGATCGAGCATCGGGCCCCAGTCCTTGTCCGCAAGCGCGCCGAACACCAACGCGATTTCGCCCGGCGGCAGCCCGAGCGAGCGCAGGTGTTTCGCGAGCGCTTCCGCCCCGTCGACGTTGTGCGCCGCATCGAGGAGAAAGCGACCGACACGCTCGATTCGCCCAGGCCACGCGACGCGCGAAATACCCTCTTCGACCGCACCGGCCGAAGCACCGATTCGCGCGCCGAGGACGGCGGCGACGGCCGCGTTGTCCCTCTGGTGGGCCCCCATCAGGCCGACGCGCGCCGGTGCCTCGTAGCCTTTTACGGGGGTCGTCGTGGCGCCGAGGGCGTGAGCCACCTCGTCGATCGTCCGATGCACTTCGGGCGTCATGCGGCCGAGAACGATATCCAGACCGGGTTTGGCGATCCCGGCCTTCTCGCGCGCGATGTCCACCAGCGTCGGCCCCAGCCTGTCGGTGTGGTCGAGGGCGATCCGCGTAATCGCGGCGGCGCGCGGCGTCGGAACGACGTTCGTCGCGTCCAGACGCCCGCCGATGCCAACCTCGATCACGGCCAGATCGACTCGGGCTTCACGAAACGCCAGGAACGCGGCCAGGGTGGCGGCCTCGAAGAAGGAGAGATCGGCTTCGGAATCGAGGACCCTGTGGAGCAGATCGGAGAGTGCTTCGTCGTCGATGGGTTCGCCATCGATCCGAATGCGCTCGGCGAAACGACAGAGATGCGGCGAAGTGTAGAGGCCGGTCTTCAGCCCCTGGACGCGCGCGATCGACTCGACCATCGCGCATACGCTCCCTTTTCCGTTGGTGCCCGCGACATGGACGACGGGGAACGCGCGCTCGGGATGGCCCGCTTGGGAGCACGCGGCGCGCATCGGCTCGAGTCCGAACCGCATCCCGAGCGGGACGCGCCGGTAGATCTTGTTCAATCCGGCGGCGAGGGAACGCTCTGCGCCGCGCTTCTCGGCGGTCATCGGAGCCCCCGAACGAGCGTTCCGGCGAGCGCTCCGCCGCAGACGAGCCACGCCGAGTTGACTCTCAGCAGAAGGAGAAAAATGGCGCTGGCGATGGCGATGAAGACCGTCGGCAGGTCTACGAAGGTGCCCTTGGCGAGCTGGAAGGTCACGACGGCCATCAGCGCGAGCGAGGCGACGTTCACTCCGTCGAGAAATGCGCTCGCCGGCGTCGAGCGCCGAACGCGCGCCAGCAGTGGGCGACTGGCCGCTACCAAGACGAACCCCGGGAGAAAGATCCCCACCGTCGCCAACGCCGCTCCCCAACCGCCGGCAATCACGTATCCGATGAACGTAGCGGTCGTGAACACCGGGCCGGGCGTCACTTGACCCACGGCCACGGCATCGAGGAGTTGCGATTCGCTGAGCCAATGAAGGCGGTCGACGAGGTCGCCGCGGAGGAAGGCGAGGAGCACGTACCCACCGCCGAAGACGACGGCGCCGAACTTCACGAATGTGAAAAAGAGAGGGAGCAGGCTGACGGGCATCGCGCCGATTGCAGCGGATCCTCCGGCCCCGCCCAAAGGCGCAAGACCGAACAGTCTCGTCTCACCGCGCCCGAGGGCCCGAGCCGCGACGACCGACGCAGCTCCGGCGCCGACCAGCACCGCCAGCGCGTCCACGCCAAGAGCCGAAGCAAACGCCGCGAGGAGCCCGACGGCGACCAGAGCCGGGGAACGCTTCGAGGCTTTGGGTGCCAGCGCCCAGAACGCCTGAACGATGACGGCGATCACGACGGGCTTGACGCCGTACAGCACGCCACCCACCTGAGGCAGCGTCCCGAAACGGACGTAAGCCCAGGCGATGAACGACACCATCAGCGCCGCCGGCAAGATGAAGCAACTACCCGCCAGCAGAAGGCCGCGCCAGCCGGCCTGGTCATACCCGATGAAGATCGCGAGCTCCGTGGAGCTCGGACCCGGGATCAAGTTCGCCGCGCCCAGAAGATCCAAGAACCGCTCCGAAGACAACCACCGGCGGCGTCGCACGACCTCGTTCTCCATGAGTGCGATGTGGGCAGCCGGACCGCCGAACGCCGTAAGCCCGAGGCGCAAGAAGAGCAGCGCGAGGTCACCCAGGGTCGCGCGCGGTGCATCCCGCTGGTCGCCGTCGAATGCGGCATCACGGGTCATCGCTTACGAACCTCAGGCCGGAGCCCCGTTTTCGTGACCGCCGACGCGCCCGCAAAAGTGACCCAGGAGCGTGGCCACCTCGCGCTTCATGTCGAGGCGGCTGACGATTCGGTCGACCATGCCGTGCGCCAGCAAGAACTCGCTGCGCTGGAAGCCGGCGGGCAATTTTTGCCGGATGGTCTGCTCGATAACGCGCGGTCCGGCGAAGCCGATGAGGGCCCCCGGTTCGGCGATGTTGACGTCGCCGAGCAGCGCGTAGCTCGCCGCCACGCCGCCCGTGGTGGGGTGGAGCAGGACGCTGATGAACGGCAGACCTGCGTCCTTCAGACGATCGAGCGCCGCGACCGTCTTTGCCATTTGCATCAGGCTGAGGATTCCTTCTTGCATTCGAGCGCCGCCGCTCGCCTGCAAAAGCACGACGGGCAATCGCTCGGTCTTGGCGCGTTCGAAGAGCCGCGTGAGCTTCTCGCCGACGACCGAGCCCATCGACCCGCCCATGAATGCGAAAAGGAAAGCTCCCCAGCCGATGGGGCGGCCGTCGATGCGCGCGCGCCCGATCTCCACCGCTTCCTTCGCGCGCGAAGCCTTCTGAGCGGCGGCGACGCGCTCCGGGTACGTTCTGCCGTCGGAGAACTCGAGCGGATCGGCCGGTTCGAGGTGCGCATCCCACTCTTCGAGCGAGCCTGCGTCGAGAAAGAGCTGCCTCCAGCCTGCGGCGCCCAGCTTGTGGTGTCGTCCGCACTGCGGGCACACTTCGAAGTTCGCCGCGAACGCGTCGGACGGCAGCGTTTCGCCGCACCCGTCGCACTTGCGGAAGACTCCCTTGCCGATGGTCTTTTTCTCGGCAGCGTCGAGCTCGGGAGGCTTTTTTTCGGGCCAGGGCATGGGGCTTCGTGTCGATGTACCCGAAGATGCGCGCGACGGCGATAGCCGGGCGCAATGACGCGTCGCGTGGCCGCCCGGGCCTGAGCCCGCAATCCGGGAGAAGGAAGAGGCTTCCGGCTATACCGCGATCGTCTTCAAGTCGGGCCCGACTTTCAGTGTCGGCTCGGTCCGCTCTTGTACCTCGCGCGCGCTGACGCCGGCGGCGACTTCACGGAGAACGAGCCCGTCGGCGGTGACGTCGATTGTCGCGAGGTCCGTGATGATGCGGTGAACGACACGTCGGCCGGTGATGGGCAGGCTGCACTCATCGAGGATCTTCGGCGTCCCGTCCTTGGCGGCGTGCTCCATGATGACGACCACACGCTTGGCGCTCGCGACGAGGTCCATTGCCCCGCCCATGCCTTTCACCATCTTCCCCGGGATCATGTAATTGGCGAGGTCGCCCTTTTCGCTGACTTGCATCGCGCCCAAAATCGCGAGGTCGATGTGTCCGCCGCGAATCATGCCGAAGCTCTCGGCGCTCGAGAAGATCGCGCTCCCGGGCAGCATCGTGACGGTTTCTTTGCCCGCGTTGATGAGGTCCGCGTCGACCTCTTCTTCGGCCGGGTAAGGGCCGATTCCCAAGAGGCCGTTTTCGCTTTGCAAGATCACTTCGACACCCGGCGGAATGAAGCTCGCCACGAGGGTTGGCATGCCGATCCCTAGATTGACGTAATAGCCGTCGCGCAGCTCTTGCGCGGCGCGCTTGGCGATCTGGTCCCTGCTCAGTGCCATCGGTCAGCCTTTCGCGGATTGCCCACGCCCGTCTCTCGTCGTGCGGCGCTCGATGCGCTTCTCGTATCCCTGCCCTTGAAAGATTCGCTGCACATAGACCCCCGGCGTATGGACGTGGTCGGGGTCGATGTCGCCGACTTCGACGAGCTCCTCGACCTCGGCGATGGTCACGCGTGCTGCGGTGGCCATCATCGGGTTGAAATTCATCGCAGTGTGACGGTAGACGAGGTTGCCGAAGCGGTCGCCACGCCATGCCTTCACGAGCGCGAAGTCCCCGGCGATGGCCGGCTCGAGCACGTAGGTTCGCCCCTCGAACTCCCTCGTTTCTTTCTTCGGAGATCGCTTCGCGACGCTGCCGTCCGCGCCGTACTTCAGCGGCAGGCCGCCGTCGCTGACGGCCGTTCCCGCGCCCGTCGGCGTGAAGAACGCAGGGATGCCCGCGCCTCCCGCTCGCAGCCGCTCCGCGAGCGTGCCCTGGGGTGTGAGCTCGACCTCGATTTCGCCCGACAGATACTGCCGTTCGAACTCTTTGTTTTCGCCGACGTAGCTCGACACCATTTTGACGATTTGTTTGTTGCGGAGGAGAATCCCGAGCCCAAAGTCGTCCACGCCGCAATTGTTGGACACGACGACCAGGCCCTTCGTGCCGAGCTCGCGCAAGGCGCGGATGGCGTTCTCCGGGATGCCGCAGAGGCCGAATCCCCCGGCGAGAATGGTAGCCCCGTCGGGGATGTCGCGCACCGCGTCGAGCGCGGCGGAAACCACTTTGTTCACGAACCACGCTCCTTTCGTCGCTCGATCGTCAGCCGCGTGGGAATCATGTTCGGGCGAACGTAGTCAATCTTGCGATCCATTGCATCTCCCGAGGTCACGAGGGTCATGGGGGTCTGCGCGCGCCAAGGTCGCTGCCGCCACTTTGCGAAAGACGGTTTAGGACGAGAGGGACGCGAAGGAGACGGCACAATCGACAACCGAATGCGCGACGCTGGAGAGACATATGCCTCGTCCGATTAACTGGCTACCGTCAATCGTATGAGAAACGGGCGAGGAATCTGGGCAGCGTCTTTGGGTGTTGGTTTGGGGGCAGCAATCGCATCGGCTTGCGGGAGCAATAGTCCGACCACGGCCGGGCCGAGCGGCAGTGGCTCGAGCAGCAGCAGCAGCGGCGGCACCGGCGGCGGCTCGAGCGGAAGCGGCGGCGCCGGTAGCAGCAGTGGCGCCGGCAGCAGCAGCAGCGGCGGCGCGGGGAGCAGCAGCGGCGGCGCGGGGAGCAGCAGCGGCGGGAGCAACGGAAGCAGCGGCGGCAACCCGGCCAATCCTTGCAGCCAGTTGAACTGCGCGGCTCCGCAAGTCTGCTGCGCCGTACGCCCGGCGCCGATGGTCGCGCCCACGCTGTCGTGCTCCGACGTGGCCACGTGCACGGCCGATAACTCGGTCACGTGTTTTGGCGGCGACTGCCCGGCCGGCCAAGTCTGCTGCGGTCCTTCCGGTTCTACCCAACCGCTCGGCACGGCTTGCATGGCCGCTTGCAATCCGTCCGGCGCGATGTCGAGACTCCTGTGTTCGAATGCCAAAGACACAGGGGCCAACTTGGCGCTCTGCGCGCCCGGCGATACGTGTTCCAAGAGCAGCGCAACCAGCTCGACCGGCGGCCTGTACTACACCTGCCATCCTCCTGCGGACGGCGGCGCAGACGAAGGCGGAGCCGGCGATGGGGGAGGGAACGCCTCGTCCGGCGGCAACGACGCTGGAGGCGGTTGACGGGCGCAGCAGCTTGGAAGACCCGGCCTATCCGTCGACGTCGTCCACCGGCACGGGCATCGATGCGGGAGGGACGTCGGGCTCGCTCGTCGGATTGCCCGGCTCGGAATCCGGCTCGACGTCGTTCACGGGACCGCCGCCGGGCGGGTTCGCCACGGCCGGGCCGGATCCATGCTTGGGCGCAGGGGTAACCTGCCGGTCTCGCGGGCGGCTCGCCGGGCCGCCGTGCGTTTCCTCGACGACCGCATTACCGCCTCGGCGGCCGTGCGACGCGCCGGCCAGCAGGGTGCGCTCCGTCCGCGCGGCGGGATTCTCGACGCAGCCGTTCATGTGCGACGGACACGCGATCCGCACGTGGATGTGATCATCGTGCGGCAGTGCTCCCCTTGGCTGCTGCATCGCCTCGGCCGCTCGGACGCGGAGCGTTGCGGGCGCGCCGATTCGCTCGGCGTAGGCGAGCAAGCGAGCCCGGAGCGGCGCTGCGACGAAGAGATGGGTGACGTGCGCCTCGGGGTCACTGACCATCGCCGCGACGAGCGCCCAGTTCTTCGCGTCGTCGAAGTATGCGCCCGGCCAGGCGACCGAAGTGCCATCGCCGCGGAACGCGACGAAGTGCGACGGTAGCAGTTGCTTTCCGGACGCGCTTCGCACGTAGAAGCAGACGTCTGCGTCGCGGCCGCTCTCGTGCGAATGGTGCCGATCGAGATCGCCACCCCCGGCGCGCGACAGGTGTCCGACCGAAGCAATCGCGTCCGGAAAGTGCCGCCGCACGGCGCGCGCCGCACGATCGATCATCGCCACGAGCGGCTCCAGTCCCCAACGGACGTCGCCGCCCTCGTACGCGGGAACGATGCGAACATGAGGCGCCGTCTCCAGATGCGCGCCGCCGAGGAGACGCCCTTCCGTCGGCGACCCGATGCTCCTGCCGAAGCGAAGCGCGGCGGGGCCGAACGCGGTCGCGCGCGCGGTCGTGGGGTGTCGCTGCACCGATCCGGGGAACGCCCCCGACGACAGCGTGAGCGTCGCGAAGATCGATGCGAAGGCGAGAGGAGCGGGGCGCACGGGCGGGGTGTCCAATTGACAACCACAGTCGAAGGACGAGGGCCAAGTTGATTGTGGTCGCGCTCCCATGGGTTCGCCGGGCGGGGGCCGACAGGATCGGAACCGCCCCTTCGGCTATCCTCGCCCCTGTCTTGGCTACCGACAGTCTCTTCTCTTCTCGTTTTTCCGTGAGTGATCGACGCGCCACTCTGGTCGGCCGAGCCGGCGAGATGCGCGAGCTCGAACGCGCCTACGCCCTCGCTTCCGAGCAAAAGCTGACCCATACGGTCACCGTCGTCGCCGCGGCGGGCATCGGAAAGACCCGGCTCGTGCGCGACTTTCTCGTCCGCGCGCGGGAAGGGCGTATGGCCCCGCGCGTCTTTCGGGGCGCCGCGCGCAGCGGAGGCCCATCCTATGAAGTGTTCGCGCGGGTCCTGCGCGCCCGAATCGGGATCGTCGAGGGCATGGATGTAGAGGCGGCAAAGGTGCAGGTGCGTGCCCAGCTCGCCGCCGTGCTCGAGGATCGCAAAGTCGGCGACGTCGCGTACTTTCTCGGCAAGCTCCTCGATCTCGACTTCCAAGGCTCGCCGCTGATCAACGCAGTCGAGGGCGACCCTCCGCAGGTTCCGTCGATGCGGCGCGCGGTCATCAAGAGCTTCCTCGAGCTCGACGCGACCAAGGAAGCCGAACCGCTCGTGCTCGTCTTCGACGACTTGCAGTGGGCGCACGACGATTCGCTCGAACTCTTGGCTTCGCTCATCGATACGCTGCGGGCCCCCATCCTCGTCGTTTGTATCGCTCGGCCCGAGATCCTCGCCCGGCGCGACGACTGGAGCCGTCACGGCGGCGATCGGCACATGGTCATCGACCTGGCCGCACTGAGCGACGTCGACGCGGCCGTCGTCATGCACGACCTGCTCTCGCCGTGCGGCGATCAGGAACTCGACGCGCTCGTGGAAGAGGCCGTCGTTCTGGCGGGGGGCAACCCCGCGCTTCTCGAACAGATCGTGCGCGTTTACCACGAGAGCGGCGTGCTCGAAGCGTCGAGCGATTTCGACGAAGACCATTGGACCATCCATCTGGACAAGCTCGGCGGCGTCAGGCTCCCGCTGAGCGTTCAGGACGCCGTCCAAGCACGAATCGCCGCGCTTTCCGCCGAAGAGCGTGACCTGCTCGAGCGGGCGGCGGCGATGGGCAGCGTGTTCTGGCTCGGCGGGCTCGTGGCCACGCGCCGCCAGCGCGCCGCGCCCCCAGAGACGTGGGAGGGCGGGGAAGCGGCCGACGTCCTCGTCGCGCGTCAGATTCTCTCCGATCTCGTGGAGCGAGACTACGTGCTCCGACTTCCGGACAGCACGTTCGCCGGCGACGAGGAGTACGTTTTCAAGCACAACCTGGAGCGCGAGGCGCTCGAACGCCTGACGGCCGCGGCATCCTCGCGTGGGTACCATCGCGCGATTGCCAATTGGCTCTCGTTTCGAGAGAACATCGAGGCAAGCGAGGAATACCTCGAAATGCTCGGCCGGCACCGGGAGAGGGCCGGAGCGAACGCCCTCGCCGCGATCGCGTACGTGAATGCCGCGGACGTCTCGCGCTCGCGCTACGCGAACACCAAGGCCGCAGAGCTCTACGCGAAAGGGCTTGCGCTGCTCGACGGCGAACCGGGAGTGCCCAAAGGCCGCAGCCACCCCCCCCCTTCCACCGACGAGGCGGACGAAGACCTCCGGATGCGCGCGCTGCACCACTACGGGGACGTGCTCCACTCGCTGGGCCGCAACGAAGACGCACTCCGGGCCTTTACCGAGATGCTCGCGCGAGCCTGGCGGCTCGACCTCCGGAGCAAGGGTGGGGCGGCTCATTCGCGAATCGGAAGGCTCTATCGGGAGACGGGCCGGCTCGATCAGGCCGCGCGCCATTTCACGGCCGCGCTCGCCCTCTTCGGGCAGTCGCGCGACGAGCGGGGCGTCGGCAGCACGCTCGACGACATCGGAAAGCTCCACTGGCTCAAGGGGGACTATGTCCTCGCCCTCGAGTACACGCTGCGAGGCCTCGCAATGCGCCGCAAATTGGGGGATCGGCGCAGCATCGCCCTCAGCTTGAACAATCTTGGTCTGGTGCACCAGGACTCGGGCAACACCAAGGCGGCGCTCGAAGCGTTCGAACACGCGCTCCGCATTCGGCGCGACATCGGCGATCTGGTGGGCGTGAGCATCACGCTGAACAACCTCGGCACCGTCGCGCAGGACATGCGCGAAGACAAGAAGGCGCTCGCGCTCTTCGCCGAGGCTCACGACATCGCCAAGGAGACGGGCGACCGCAACCGGACCGCCCTCATCCTGACGAACCTCGGCGAGACGCACAATCGCCTGGGCGATCCCTCCCGGGCCGTCGCGATGCTCAAACAAGCCGAGGAGGTCGCCGACGAACTCGGCGACAAGCTCGGGCTCGCCGAAGCGGCCCGCGGCCTGGGCAAGGCCTATCTCGCGCAGCGCGAGTACACCAAGGCGCGCGAATGCACCCAGCGGTCGGTCGATCTGTTCACCCAGACCGGAAGCCGCGTACAGCTCGGCGTCGCGCTTCGCTCGCTCGGCGAGGTGACGCTCGCGGCGAGCGCGGGAGGGGCCGGCGTGCGCGACGCGGCCGAGCAGCTCAAGCGATCCATTGGCATCTTCGAAGAGATCGGCAACGACGTGGAGCTCGCGCGCAGTTGCCGCGCCTATTCGGACCTGCTGCGCGGGATTCCCGAGCACGCGACCGATCACGCCGTCGCCGCCGAGGCGCAGATCTTGGCGAGGCGCGCCGACGAGATACAGTCGAAGATGCGCCTCCAGGCCGACGCCAAGGAGCGACAGAAGCAGACCGAGCCGGATATTGACGCCGCCGTTCTGCAAGGCGATCAAACGATTCCGTGAAGCAGTATCTCGACCTCGTACGCGAAGTCCTTACGAAAGGGACGCGAAAGCCCAACCGGACCGGTGTGGACACGCTCTCCACGTTCAACGTCAACTACGAGATCGACCTTCGCCAGGGGTTTCCTCTGCTGACGACCAAAGAGATCTCCTGGAAGAACATCGTCGTCGAGAATTTGTGGTTTCTGAGCGGCGACACGCACATCGGTCTCCTCAAAAAGCACGGTTGCAAATTCTGGGACCCGTGGGCCGACGAGAGCGGGCGCGTTCCGAGCGCGTACGGCAACTTCTGGCGGCACTTCCCCGTGCACGGCGCGGTCGAAGGGCGGGAACCGCACGCCGCGTACCGCGATCAAATTGCTTGGGTCGTCGACGAGCTCGAGCGCAACCCAATGAGCCGGCGACTCGTGGTGAGCGCCTGGGCGCCGGGCAATGCCCAGGCGAGCAAGCTGCCGCCGTGCCACCTGCTCTTCGCGCTCAATGTCCAACTCGACGATGGCGGCGAGCCGATGCTCTGCTTGCATCTCACCCAGCGCAGCGCAGACGTCGCTCTCGGCGTACCGTACAACATCGCTGGGTATGCGCTTCTTCTCGAGCTCTTCGCGCGGTTCGCCGGGATTCGCGCCGGCCTGTTTGCGCACACCCTCATCGACGCGCACGTGTACACGGCGAAGGCCGACGGGTCGATGGCGGAGTACGATCACGTCCCGGGCTTGAAAAAGCAGCTCGAGCGAGAACCGAGGCCGCTTCCCCGTCTCTCCATCAGCCCCGCGATCCGCGGCCTCGACGACCTGAACGCGCTACTTCACGCGGACACGCACGCGATTCTCGAACAATTCGTCCTCACGGGATACGACCCGCACCCGGCTATCCCGTTCAAGGTAGCGGTTTAGCCGATGCGAGGAATCATTTTTGCCGCGTCGCCCAACGGGATCATCGGCGTCGACGGGACAATCCCTTGGCGCTACCTCGGCGACTGGAGGCGGTTCAAGCGGGTGACGCTGGGGTCAGCGGTCGTCATGGGCCGGACGACGTTCGAGTCCATCGGCAAACCGCTTCCGGGGCGCCGCAACATCGTCGTGACCAGCCGCACCATCGACGTTCCCGGCGTCGAGCGGGCGCGCAGCGTCGAAGAAGCACTGGAGCTCGCCGGCGGGGGCGACGTTTGGTTCATCGGCGGCGCGCGGATCTTCGAAGACGCGATGAAATACACGGACGTCATCGACGTGACGTACGTCCCCGACTACGTGGACGGCCGGGATGCGGTCTACGCGCCGCTCATCGACGAAGGAGTGTTCGAGCCCGGACCGGTCGTGGCACACGAAGACGAGCCGGCGCTACGCCGTCGCGTCTACAGCAGGCGCGCTTGAAAGGGCCGCTCCGCGACCACGGCTCGCTATCGCCGGACCAAGGCGCGAGCGGGCACTAGGGTCGCCGCGGTGTGCGCGGCCAGTTCGCTCGTGCTCTGCGCGTGCAATTGGGCTTGGGCGAGGCGCTCGCGTAGCAGCCCTTCGGCGGCTTCCTCGTCGCCCGGGCGGAGGACGCTGCGGACGAACACCTCGGCAGCCTTGTACGAGCTTCTCACGAGAGGCCCCGAAGCGACGAACGCGAAACCGAAGGCCCGTCCTTCGCGCGCGAATTCGTTGAAGCGCTCCGGCTCGACGTAGCGCGCGACCGGCGCGTGTTTGGGCGTCGGCCGCAGGTACTGGCCGATCGTGACGATGTCCACGCCCGCCGCGCGGAGATCGCGCATGGTCTCGAGGACCTCGTCGTCGGTCTCGCCGATTCCCACCATGATCGAGCTCTTGGTGACGACCTCCGGCGCGCGCTCTTTCGCGCGTCGCAGAACACCGAGGGATTGTTCGTAGCTGCAGCGCACGTCGCGAATGGTGCGCTGGAGCCGGCGCACGACTTCGATGTTGTGCGCCCATACGTCCGGACGCGCGTCGACCGTGACGTCGACCGGGTCGAGGTGTCCGCCGAAGTCACCGAGCAGCGTTTCGACCAGCATGTCGGGCCGGAGATCTTTCAGCCGCATCACGGTCTTCGCCACGTGGCCCGCGCCGCCGTCGAGCAAGTCGTCGCGGTCGACCATCGTCATCACGACGTATTGCAGCGGCATGCGCGACAGCGCGCGCGCCACGTGCTCGGGCTCGCGCACGTCCACCGCGCCGCGCGGGTGACCGGTCGACACCGCGCAGAACCGACAGGCGCGCGTGCAGGTATCGCCGAGGAGCATCACCGTGGCGGTCCCCTCGTTCCAGCACTCGCCCACGTTGGGGCAGCGCGCCTCCTCGCAAACCGTGTGCAAGTCGAGGCTCCGGAACGTCGCCTTGAGCTCGCCGTAGCGTTCGCCGCCGGGCGCTCGCACCCTGAGCCACGCCGGCTTCGGGGCAAACCGAGCTGGATCGTTCATTGCCCAGATTGTCCTAGCACGTCCCTCCCACCGTTACCGCGCGCGCCTCCACGCGACCAATGCCCAGCCCGTCGCGAGGAGCGCAAGGGCTACCGCGCTCGCGCGCTGCGACAGATCGAGGGGAGGGACGCCACCCAACAGATTGCGCAGGTGGCCTCGCGGCGTCACGAGCGCGGCAGCCCCGTCGCTCGCACCGAGCACCCAGTCGGCCACGAGCAGGACCGGTCGCCCTCCGCCCCTCCTGCCGAAGCTCGAGCCGAGCGCGAACCAGGCCGAATAGCCCGCTCCACCGAGGGCTCCGGCGTAGGCGCTCGCCAGCGCGTCGCGAAGAAGCGGCGGATCGGTCGATCCGTGCGCAAGGACGTCGACGCCAGCCGCGACAAGGGCCCCCGAGACGACGCACGCGCCGGCGGCGACGAGGATGGCCGCGGCGGCGGAGCGGGCGGGCGACGCGCCGAACGCCACCAAGGGAGCCGTGGCGTGCGACAGCGAGTGGCCGCCGACCACGCCCCCGACCAGCACGTAGGCGAGGAGAGGCAGCACGAGCGGGCCGAGAGCCCCGAGCAGTGCGTGATCGGCGCCGTGAGCCGATCCCCGCCACCGTGCGGCGATCCCGAACGCCAGCGCGATGGCAAACCAGCCGGCCACGGCCATGCGTGTGCGCGGCGTCCGCAGCAGCCGCAGTGCCGGTGCCCATGCGACCGCCGCGATCACGGCCGCCGTTCCGCGAGAAGAAGCGAAGCGCGCGTACGATCGAGGGCCGACTCGTAGGTCGCCGCCTCGACGCCGGCCGCCGCCGCTCGCACTTCGTCGAGGGAAGGGGGCTGAACTCGTATCTCCGTGACTCGTGCACCCGATACGACGATCGCGCGTCCGGCCGCCCGAGCGAGTTCCACCGCATCCCTCCCGCGTGCGACGACCGCGGCACCCCGCCTCGCGACGGCCTCCACGCACTCCTCGCGCGCGAGCGCTGCGGCCAGCCCCCGGGGGTCCTCCGCGAGAATGCGAAGGAGCACCCCTTGAGGCGCAAACCCGGCCAGCGCATCGAGCGACGCCGCCCTGCCGACCACCGCCCCGGCCTTCAAAAGGACGTGATCGTCGGCGATCTCTCCCGCGTCTCGAACCGAAGACGTCGCGATCACGACGGCCCAGCCCTCGGCCGCTCGCGCGCGGACGACGTCCGGCAAACGCGTCACCGCGCGCGGATCGAGCGCTACGAATGGTTCCTCGATGAGGAGAACCCGCACGCGCGACGAGGTCACCGCCTCGACCATCGCGACCGCCCGCGCCTCTTCCGGCGACAGCGTTGCAACGGCACGCCTGGCGAGCGCCTCGATTCCAAGCTGACGCAGGCGGTCCTCGGCGTCTTGCTCGGGCTCGCGGCGTATGGCTGCGGCCAGCGTCAGAACCTCGGTCACGCTCATGGCAGGAGGCAGCACCGGCTGCACGGGGACGAACCCAATGCGTGGCCGGATGCCGGCATCGGTCGGCGCGCCGTCGAGCACCCGCACGCGCCCCGAGCGAAGGCGGGTCGCTCCGGCGACGACCGCGAGCACGAGGGCGCCTCCGTCGGCGGCTCCGCCGACGAGCGCGTGCGCGCCGGGTCCCCAGGCGAGCGAAAGGTTCGCGAGCGCCAGGGGGGCGCGACGAGTCGCAACCTCCTCGAGGGAGATCACTCGGCTTGCTCCGCTTCGGCACGCGCCAGGCGCGCTCCCACCACGACGACCGAGACGGCGACGACCGCGGCGAGCGCCGCGAAGGCGCGCGCTGCACCGGCGCCAGAGTCGATCGGCGAGAAGACTCCCGCGCGAATCGCGTCGAGCGCGGCCGGAATGGACGTGAGCTCGTGCCAGCCCCGGGGCAAGAGCAGCGACGTCCACGGAGAGACGAGCTCGGGGAGAGCGAGCACCGACAGAAACGTGAAGTATCCCGCGGCCCGGCTCCCGGTGCTGAGCGACGCCATCGCGACCGGTCCGAGGGTCGCCGCGAACGCAATCGCGTACGCAATGGCACCGGCCCAGGATCGGACGGCTCCCGACGACGCGCCGCCGATCGACGTCGCCGCCAGGCCCGCGACGAATGTCGCCCCCCCGACCACGGCGGCGAGCACCAGAACGAGACCCCCCACGCGCCCGCGGACGTACGCTCCGGCGCTTACGCCCCGGGCGCGGATGAGCGCGAGCACGCCCTGCTCGCGGTCGCGATCGATCGCCCGAAGAGAAGCGCCGAACGCGATCGTCACTCCCGCGCACCACGCGATACCCTCCGCGGTGACCACGGGGACTCGCGAGACGACGCCGCCGCGCCGGGTCATGGCCACAGATGCGACGATCGCGGTCGCCACGCCGAGCACTGCGAGAACGACGCCGGACGCGGCCAGGGGTCCCCGAGTGGCGAGCCAGGCGCCGAACGCGAGCGTTCGGGGGGGCCTTCTTGCGAGCGGCGGCACGGAGCCACGAGACCATAGGAGCGCCGTTCGCTACAAGAGCGTCGAAACCGTGCGAAACTGGCCGGCACCCATGGAGGCCCCCGCCCGCAGCAACGAAGAGGGCTCTTTGTTCGGCCCGCCGACCCCTTGGCGCCGCTGGTTGCCGCCGCTCGCAATCGTTGCGTATGCCGCCGTCCTCTCCGTGTGGCTCGAGGGGGCGAACGACCCACGCACCTGGTTGGCGGGCGCGGCCGCGCTCGTGGTCGGAGGCATGGCCGTCCGGAAAGCCACCCCGGTAGCGCGGATCTTGGGCTGGGGGGCCGCCATGATCCTCGCATCGCTCGGACCGGCACGCGAAAGCCGGGTGCTTTGCCTCTTCGGCGTCGCGGGCGCCCTGGCGTGCGTAGGATCGGCGATCGCGGCGATAGCGGCCATTCCGCCGTCTGGAGGGATCGTGCGCGCGGAGCCTCCCGCCCCCCGCGCGCCTTCGCTGGTCGCGGTCGGGGCGTTCTGGGCCGCCGCCCTCGTCGCCCGTGTAGCCCAACCCTCCGACGGGCCCGACTGGATGACGGCTCGTCCCGAGCTCTGGACCGTGGGGGCCGCGACGGCCAGCGCGCTGGTACTGGTCGCGCAAACGGAGTGGACGCTGCGGCGGCGCGGCCTGGAGCTCGGGGTCGTCGAGCGTGCGCTTGCGATCCGTGGCTTGCTGGGCACGTTGCTCGCCGTCGTCCTCGTCGTCGGCGTGCTCGGGCGCACCGAGGCGGACTCGCTCGCGCGGCTGGCGCTGGGCCTGGCGAGCGTGGTCGCCGCGCGCGCGGCGCTGCACCCCGACGCCGTCGCCGTGGCGCGGTGGGCGCGGCGGGCCGTCGTCTTGACGATCACGGGCGGAGGCGTTGCCTTGCTCGGTGCTTCGGCCGTCTCCGGCGGCGGAACCGACGTTTGGGGTGTCGTCGTCGCCACGGCGGCCGCCGCGATGGCGGTGGGCGCGGGTGTCACGGCACTCGAATCGCCTCTGCGCCCGGAGCGGGGCAGCTGGCTCGACGCATGCGCGCGCGCGGCAGCCGAAACGTCTCGCGCGCAACCCGAGGACGTCATTCGCGAAGTCCTTCGTGCCCTTCGCGAGCCCGCCGGCCTGTCGTCGCCTTCCCCCGAGCTTTGGACCCTGTCCCCCCCGACGGCCACCAAAGTCGACGCCGCCGGTTATGTGCACGAACGTCCCGCGGAGCTCCCGGCCGCGCTGGTCTTCACCGCCTCGCGCGAGCCAGAAGGGACGCTTCGAGCGGATGTTCTCGACGTGCTCGAGGTACGGCGCCCCGATCTCCGCCCGCTTGCGAAATGGATGGCGGACCACGCCGCACTCCTCGTCACGATCGTCGCCTACGAGGGGGAAGCGGAGGGCGTGCTCGTCCTCCCCCGCATCGCACGTACCCAGCCCCCGACTCTGGAAGAGGTGCGGGCGCTCAAGAACGTGGCCGACCGCCTCGCCGGGGCATGTCGCGCGCGGGCCGCGCAGGCGCGCCTTCTCGCGCAAGCGAACGACGCCAACGAACGGGCGGAGGCGGCGCAAGAGCGAGTGGAGCGGCTCCTGCACGAGCGCGCGCTCGACGAAGGACGGGATTCGCTCGCCGCCACGCGCTTGGCGAGGCCTGCGACCGTCGGGGGGTATGCGGCCGGCTCGCGAATGGCGCTCGAAGCGCTCGAGCTCCGCGCTTGTGCCGACGCCCCGCTCGCGGTCGTGGCACCGAGCGGTGTGGACCCGTTGCCGTATCTGGCAAGGGCACACCTCGTTGGCGCACGCCGGAGCGGGCCGCTCGTCGTCGTGGACGCGACGAGCGCTCGAGAGCACGACCTCGCGCGGTGGCGGGATCCGTGTCTATCGCCGCTCGCGCTGGCCGATCGAGGCCTCCTGGTTCTCCTCGACGGCGCCGCGCTTCCCGTCGATGTCCAGCAGCTCGTCGCGCGCGCACTCGCCGAGAGGCGCGCCCCCTGGGAGCGTCCACAACCGCTGGAGGTTCAGATCGCTTTGACGGCGGTGGTCGGCCCCGAGCAGCTGGCAGCCGAGGGGCGCCTCGACCCGTCGCTCGCCCTTCGTCTCGCCGACGCGTGCGCCTCTCCGGTCGTCCTTCCGCGCCTTCGTGACCGGATCGAGGACCTTCGCGCCATTCTCACGGACCGTCTCGCGCGCGAAGGGTTGCGTGTTCTCGGGCGGCCCGTCGGAATCGAGCACGCCGCGTACGCGCGCCTCGTGGAGCACCTATTTCCGGGCGAAGACGCCGAGCTCGGGGTCATCTCGCAACGGTTGGTCGTCCGATGCTCGGGCGACGTGGTGCGGGCATCGGACGTCGACGCGTTGCGTCTTCCGGGTCAGGTCGCCGCTCCGCGCAGCGCGAGCGGCCGGCGGAAAAGTCCGCTGTCGGCATGAAGCTCGTCCGCGAAGGCGTAGAAAAGCTCCTTGTCTCGCTCGTTTCGAGCGTGTTACTCGTGCGAGCGCCGCGTTGTTCCCGACCGGGAGGAGACGACGATACCCATGCAAGGTTTCGCCAGGACTGTGCTGCAAACAATCGGTCTCGCCGCGCTTTTTTCGGGGGCCGCGTGCGGAGGCGACGACAACCCCTACAAGCCTCAGCCGGCGTGGTCCGGCAAGCACGCCAGTCTTCCGGCGCCGATGGCGCCCCCCAACACTCCCGTCAAGTCGGGCGACGGGTACACCGTCTACGGAGCCATCCATCAGCTCCGGAGCCTGATTCACAGCAAAGACGTCACTGCCCAGCCGATCACGGTCGTCGGCTACGTCGTCGACTCGAACATTCCCCGGGCCCCTGACTGCGCGGTCCACAAGACGGGCAAAAAGGACCCCGACAACTGTGCGCCCGAAGTGCCGAGCTTCTGGATCGCGGACAACAAGGGCGACATGAAAGGCCCCAAGATCCGCGTCGTCGGTTGGGCCAGGAACTTCGCGGTCGTCTACGACGCGATGACCGTTTACAAGAAGGTCAAGCCGGGCGAGCAGCCGAAGGACGGCGGCGTGTCCGACGACATGCTCAATGTGACCGTGCCCTTCCCTCTGCCGGCAGTGGGCGAGAAGGTGAAAGTGACGGGCGCGTACAACGTGGCCAAAGTGGTCGTCTCGGACATGGTCAGCGAGCCGACGGGCGGGGTCATCGCGTACAGGAAGATCGAGCAGCTCGAGCCTTCCCCGGAGCCGGCAGCGTTCGCAAAAAAGATTCCC
>CAZVPE010000086.1:0-20511 GCA_964628155.1 uncultured Polyangiaceae bacterium | reverse complement strand
CGGCAAGCGGGTCGACTACATCCTCTACTACAAGCCGAACATCCCCATCGCGCTCATCGAGGCCAAGGACAACAACCACGCAGTGGGCGACGGGATGCAGCAGGCGCTCGAGTACGGGGACGCGCGAAGGCGGGCGAGGCAATGCGCGGTGAAGCGAGGAGCCAGTCCTCGCGCGGTTGCGCCCTCAAAGTCCGCGAACCGGCGCGACGGGTCCACTAGCTTCGCCGCGTCGGTTAACCGTGGGATGCCGGACGCCTCTGCAAGAGGAAGGTCCAGCATCGGCGCGAAAGAGAACGGCGTACGCGCCGCGGCCGGCGCTGCCCAGGAAGTACAGCGAGCAGCGATGCTCCTCGCCGGGCCTAAGCAAGCGCCGGTACCTACGCCGAAACCTCCTCATGCACCTTCGGGTCACCACCCAGGGGTTCCAGTCATCGAGGCGCCTCTGGGTATCTATCCGCCCGAGCGCGCCCCCGGGTCTCATGTTTGGCGGTTGACGGCGGGGGTGCCGCCGTGGTGGGCGCGGACCGTTAGAGCGGCGAGGCCAGCCCGACTTGCTTCTGCGCGCGCGATGCCTTCCATGCCGCCGGCGTGAGCGTGGGCAGGTCGCGGCGGGGCGGTCGCCTTTCTGGCGCCCGAGGTTCCGGTCAGGTCCACTCCGTCAGGATCATCAAGGCCGCCGAAGATCCCCTCATACAGCGCGCGCGGCAACACCAGCCAAAACGGAGCGGCCTTCCTCCTTCGCCCTATGGGCTTCGGAGGACAAGACGGCCGCATAGCCCCCCATTGCTTCGCGCGGCTCCGCCTACGGCTGCGCCCGCGCTCAGCCCACGGCGAGCGACCGCTCGCCGAAGTTGCCTACAGGATTTCAAAGCGCGCTGCACCCACCGGGGCAAAGCCGAACCGTCCGAACCCGCTGCACTTTCCCGAGGGTTGACGGTGAGGGTACAGTGTGGGATACTTTGGCGTAATCATTGAAAGAAAGCCGCCATGCCGCTGTACCTGCCGCCTAACCTAGAACGCCGCATCGCCGCACTCGCTGCGCAGACGCACCGCGAGCCCGAGGCCGTGCTGGCGGACCTCATCGGCACCGCACTCGACGAGGACGACGAGGTACCTGCCGTCGCCAAGGTACACCCGACAGGCAGGAAGAGCCTCGCGCAGCTCTTCGCCGAGTCGCCGCTCAAGGGGCTCGACCTGACGTTTGAGCGCGACCCGGACGCGGGCCATCCGATCAAGTTGTGACCGGCTTCCTGCTGGATACGAACGTACCGTCCGAGCTGACGCGCCCCCAGTCCGACGCCAATGTTGAGGGCTGGCTCGACGCCGTTGATGACGGGCAGCTTTTCCTGAGCGTTGTGTCGCTGGGGGAGATGCTCAAGGGCCTCACCGTGCTTCCCGCAAGCAAGCGCCGCCGGGAATTGCAGCAGTGGATAGACGAGACGCTGCGCCCCTGGTTTGACGGCCGGATATTGCCCGTGACCGAGCCCATCGCCGAGCGCTGGGGTGTTCTGGCGGGAGAGTGCCATCTCAAGGGCAGGGGGCTGTCGGTGGCGGACGGCCTGATCGTCGCCACGGCGCAGGAGCACGGCCTCGTGGTCGCGACACGCAACGTCCGCGACTTCGCCGACCTCGGCGTCGGCATCTTCGACCCTTGGTCGCCCTTGTAGATCGCTCAGGGGCACGGCCGCAAAGTCTCCGCCGTTCCGTGATCCGGGCCTCCCACTCCGCGCGGACATGGAGCCGTTCATCCATCGCCCGATGACGCTCCGTCAACCTCCCTGCGCACCGCTTCGATTAGCCGGTCTACGGCGTCGAAGACGTAGTTTCTCTTTGCCCCCATTCGGTCGTTCAGCATTTCGTTCAGGAACGCGATGTACCCAGGTCGGTCTTTCTCTGCTCTCGTCAAATGTCGATGCAACAAGCGCCCACTACTCGGTCGGCTCTTGTCAGCTCAGCTGGCTCGGTCGCCTCGTTCGGCGCCGTTGGCCGCCGGTCGCGCGGGCTCGGTGCGCTTGTTTGAGCCCGGAACGTGGTGAGCGCCGCGCCGAGGCGATGTCGGACAGCATCGGGCTCGTCCGCACTTTGGATCCGCCTCGTTCGCCCGCCACTTAATCGACTGCGGGCGCTGGCCGTCCGAATACTGAGCAATTCGCGCACCAAATGGCCCGAGCACATCCCGAAGGAGTCATGCCGTCGAGGCTCCGAGCCCGCTGCGGAGGACTCCTCGCTCGACGCCAAAGGGAGGGGAGGGGTTCAGCCCATGGCACAAGCATCCAGCTTATTTCTGGCATCGATCGTCGCGAGCCTTGTCACGTTTCCATCGGGTGTGGCCTTCGGCGATGAAGCCGGAGATATCGCCGCGGCACGCATTCTGGGGGGGGACGGCGTCATTCTCGCCGACGGGGGCAACTGCGAGCAGGCGATCGAAAAGCTGGAGCGCGCCGAGAAGCTGCATCACGCCCCCACGACGGCCGCGCGTCTCGGCGAGTGCCAGATTGCAACGGGTAGACTCGTGGCGGGAACCGAGACGCTCCAGCGCGTCCTGCGCACGCCGCTTCCGCCCAACGCGCCCCCCGTGTTTCTGGATTCCTTGACGCGAGCGCGCACCGTCCTCGAGCGCTGGCTGTCCAAGGTGCCCGCACTTCGCGTCTCGGTACGGGCGCCGGTGGGAGCGAGAGTTCGCGTCACAATCGACGGCGAGGCGCTTCCCGACGTTCTCCTCGACAACGATCGTCCCACCGACCCCGGACCGCACAAGGTGGTGGTCAGCGCGGTGGGTTGTGTTTCGAGCTCGAAGGACGTGACCCTGAGCGAGAGCGAAACGAGGAGCCTCGTCGTCGAACTAGAGCCCGACCCCCGGTTTTCCGCTGCCCAAGAAGACGCTTCGCACGGCCTTCCTGCGAGCGCCCGTTCCGCTCCGCGCGGGGGGATGGGCGCAGCGCCCGCGGTCGCGTTCGTGTTGGGGGGCGCCGGTCTCCTGGCCGGAGCCGGCTCGGGGGTCGTGGTGGCGGTGGAGTCGGCCGACCTGGCGAAGAGCTGCAGCAGCAGCAAGGTGTGTCCGCAAGAAAAACAGTCCGAACTCAGCTCGGCGAGGAGTTGGGCCGACGTATCCACGGTTGGATTCGTCGTCGGGGGCGCAGGCCTCGGAGCCGGTCTCCTCCTGCTTCTCACGCAGGCGTCTCCGTCGCACACTCCGTCGTCTCAAGCCAAGCTCCGGCCCTTGGTGGGCCCCGCGTACATCGGAATGGCCGGTCAATTCTGATGGAACGCGCCTCCGCGCTTCTTGACGTTCGGTCGAGGTGTCCATGAAGGCCATCCGAAGTAGCCCGATGCCGAATGCGGTCGATCGCGACGGCGCCCGCTCGGGCGGCGTGGAGATCGCCGACGACGATCGGGTCTACGTGAACGAAGGCGACGTCGTCGCGGGCAAATACAGGGTGGAACGCCTGCTGGGCGCAGGGGGCGTGGGCTTCGTGGTGGCGGCGAAGCACGTCGATCTCGGTGGATACTTCGCGCTCAAGTTTCTGAAGAAACGCTTTCTACGCGACAAATCGATCGTGGAACGATTCACGCGGGAGGCGAAGGCCGCCTGCAGAATCAAGAGCGAATACGTCGCTCGCGTCTACGACGTCGGCTCGAACGACGGGGCGCCGTTTCTCGTGATGGAGCACCTGGTGGGTCGCGACCTGGGGTCCGTGCTCACCGAGAGAGGTCACCTCGGCATCGAAGAGGCCGTCGACTACATCATGCAGGCATGCGCGGCCTTGGCCGTCGTTCACTCCCACGGCGTCGTCCACCGCGACATCAAGCCGGACAATCTTTTCCGCGTCGACCACGAGGGTGCAGGCACAATCAAGCTCCTCGACTTCGGCATTTCGAAGATTGCCTTGACGAGCGAGCGGCCCGTCGGCGAATGGGCGCCGGAGGGCGAGGCGCTCACCGGGTCTCTCATGTTCGGCAGTCCATTTTACATGTCTCCCGAGCACGTCCGATCGTCGGCGACGGTCGACGCACGTTCCGACGTGTGGTCCCTCGGCGTCGTCCTCTACGAGCTGATTAGCGGGCACACGCCTTTCCAAGGAGATAGTCTAGCGGACGTTTGCGCGGCGATTCTCGAGCAAGACCTGAGGTCGGTGCGCGAGGCCAGCCCCGAAGTCCCCGCGGAGCTTGCCGAAGTCGTCGGGCGCTGCTTGCAGAAGGACCCCGCGAACCGCTTCGCGGGTGTCGCCGAGCTCGCCGTCGCCCTCCTTCCGTTCGGGTCGCCTCGTGCCCTCGCCGTGGCGGAGGGCTCCGCGTTGATTCGCCGCGCGGCCATCAGCGCGCTCGGCGGCTGGGGCGAAGGCAATGCGGCGTCGCTGCGGATGAGTCTCCCCGGTTCGATCGGGGCGCCTTCGAATTCGCTGGTCCCGTCGGACCGCGGGAAAATGCGTTCCGAGGATCTGCAGCCGCCGCAGAGCGCGCCCGTTTCCGTCGACGGGAAGACGTCTTCACGAAAGCGCGGTGTTCTCTTGGTTGCCCTCGGCGCGGCGGCCCTCGCGTCGCTCCTTTCGCTCGTGGCCTATTTCGTGGTGGCCGGCGGTCGCGCGCACGCCTCGCGAGCCGCCGTCGTCTTGCCCGCGGCAACCGTGCAGCCCGAGTCCGCTTCGCCCCCGAAGGAGCACCTGGCGTCGCCGTCGCCGCCGCCGCTTCCAACGCCGTCTCCGGCGCCGAACCGCGTTTCCCAATCGGGGCGTCAGGAATCGCCGGCCGCTTCGCCGCCGCGGTCGCCGGCGCAGCCGTATTCAACTCGGCCCCAAACGGGCGCGCCGCCGCGAGCGCCCGCGGCCACGAGAGTCGCCGCTTCGTCGTCGGCGTCCGCGCAGTCGCCGACGACCAGCGCGAGTATGCTTCCGCTTCTCACGCCGCCGCAGTCGCCTGGACGTCCCGATCTGGGCTATTGAGAGCGCGCGGCGATTCGACGCGGATCGGAGGCGCCGCTATCGTCCCGGCCGTGAATCCGAATCGCGCGCTCGTTTCCGCGGTCATACTCGTCTCCGCTTGTGCTTGTCCGGCGCCTCCTCCCGCGGCGTCGGCCACTCTTGCGCCACCGACCGCGCCGCCCGCCGCTCGTCCGGCGGGTTCCTCGTTGCAGCCGCTCGGCTCCGCGCCCTCGTACCCACCCGCCCGGCGCGGGGATCAGGCCGACGACCTCCACGGCGTTCGCGTATTCGATCCGTACCGGTGGCTCGAAGACGGCTCGAGCGACGAGGTGAAGCGATGGACGAGCGAAGAAGACGCCTTCGCGCGCTCCTCGCTCTCGAATCTCCCCGGTCGTGAAGCGATCGCCGCGCGCTTCAAAGAGCTCTTTTACGTCGAGAACGCCGGTACGCCGCAGCACCGCGGCAAGCGCTGGTTTTATCCCAAGAGGGATGCGGGGAAAGAGAAGTTCACCGTGTACTGGCGCGAGGGCAAAGACGGCAAAGACTCGGTGCTCCTCGATCCGAACGCGTGGTCCGCCGACGGAAGCGTCTCTCTCGGCGTATGGAGCGTGTCCTGGGACGGGAAGACCCTGGCCTACGCGGTCAAGAGCAACAACTCCGACGAGGCGACGCTCTACGTGATGGACGTCGCGACGGGGAAGAAGAGCGAAGTCGACGTCATCGAAGGGGCGAAATACGCGTGGCCCTCTTGGACGCCGTCGGGCGACGGATTTTACTACACGTGGCTTCCGCCGCTCGCGAGCGTCCCCACCCCGGACCGTCCGGGCTTTGCGGAAGTGCGCTTCCACAAGATCGGAACCGATCCCGGCAAGGACGCGCACGTGCGCGAAAGGACCGGCGATCCAAAGACATTCATTGGCGCCGAGCTTTCCAAGGATGGGCGATGGCTCATCCTGACGACCGAGCATGGTTGGACGCGTACGGACGTGGAATTCATGGATCTGCGCGCTCCCAAGCCGGCGTGGCGGTCGCTCGCCGTCGGGCAGGACGCCCGCTATCTCGTCGATGTCGATGGCGATCGCTTCTTCGTGCGCACCAACGAGGGAGCGCCGAAGTACCGCGTATTCAAGGTCGACCCATCCCAGCCGGAGCGCGCCTCGTGGGTGGAGATCGTCCCGGAGCGCAGCGACGCGACCCTCGAGGGGTCGAACATCGTCGCGCACTCTTTGTCCCTCGTGTATCTCAAAGACGTCGTCACCCATCTCGAGTTGCACGACGAAAGCGGCAAGCGGATCCGAGACATCGATCTGCCGACGCTCGGCACGTCGGGAGGGTTGAGCGGCGCCGTGGACGACGACCTCGCGTACTACTCTTTTCAGTCGTTCACGTATCCGACGGAAATCAACGAGACGAGCGTCAAGACGGGAAAGACCGACACGTTCTACCGACTCAAAGTGCCCGTGGACCCGTCGCGGTACGCGGTGTCGCAGCTCTTTGCGACCAGCAAAGACGGTACGCGCGTTCCCTTCTTCGTCGTCCGTGCGAAAGACGCGCCAAAGAGCCCCGCCACCCCGGCGATTCTCTACGGCTACGGCGGCTTCCAGGCTGCGCAGACCCCCTCCTTCGCGTCGTCGATTTATCCATGGCTCGAGCACGGAGGAATCTGGGTCGTTGCCAATCTCCGGGGAGGTAGCGAGTACGGCGAGGACTGGCACCGCCACGGCATGCGCCGCGAGAAACAACACGTGTTCGACGACTATGTCGCCGTCGCCGAAGAGCTGATGCGCGAGGGCCTCACCAGCCCTGGAAAGCTCGCCGCGATGGGCGCATCCAACGGCGGCTTGCTGGTCGGTGCCGCAATCACCCAGCGACCCGAGTTGTTTCGTGTCGCGCTATGCGGCGTGCCCCTCCTCGACATGGTCCGGTATCAACTGTTCGGCAGCGGCAAGACGTGGATCGAAGAGTACGGATCGGCGGACGATGCAGACGACTTCCGCGCCATCTACCCGTATTCCCCGTATCACCACGTGACCAAGGGCACCAAGTACCCCGCGACGCTGATCCTCTCCGCAGACAGCGATGACCGCGTGGACCCGATGCACGCGCGCAAGTTCGCGGCGGAGCTTCAATGGGCGACCGCGGGCGGCCCCGTTCTCCTTCGGGTGGAGAAGCACTCGGGCCACGGTGGAGCGGACCTGGTACGCGCGGCCGTCGAGAAGCTCGCTGACGAGTACGCGTTCGCGCTCGATCAGATGAAGGATTGAGGGCAGAACCTCACCCCCGGCCCCTCTAGCTTTTCTGTCCGAGGTATTGCGTGAGACCCTTGGCGGTTTCGACCAGGTTCGCTTGAATCTTCGCGCCGAGGAACTCTTCGAGGCCGCGGCCCACCTTGGCGGCAAGAAACCCTGGAACCCCACGCATCCTCTTCGCGTCGACTTCGAGCGTGCCCCGGATTTCGAGCCGCGTCGTGTCCGGCCTGTCTTCGAGGAAGAGGTCGTACCCGGCGCAGCGCAGCGCGTCGCCGAACGCGTGGGTCTCGGTGCGCCAGTCGCAGCGGAGCGAGTCGGCGTTCCACGTCGCGTAGTCCGTCCACGACAGCATCGAGTCGCCGAGGACGGCGCGGAGCGCGGCCGGGATGTCGCCGCCGCCGCGCCACTCGTTGACGAGATAGGCGACAGGACCGTCGTCCTTGCGCGATTTCACGTCGATGCTCCGGACGTTCGGGAGGTAAGGCAAGAGCTGGGCGATTTCGTCGCGGTAGGCCGCGAAGACTCGCGAGCGTGGAAACGGGATGCGCGCGTCTGCGTGTAGATCCATGGCAGGCGCGGAGACTAGCGCATCTCGGCGCGGAGTTTCGCGGCGAACTCGGCCGCTTGTTCGTCGCTCTCGTACTTGTGTCGGGGCCAGAAGAAGCCGCGCAGGCCGTCGCCTTTGCGGCGCGGGACCACGTGCACGTGAGCGTGCGCGACGCTCTGGCTCACGCGGTTGTTCATCGCGACGAAGCTCCCGTCGGCGCCCAGCCCGCGTTCGGCGGCCCCGCAGAGCTTCTGGCAAGTTTCGAAAATGGCGACGAGCTCGTCCGGCGTCAAATCGATCATCGTTTCGCGGTGCTCTCGCGGAACGACGAGGACGTGTCCTGGGAAGAGCGGCCGCGCGTCGAGGAAGGCCACGCACGCTTCGCCGTCGAGCACGCGGTGAGCGGGCATCTCGCCTGCGACGATTGCGCAAAACGTACACGCCGTCCGGGCCATTCTCGTCTGAAGGCTACTGCGCTCGGCGCGTCCGCGGTAGCGTCCCTCTCGTGCGAGGAAGGCTTGCCGCGCTCGCGATTCTCTTGGTCTCGACTGCGGCCGAGAGGTCGCGCGCGTCCGATCCGTTCGAAATCCAGGTGTACGACGGAACCGCGAACCCGGTTGGCGTCCCGGGCGTGGAGCTTCATCTCAACGACTGGGCTACGGGTCAAAGGGACGCCACGGCCCCCGAGGCGCCGCTCCACGGGCAAGCGCACTGGACGCTCGAACCGTCGCTGGGGGTCGCTCCGTACTGGGAAATCGGGGCGTACGTGCAGTTTGCAGCGCGGACGGATGCCGGAGTCTTCGATTGGGCCGGCGCCAAGCTCCGATCGAAGTTCGTCACGCCACCACGCTGGGACGCGCATTGGCGCTTGGGCCTGAACCTGGAGCTCTCGTACCTGCCTGCCACCTACGACCGCAGTCGCTGGGGAAGCGAGATGCGACCGATCATCGCTTGGCAGGACGACGAGTGGCTTTTCGTCGTAAACCCCATCCTCGGGCAGTCCCTCGCCAGCCCCGGGTGGTCCGACGGACCGACGTTCGAGCCGGCGGCGAAGTTCTGGCGCTCGCTGGGCCCCTTCGCCGTCGGACTCGAATACTACGGCACGCTCGGCCCGGTCGCGGCGCTCCTGCCGCTCCGCGATCAAGAGCACTACGTCTTCGAAGTCATCGACGTCCTCCACTTCGAACACATCGAGCTCAACTTCGGCGTCGGAGAGGGGCTGACCCCTGCCAGTGCCGGCATCGTCATCAAGGCCATCGTGGGCTATGAGTTCGACCCGGTCATGACCTCCTCCAATTCCCGGAAGCTGCGGCTGCAATGACCCTCGTCGCCGGCGACAAGGCGCCCGACTTCACGCTGCCTTCTGCAGAAGGTGACCGCGTCACCTTGTCCGATCTCACGAAGACCAAGCGGCGCACGGTCGTCGTCTTTTTCTATCCCAAAGACGATTCGCCCGGATGCACGACGGAGGCGTGCGGTTTCCGCGATCTCTACGAGGAATTCGCGCGCGCGGGCGCCGAGGTCCTCGGAATCAGCGCCGATTCGGCCGCCTCGCATCAGCGGTTCGCGGGCAAACACAAGTTGCCGATGAAGCTCCTGACCGACGCCGACGGAGCGGTTCGGCGGGCGTACGGGGTTCGGGCGACTCTGGGCCTATTTCCCGGCCGGGCCACGTTCGTCGTCGATCGCGACGGCGTCGTACGCCACACGTTCGCGTCGCAGCTCCGCGTCGTCAGCCACGTTCAGCAGGCGCTGGCAGTCGTGCGGCAACTCGAGCGTCCGTCGCCGTCGTGAGGCCGTGCAGGAATCGCCGGGGCCCTTCGGGGCACCAGGCGAGAAACTCCGCGGTGGGCCCGGCGGGCGCGGGGTGAATCACGAGGTGGGTCCTCGCCGCGCGATGGGCAGGCCGGGTGCTCTCGGGATCGACCTCGGCCTCGTGCCAGGAGCCGACGTTCACATAGGTGGCTGTCCCTTCGGCCACCGAGGCCACTTCGGGCGTGTGCGTGTGGCCCATGACGACGAACGCGGCAGGAAAGAGGCGCGCGAGGTGTCCTGCGCGCTCGACGAGCGCCTGGTCGTTGTCCAAGCGCTCGCCGAACCAGGCTCGGCGCCTGGCCCTCAAGTGGAAGTGGACGAGGGTCCAAGCGATCGCGATGGCTAAGACGGCGGGCCATCGCCAGGGAGTCGATCCGGCGATCGCGATCGCGGCGACGGCCAACGTACCAATCATCGCCAAGGCGAGGCGGTCCAGGAGGACGCTCGCAAGAATCTTCGACGCCGACCGCGTCACCGGTGGCGCCTGCAATGCCGCCAGCGCTCGGAGCCGCTCGATCCCGAGACGGGTCACCGCGGCGAGCACTCCCATTCGACGCTCGTGCTCCTCGCGGAGCGCGTGCGCCGCACCCGACAGGTACGCGCGCCGCATCCGAAACAGCTCGACCACCGCGGAAGCGAACCGCGCCGACAGGCGGAAAAGCCCGCCGACGCCGAGGCGCGCTCCGAGCATCACGTAGTCGGCGAGCCCCATCAAATGGTGGCCATATTCCGGAACACCGCGGGTCGGTCGCACGACCCAGCGCAAGAGAACGTCCGAAAAGCTGCGTGCGATGCGGCGAGGGTCGTTCGGCGAGAGTGGTGCCATCACGTGTTCGGTCGAGCACAGAGTGTCGTATTGATGACCGTGCTCGACGTACGCAACGCCGCCGACGTAGTAGAACCAGGGAGCGAACTCGATTCGCGCGTTGAATTCGTCCGCGAACCTCGCGTCGCCGCCGCGTGCACGGACCGCCAGCCCCGTGAGAAGGGCGCGTAGTTCTTCCTTCACGCCATCCCAATGGAACTCGACGTCATGGTTGCCGTGAATGATCGTGAGCGCGTGTCCGTCCGCCACGAAGTCGGCGAGCGCCTCGAAGACGGGCTTGTGACGCACCGCGACCGCTCGAAGCTTCATGCGCCCGTGGTCAGAAGCGTTGCCCAGCCCGTGTTCGCGTTCCTCGGCGCTCGGCTCGGTGGCGAGCTCCCCGTCTCCGGGCCAGATGGCCATGCCGATGAAATCGATGAAGTCCCCGGCGATGACGAGCCGCCAGCGACGGCCCGCGGATGGAGTCTTCCGGTAGTGAGCGAGCAGGCTCGCGAGGTCGGCATCCACGCACTCCGATCGACGCGTGCCGTCGCGGGTGAGGTCGTTCAAGTCGTTGCCGAGATGAACGTCCGACAGGATGAGCAGGCTCTCGTCGAACTCGGCGGAAGTCACGGGCGTCTTTAACTGTGCGCTGCCATCGGGCCACCAGCAAGGTTGGGAGCGCACGAACTCGTCACGGAAGGGTCATCTTCTTCGAGCGAGCCTGCTAGAGAGGTCGGGTGAGCCAACATCAGAGCTCTGTCACCGTATCGACGCGCGGCCGAGGCTTGTACGACATTACGGGCGAGGTCGCTCGGCTGGTCACCAAGTCGGGGGTCACGACGGGCCTGTGCACGGTGTTCGTGCGTCATACGAGCGCATCCCTCGTCATTCAGGAGAACGCGGACTCTGCCGTTCTGCGCGACCTCGGGCGCTGGATGGAGGCAATCGCCCCGGAGCGCGCGGACTACGAGCACGACGCGGAGGGACCCGACGACATGCCTGGCCATCTGCGCGCGTCGATCACGAGAACGAGCGAATCGATCCCGGTGACGCGAGGCTCACTCGGCCTCGGCGTGTGGCAGGCCATCTACCTGTGGGAGCATCGAGCGTCGAGCCAAACGCGCGAGATCATCGTTCACGTCGCAGGGGATTGAAGAATGGCAGGGGCTCCCCTGCCTCTCATTGTTCCTCTCGGACCGGGTTTGTCAGCTGACCGATGCCCTCGATTTCGATGGTCACCACGTCACCCGGGCGCAGCCACCGAGGTGGGACTCGCGCCATGCCCACGCCGTGGGGCGTTCCCGTGAGAATGACCGTTCCCGGCACGAGGGTCGTGCTCCCGCTCAAGAACTCGATGAGGTGCGGAACGTCGAAGATCATGTCGCTGGTCGTCCAGTCCTGAACGCGTTCGCCGTTCAGGACCGTGGCTATCGAGAGCGCGTTCGGATTGGCGATCTCGTCACGGGTTACGAGTCGTGGGCCAAGCGGCGCGAACGTGTCGAACGTCTTGCCACGACACCATTGGCCTCCCCCGAAGCGCTTTTGCCAGTCGCGCGCGGAGACGTCGTTCGCGCACGTGTACCCGAGCACGTATTCGAGGGCTCGCGCCCGCGGCACGTTCTTGGCCGCCTTCCCGATGACGACTGCGAGCTCGCACTCGTAGTCCACTTCGTCGCTCCGCAGGTGCCGCGGGAGAACGATGGGTTCGCCGGGATGCTGGAGAGCGCCGACGCCCTTCATGAAGAGGACCGGGTGCTCGGGAATCTTCGCGTTCGTTTCTTCGGCGTGACGCCGGTAGTTCAAGCCGATGCAATAGATCTGGGTCGGGACGACCGGAGCGAGCAGCTTGGCCACGTCGGCGCGCTCCGACGTCGGAGACCACGCGCCGAAAATGTCGCCGTCGATTCGTGCGACCGATGCGTCGGGGTTTTCGACGCCGTAGTGGGTACGTAGGTCGTGGTCTCGGTATCGTACGATTTTCACGGTTGGATGCTCCCTTCCACCGGAGTGCTGCCCTTGGCGCTCGATTCGTAACAGGCTTCGACGACGGCCATCGTTCGAAACGCGTCCTCGACGGCGGTCGGCAGCTCGGAGGTTTCTCCGTCGGCGCGCCGCATGAGACTCGCCATAGTTCCCACGAATGCGTGGGGAAACCAGCTGCCATCGAGCGAAATCGAACGCCAGTCGCCCGGCACGTCGCCCTCGCCGAGCTGGCAGTAGTCCAGCGCGTCGGGCAGGCCGCGCGGATAGTCCAGGTTCACGCCGAGCCGCGCCTTGATGGCTCCCATCGTTCCCTCCAGCTTGAGGTAGCTCTCCTGGTGCCGCGGCCCGAACGCGTGACCGTGATTGGTGGTGATCGTGGCACGGCGCACGTCGCCGTAATCGAACAGAATTCCAGTTCGCGTCGAGGCGAGCTCCATCTGCTTTGGGTGCTTGACGGTCTTGCAGAACACTCCCGACGGTTCGCCGAAGAAGGAGCGAACGAGATCGACGTAGTGAATGCTGTGATAGACGATCTCCATCCTCGGGATTCCGAAGAGGAACGTCCAGATCTCCCAAGGCATGTGGCAGGTGACGCGCACCTCCACGTCGTGCAATTCGCCGATCGCACCGAGCGCCACGAGATCACGCGCGGCCACGACGCACGGCGCGAATCGAAGCTGAAAGTTCACGGCAGCGAGCAGTCGCTTGCGCCTGCAGGTGTCCAGAATGGCTCGCGCTTCTCCGATGTTCTCTCCCATCGGCTTCTGAATCAGAACGGCGGCGCCGTCGGGCAACTCGGCAAGGACAGAAGCGACAGCGCGAGCTGGGACGGCCAAATCGAAGACGGCGCGATCCGGGGCCGTCGCGACGGCATCGGCGAGGGAACGAGCGACCCGGGGGATCCCGAAGTCTCGCGCGAGGGCGTTGGCCCTTTCGAGGTCGAGGTCGTGCACGCTGGCGAGCGGAAAGCCGTCGAGCTTGTACGCCGGCAGGTGCGCGTCGCGGACGATCGCGCCCGCCCCAACACTGACGATCGGTCGAGGGCGTCGCGGGAGTACCGGACGCTGCAGCACGCCCCCTTCGTCGATCGGCGCCGGAAGATTCACGTCAGCATCCCCTCGAAACCCGGTCTACCGTCGCACGCGCCTCGATCGCGAATGCGTAACACTGGAGCGCCTCGCGGATGCTGGGGTCTCGTCTTGCCCGCGCGGCTTGGGCCGCGGCGTGGAACGCCATGTATCGCCCCGCGTCGAGGCCGAGCAGTCTGTCCCGGAACCGTATAGAGCTGGAGTTTGACCGTGACGTCTCCCACCTTCAGAAGCCGGACTGGCAGGTAGTCGAAATACAGCGTTCTGTCGGTGTCGGTCGCGAGCGACAGCATGTTGCCGCGGTTCTCGGGTTTCGTCGCGGCGTGCACGTGCTGAAGCGTCGTCGTCTTGCCGCCCAGCCCGGGGCCATAGAAGACGACTTTGAAGAGAAGCTCGCGCCTGAGGCGATTGATCGACGCCATGTACCGGGCGTCCCGAGCATAGCTTAAGGAATCGGCGCGTTACGTGCTGAAGATCCGCCGTATCTCCTCGGCCATTTCTTCTTCCGTCTTCTTCTTCGCGAGCGCCAGTTCCTTCAGGAGCAGGCCTCGGGCTTGATCGAGGAGGCGGCGCTCGCCGAACGAAAGGTCCTTGTCGAACTTCAGGCGGTTCATATCGCGCAAGACCTTCGCGATTTCGACGGGCGATCCGCTCTTGATCATCTCCGTGTACACACGAAAACGCCGGCTCCATGGCTGCACGTCGACGGCGACTTCGCGAGCTCGCATCGTCGACATGATGTTGTTGGCTTCCTTGTCGGTCATGACGCCCCGAAGCCCCACTTGGGTCGCTGCGCTCCTCGGGACCATGACCTTCATCCCGTTGTCGAGGATGCGCAGAATGTAGAAGGTCGTGTGCGTGCCGCCGATGTCGCGACGTTCGATTGCTGTGACTTCTCCGACCCCATGCGCGGGATGCACCGCTTTGTCGCCCACTTGGAAGTCGGGCGACGGGGCGTGCTGCATCGGTGGGATCGAACCCGGCGGTCCGGGGCGGCCGGGGGGCCGACTCGAGGGGGGACGGGGGGGAGCCACCGGGGGCTCGATGCGGGGCGACGGTTTGGCGGCCCGTTTGCCGTTCGTTTTCGCCTGAGAATTCGATGACATGGACGTTGGGGTGGCGGTGGCGATGTGGGCGGCTGAGCCTGAGGGTGCGGTTCGGGCCATTGAAGTGCTCGGAGGCAGGGGAGCGGGGTGCGCTACCATCAGGTGGCGCCCGACGTCAATGAGTGGGGGTCGATTGGGCAGTGTAGCCCGCCGAGCGCGGGCTTGCGCCCGAGTCGATAGATCTGTCCGGCCGACTGAAGTACTTGTGGCGTCGAACGGATGGAACCATTGCGCGCTCGCCTGGGTCTCGCCCTCGCGTTTCTCTTCGCCTGTTCTCCCAGCCCGCCGACGCCTCCGGCCACGCCGCCGGTGCCCCCCGCCGCGATCGTGCTTGCGGACGCCGGGCCGGCCCCTCCTGAAGCTCTCCCGCCGGCCTCGCTCCCCCCGGAGGAGCGGGCCAGGGCATTGCTCGCCAGGATGACGCTGGAAGAGAAAATCGACTACCTCGGAGGCGAGCACAATTTTTTCATTCGCGGCATCCCTCGCCTCGGTATCCCCGAGATCAAGATGTCCGACGGACCCGCGGGGTGCCGCAACTGGGGGCCGAGCACGGCCTACCCCGCGCCCCTCGCCACGGCGGCGACGTTCGACCCGGTGCTCGCCGAGCGCGTGGGACGGTCGATCGCGCGCGACTGCCGAGCTCGCGGAGTGCACGTACTCTTGGGGCCGGGGGTGAACATCCACCGATCGCCGTTGGGCGGCCGCAATTTCGAATATCTCGGCGAGGATCCCTTTCTCGCAGGCAAGACGGCGTCGGCTTTCATTCGCGGCGTCCAGAGCGAGGGGGTCCTCGCCACGGTCAAGCACTTCGCGGGCAACAATCAAGAGTGGGATCGCAACCACGTCAGCTCGGAAATCGACGAACGCACGCTGCGCGAGATCTACTTTCCTGCGTTCGAACGCGCGGTGCGCGAAGGGGGAGTAGCCGCCGTCATGACGGCGTACAACCTACTCAACGGAACGTATTGCTCTCACGACGCCTGGTTGCTTCGTGACGTTCTCCGAAAAGAGTGGGGTTTTTCCGGAATCGTGATGTCCGATTGGGGAGCCGTGCACGATACGGTCGGCGCGGTCACGGGGGGCTGCGATCTCGAGATGCCGTCTGGCAAATACATGAATCGCGCGACCTTGCTTCCGCTCCTGTCCGAGCACAAGATCGACCTCGCGGCGATCGACGAAAAAGTCTTGCGCATTTTGCGCGTCATCGCCGCGGCCGGATTCTTGGACCGCCCGCAAAAAAGAGACGACATCGCCCTCGATGATCCGAGCAGCGCGGAAACGGCGCTCGCTTCGGCGCGAAAGAGCATCGTTCTTCTCAAGAACGTCAATGGACTTCTGCCCCTCGATCGCACGAAGATGAAGCGCATCGCCGTCATCGGCCCGAATGCTTCGCCCGCGGTCGCCGGCGGCTACGGGAGCGCGTTCGTCACGCCCGTACATGCGGTCAGCGTGCTCGATGGCGTGAGGCAATCCGCGCCGTCGGCAAGTGTCGCGTATCACGCGGGCGTGCGTCAGTCCGCCGAGTTCACGCTCTTGGGGAAGGCTTGCTTTGCGGGCGGCGTTCGGCAAGCGGTGTTCGCGGGCACCGAGCTCGCGGGCGACCCAATCTCGACGAGCACGGTCGATCGAATCAATTACCGGACCGAAGGCGGCCTGCCCCAGTCGCTGGCGCCGGGTTTGCCCGCGGAGAACTTCTCGGTTCGCTGGACGGGCGAAATCTCCGTGGACAGGGCCGGACGCTACGAGCTCGTCACCAACACGGACGACGGCGTTCGCGCGTTCGTCGACGACAAACGGATCATCGACGACTGGACCGAGCATCCGGCGAAAACCAATTCGGCCACGCTGGACCTCAAGCCCGGACGCCATCCGGTGATCGTCGAGTACTATCAAGGGGGCGGGGGAGCCATCGCGCAGTTTGGGTTTGGCCCCGAGCAAGCGTCCAAGACCCCCGCCTTCGACGGCGCGGCGGAGGTGTCGGCGCTCGCTCGACAGGCGGACGTCGTCATCGTGAGCGTGGGCTTCGGACAGTCCGCCGACAGCAACAGTTTGCGCGCACCGTTCGACGGGCGATGGCCGCCGTCGTGGGCTCGGCAGCGAGGCCTCGTCGAGGCCGAGGACAGCGACCGACCGTTCAACCTGCCGGCGGCGCAAATCGAAACCATCCGTCTCGCCGCGGCCGCCAATCCGCGCACCATCGTGGTCGTGAACGCGGGCGGAGCCGTCGATTTGCAGCCATTCTTGGACCGGGTGCCCGCGTTGGTCTGGGCCTGGTACCCCGGCGAAGAGGGCGGGCGCGCCGTCGCCGACGTTCTCTTCGGAGACGTCGATCCGTCGGGCAAGCTGCCCGTGACTTTCGCCAAACGATACGAAGATTACCCGAGCGCTCCTTATTACAATCTCAATCAGAACGGCAAAACCCCGTATACCGAAGGGCTTCTTGTGGGCTATCGGGGCTTCGAATCGAAGAAGACCGCTCCGCAGTTCCCGTTTGGCTTCGGGATGAGCTACACGACGTTCAAGTACGCGGATCTCGACGCCACGGCAGCGGCGGACGGTTCGGTCGCTGTGACCCTGAAGGTGACGAACACAGGCAAGCGCGACGGCGACGAGATCGTCGAAGTCTATGTGGCGCCGCCCAAGTCCGCCGCCGCGCGCCCTCCGAAGGAGCTCAAAGGATTCATGCGCCTCGCGCTCGCACCGGGAGAGACCAAGCAGGTCTCGCTCACCCTCGAGCCGCGGGCGTTTGCCTACTGGGACGATGCCAAGAAGCAATGGACCGTCGAAGCGGGTCCGTACGATATCCTCGCGGGGGCTTCTTCGGCTGACGTTCGTTTGCGCCGGAAGGTGGACGTTGCGGGCCGCGCCTTGCCCCTGTGACGGCCGGACGTCAGGGCTCCGCGGTTCGGTTCTTGGGCTCTGCGTGAGGGCCTTCGTCCGGACGCTTTCGCGAGGCTTCGACAGCTCCGTTCGCTGCGGACGGGTGACCGGAGACGGACGCGTCGGCAGTCGGCTCGCCGATGGCGTGTGCCCGGGCGGCGACCCCGGACCAGACGCCCGCGGCCGCACCGGTGATCGTCGCCGCGGCGCACAGGATGAGCGAAACGACGATACCGCTCAGGCGTCGCCGCGAACGACCAGACCCGGTCGAGCTCGTAGCCTCCGATGCTTCGAGTCCGTCGCTCGCCGCGGAAGTCGCAGCGATCGGGTCTGCCGCGGGCTGGCCCTCGTCGGGCGGGGCGAACGGCGTCGGCTGCTCGAAGAATCCCGTTGACTCGGACTCCGGGAACGGGCTCTCGACGAAATCGTCGACCGGAGAGTGAACGTCCTCGGAGGCCTCCGCCGGAGGCGGGGGCTCGCTGTTCTTCTCGGCGGTACTCGCCGGCGTCGCCCCCGCGACGAGCGCCATGACGCTCGCCAGGATCGGGCTCGGTCCGAGCGCTCGCTCGAGGAACTCCTCGAACGACACGTAACCGCATTCGTCGAAGATCCGCATCCCTTCGATGGTGCACAGCGTCGACCGTGCGGCGGTCGCGCATTGAAGAATTTCCCCGTCGATGCCGCGGAGACGCTCGAGCGCTCGTGCGATCGAGGTTAGCGCCTTCGTCTGCCGCGCGCGCGCGTCCGCAGGGTCGCGCTTGGCCACGCTCAACTTCGCGCTCGGGGCCGGCGAGGGCGGGGCGGCCTCGCGCATCGCACGCAACACCGGCGTGCACGCCATCATCCTATCCTCGAACTCGGCGCGCGACGCATAGCCGCCGTCCTCGTGGATCCGCCGCCCCTGAAGCTGCGCGAGCAAGCGCTCGGCGGAGTTCAGCTTCGCCGCGATCTCGTCCTCCAGCTCATGGAGCTCTCGGACCATGCGCGCGAGCCGACCTTCTCCCGATTGGCGACCGCGCGGGTTGCTGGGCCGGTCGAGTTCGTCGCCCTCTTCTGCGACGTCAGCCGCCATCGAGAACTCTTCAGCGAGTGCCACGTGCGCCTCCAAAGAAAGCGAACGGCGGTCGGCGAAGAACCTTTAGAAAGAGCCTCTTTCCAACCACCCGACTACGCGTTGGTCGTGACCTCTGCCGGAGGACTCCCCAACTTGAGCGGCTCGGCGGCCGCGTAGAGCATGGGGTCGAGGACGACCTGCGCTCCCGAGCGGGACTCGAGATCGACGACCAGGGGCGCCAGTAGGTTGGCGACGAGCCCTTTGCCCTTGGTCGTCGCTACGATGACCAGTACGGCCACGTCGGACGCGGCGATTCCGGCGTCGCGTGCGAGCTTCGAGGGAGCCGGTTCCGGGTACTTCCCCGCGATCGCCCCGCCGTTGATTACGGGGAACGCCAGCTCCGGCATGTCGAGCGACTGCAGCCACGCGACGTGTCCCGGGCCGCGGGGCTCCAGGAGGACGTACCTCCGGGCATCGGGAAAACCGATGAGTCCACGCGGAAAAACGATCGCTTTTGCGTCGTCGAGCTCGATCTCCCCAAACCTAGTACCTGCTACGCGCATCTTGCTCTCCTTGTGAGGCGATTGAACCGTCGTCGAGCTCCGTGCCTTCGAAGTCTGCAGCCCGGGCATTGGCCTGGGCCACGTCGTCGTAGACTTCTCCGCGCAGAACCGTCACGCCGGGAGGTGCACTCACCGCGAGTCGCACCCCTCGTTTCGAAACCGAAGTCACCGTGATTTCGATTCCGCCGCTGACGACAATTCGCTGCCCCACTCTTCTTTGCAGTATAAGCATGCGGCGTGCCTTCCTTTACCCGCTCCGGGCCAACGACAGGGACAGGATCTGCTTGTTGACCTGGATCGCCGTTTGGTAGGCGTCCTGGGTCGAGGCGAGGTTCGAAAGCGTGGTCGCCGCGTCGGCGTCTTGCACCGGTGCGAGGGCGACTTGCATTTGGGTGAGCACCGAATCCATCGCCGTGGTCGCCGAGTGCAGGCGATCGGCGCGCTCGTTCGTATCTACCTGCGCGGCAATGACCTGTTGCTGGGACGCATTGAGGTTGCTGATCGTTGCCTGGATCCCGGTCGGGCTGTTGCTGTTCAGCGCCGCGGAGAGCGCCTGCAGATCGGCGAAAACGTTTCGCCCACCGGCCGCGGTGAACGCTTGGGCCCCGCTGGCGTTCGATGCCGCCAGCACTCCGGTGGCCACTTCGACGTGGCTCGTGCCGTCGTTTCCGAGGAAGTTGCCCTGCGAATCGAAGGGCGGAGTATTGGTCTTGGTGCCGCCGAACAGATAGGACCCGCCGCTGCCTTGGCTGTTCGCCAGCGCGAGGAGCTGCTGATTCAGAGCGTCGATCTCGTCTGCCGCGTTGGATCGGGACGCGGGGGTCTGCGTGGCGCTCGCTTGTTCGACGGCGACGGCCTGCGCCTTTTGAATCAACGTGGTCGCCTGGTCCAGAATGCTGCCCGCCAGATCCAGGTCGGCGCCCGCGGTGGTGGCGGCGGTTTGACGGGCTTTCACGCCGGCGATCCCCGCGTTGCGTTGGACGATGGACGCGTATGCCGCAGGATCGTCCGACGGCTGGGACACGCGCAGCCCCGAGGAGGCCTGTTGCGTGAGCGTAGCCAATTGCTGCGACGCGCGAGACTCGGAGAGCAGCACGTTGTTTAGGTTGATTGCCTCGGTGATACGCATTCGCAAACGCCCTTCGTCACGCCGTTGACATCGCCGTCATGAATTGGCTGAGGAGACTGTCGGTTGTCTGCAGCACCTGCGTGGAGGCCTGGAAGGCCTGTTGGAACCGGGTCAGGTTGACCATCTCTTCGTTGAGCGACACGCCGCTGGCGCTGCTGTTCAGGTTCTCGGCCTGAGTCATCATGTCGGCGCGTGTCGCAGCGTCCGTGTCTGCCGCCGACTTTGCGCTCCCGAGCTGGGACGCCAGCGACGCGAACTGCGACGACGGAGAACCGCCGCCGTTGAGAGGTTGCGTCGCGAGCTGCGCCAGCTGGATGGCGACGTCGTTGCCCCCCGGCACGTCTTGCGCGCTGGCCGCGGCGCCGATGTT
>CAZVPE010000085.1:0-20642 GCA_964628155.1 uncultured Polyangiaceae bacterium | reverse complement strand
ACGGCAATTTGGGCCTCCAGCAGGCCTCCGCGGACAGGCCCGATCTCATCCTGCTGGCGATCGAGCTCCCGAGGATGAACGGGTTCTCGGTCTGCAACAAGTTGAAGAAGGACCCGAACCTCAAAGACGTGCCGCTCATCATCATGTCGACGGAGTCGAGCGACGAGACCTTCGAGCAGCACAAGAAGCTCCGCACGCGCGCCGAAGATTACGTGCACAAGCCCATCGCGTTCGGCGAGCTCTTGGAGCACATTCAAACGTTCGTCCCGCTCTCGCCCGTGGCGCACGATTCCGACGGGGCGATCGTCATCGACGACGAGATTGAAATCGGCGGGGACTACGTCGCCGACGACAACGGGGATTTCCTGGCAGAGATGGCGGAGTCGTCGTCACGCCGAATCGAGGCGGTCGACGCCGACGTCGACGCGTTCGCGGAATCGGCGTTCGGGCGACTGACGGGGCTGGAGTCGCCCGCGGCCCCCCATACGCCACGCAACGGCGCGCTCAGCATGGAGCCGGGGCCGGTGATGGCCCAGGTCGCCCGTCATCCGAGCATGCGCCCGAGCGCCGTCCCGACGGGGGTGGATCCCGCGGAGCACGAGAGAGTGCGCGACGAGCTTTCGCGCGTGAAAGACCGCTTCGACGAGATCGAGCGCGCGTTCGAGAGCGCACGTGGAGAAATCGAGCGCCTTCGCGTCGAGGCCGAAGAGTCCGAGCGGCGCGGGCGAGAAATCGACGAGCTCAAGGCAAAGATCGCGAACACCCGAGGTGCGTCGATCTCGAGCCGGGAGTTTCTCGATCTCCGCGAAGCGCTCAACAAGAAGGACAAGGAAATCCTCGGCCTAAAAGAGCAGCTGGCGAAAAAAGACCGACAGATCGTCGAGGCGCAAGACCGTTCGCTCGCCGCCGAGCGCACCCACTCGGAGCTGGACGACCGGCTCATCGCGCTGGAGCGCGAGCTCGAGGAGACGAGAGAGAAGAACGAGTCGCTCGCAGCCGATCGGGACCTCGCCAAGAAGGCGAGCGACGACTTCCGCAACCGCCTGGAGAAGCTCCGTACGGACGGCGAAGTGAAGGAGCGGCTGCTATCGGAGCAGCGAGATCGGCACGCCGGGGAGCTGCTGGCAGCCGAGGAGAGCTTCGCGGCGATGCGCGCCGAGGTCGATCAGACGCTCGCCAACGAGCGGGCCGAGCACGCGCGCGCACTCGACCAGGCCGAAGAACGCCGGCGGGCGGACGTCGAGCGCGTCAAGCGGGACAACGACGCGCAGGTCGGGGCCGCGCGCGAGGAATGGGAGCTCGAGCTCACCCGCGTTCGGACCGAGGCGGGACGGCGCGAACAAGCGGCCATCGACGAGCTGACGGCGCTGCAGGCGAATGCCGCGCGCGAGGTTGCCGAGGCCAACGACAAGGCAGCTCGGGCCGTAGAGGGTCTGCTCGGGGCGCGGGAAGAGAGCGCCCTTCTGACAAAGGCCACCGAGGCGCTCGAGAGCAAATTGGCCGCGGCCGAGTCGCGGACGGCGGCGCTCGAGTCGGACCTCGGAAACGCTCGAAAAGAACTGGACGAAGTCCGCCAGCAGCTCGTGGGACAATCGGCGCGAGCCGACAAGGCCCACTCGAAATGGCAAGCGGACCGGCAGTCGCTGGAGCGCGCGAAAGACGCTCTCGCGGTCGCCCTCGCCCAAATCGAAGAAGCCGAAGAGCGCCCGCTCGAGTAGGAGAAACCGCAGGGCCGGAGAGGTCGCGGAAACCGGAGAATGGGCGGGTGAGGGTTCGCAACCCTCCCCACCGGCCCCACTCTCGAGTCGCGCGCCGGGTCTACCCGGCCCGCAAGACGAGTCGCCGCGCCTGAGCGCGCGCGCGGGCCTTGACTCGCTCGACGTCGAAACGCGTGTGCTCGCGGTCCTTGACGACGAATTCGCCGTCGATGAGGACGTGTACGACATCGCGAGCACCGCACGCGTAGACGAGCCGCGAATAGACGTCCTCCCCCGGTTCGGCGTGAGCGCCATCGATTCGCACGATCGCGATGTCCGCGCGTTTGCCCACCTCGATCGAACCGATTTCGGAGTCGAGCCCGAGCGCGCGGGCGCCGTCGATGGTGGCGAGGCGAAGGGTGCGCTTCGCGGAAAAGGAAGTCGGCGCGGCACGCACCTTCGCGAGGAGCGTCGCGTGACGCATCTCCATCCACACGTCGAGGTTGTTGTTGCAGGGGGCGCCGTCCGCGCCGAGCGCGAGCGGAACGCCCAATCGATCGAGCTCGGCGAGCCGGGCGATGCCGGACCCGAGCTTCAGGTTCGCGCTCGGACAGTGGACGACCCGCGTTCGATCGCGCGCGATCGAACGGGCCTCGGCCAGCCGCAGTTGAACGCCGTGGGCGAGAATCGCGCGGGGACCGGCGACCCCCCACGCGCGCAGGACCGCGACGTCGTCGTCTCCCAGTGCATTTCGAACGGCTTCTCGTTCTGCCGGGTGCTCGGCCGCGTGCGTATGCAAAAGCTCGGAGGCTTCTCGCGCTCGCTCGACCGCCCCCCGCACGAGCCCTTCGCTGCACGAGAGAACGAAGCGGGGTGCCCATGCGTACCCGACGCGACCGTCCCCGGCGCCGCGCCATTGACGGGCCAAACGTTCGCTCTCGTCCAGGCTTGCACGCGTCGACTCCCGGAGCCCGGCCGGGACGCCGTCTCCACGGTCCATCATCGCCTTTCCCGAGATGGCCCGAACCCCCGCTCGCACGCAGGCGTCCATCACCGCGTCGTGCCCGTGCACCGTACCCATGTCGAGAAGCGTGGTCGTGCCGCCGAGCATCGCTTCCACGAGCCCGAGCTCCGCGCTGGCCGCCAGCGTCCGCTCGTCGTGCGCGGCTTCGAGTGGCCAAATTCGATTGCGCAGCCAGTCGAGGAGGGCGAGGTCGTCCGCCATCCCGCGCATGAGCGTCTGACAGAGGTGCACGTGCGCCTGCACGAAGCCCGGGACGACCGCGCATCCGCGTGCATCGATCACGCGGGCGAGGCCGGTGGTGACCCCATCGCCGAGCGCGGCGATGCGCGCTTGGCGAACTAGCACGTCTGTGGTCGCGACGCCGCCCTTGTGGTCACAGGTGACCACCGTGCCGCCGCGGATGAGCGTATCCACCGGAAGAGAGAACCTACAGGCTTATGGCTCTTCGGTGCAGACGAAGTGCTATTGTGGTGGTTGGGCGCTCATGACCACCCGGGTCCTCGTCGTCGACGACAGCCCGACCATCCGCAAGGTGGTGAGCGGGGTCCTTCAGCGGCACGGCTTCGAGGCGCTTCAGGCGGCCGACGGCCAGGCGGCCATCGACACGTTGACCGAGGCCGCACAATCGTCGAACGGAGGCGGCGCGACGAAGATCGACCTCGTGCTCGTCGACTTCATGATGCCCAAGATGAACGGGCTGCAGCTCTGCCGGGCGCTTCGGCAGAGCGAGATACTCCGTGAAACGCCCGTCGTCCTGATGAGTGCCAGGCCGGACCGCATCGCCGAACACTTGGTCCTGCAGACGGGCGCCATCGACGCCATCGCGAAGCCCTTCGACGCGCAGGCGCTGATCGCCGTCGTCGAGAACGCGATGCGGCGCTCGGAGAAATGGCGGCGCAGGGGCGGCGAAGCTGCCGAGGAGATCACCGACACGTCGTTGGAGGCCCCGGAGAACCTCGCCGACGCCGGACCGCCCCTGCCCGCGCTCTCGGGCGACCTCTCCATCATTCCAATCGGAGCCGCCCTGCAACTTCTTCAGGTCGAGAGCAAGACGGGGGTCATGGTCGTCGGCGACGGCAAGACCGAAATCACCATCTGCCTGCGCGAGGGGCTCATCGATCTCGTACAGGCGCGTGGCGCTGGGCGTGAATTCCGCCTCGGCCGCTATTTCGTCGAGCGCGGTCTCGTGACCAGCGACGACATCGATCGGATCCTTCGAGAGTCGCAGCCTCCCGACACGGACAATCGAAGCACCGCACGCAGGCTGCTCGGCGACTTGCTGGTCGACGCCGGGCGCGTCACGCGCGATCAGCTCCTCGAGGCCCTAGCGCGCCAATCGAACGAGCTCGTCTACGAGGTCTTGCGCTGGCCTGCCGGTCGCTTCGACTTTCGCCGCGAGCATCCCCCGCCCCTCGCCCGGAGCGCGAGACTCGGACTTCCGGTCGCCTCGGTCGTCATGGAGGGGTTCCGGAGAGTCGACGAATGGCGGCTCGTCGAGTCGGGCCTCGGTAGCTTCGAGTCCGTGCTCCAGCAGGATCCGGCAGCCGTGGAGTCGATCGACGTCTACCGGCTGGCCACCGCCGAGCAGCGGCTGCTCAACATGGTGGACGGCGAGCGAACGATTCGCGAAATCATCGAGCAGAGCCACATGTCGAGCTTCGACGCCTGCAAGATCTTGTTTCAGGTTCTCGAGGCCAGGCTCGTGCGGCGGCGCGCTGCGTGACGCCCCTGGAGAGGCAGGGCGGCTTGCTTCTGCGCGTCGGCGGCGCCCTTCGCTTCGTTCCGGCGACGGTCGCGCTGCGCGTCGCGCCGCCTCCGCGACTGACCCGGGTGCCCGGTGCGCCGCCCGAGTTTGCCGGCATCGCGATGCACGAAGGCTTCGTCGTTCCGGTCGTGGCCGTCGGTTCGGAGACTGGAAACATGATCGTGTGCCAGCACGGCGGTGAGCTCGTGGCCGTCGTGGGCGCGGAGATCGTGAGCACGGGATCGTTCGGCATCACGACCGATGGGACGGGGCGGGTCGAGCACGAGGGATGCGCCGTCGAACCGTTCGACCTCGCGACCGTCTACGCTTACGTACAGTCCGGGGCGCGGCGCGGAGGCTGGGGGAACTGACTCGAATGAGAACAACGCGCGGGCCTACGGGCCGCCGACGTCGCTCGCGCCAGGCACCGGAATCATGCGGGGAGCCTCCCACGCGTCCCCGAGGAACGTGCGCCATTGCAACGCGTACCGTCCGCGCACGAGCGAGGAAAGAAGCTCTTGCCCGCCCGGTGAAACCCAGGCGACCGCCACACCGTCGACCCACGCGACGCGCAGCTGATCGCTGGAGTTGACCAGGAGCAGTCCCGCGTCCGGGGGCTTCAATTGCGCGTCGGGGGCCGAGCTCGGCGAGATGTCGAGGGGCGCGCTCCGGAACGCCGAGAGGTCCGCCTTCGCCACCATCGTCTCACCCGGAGGCACCGGCAGCGGGCGCAGTTCGAAGCTGGTCGACGGCGGAGGCGTTGCGACGTCCTGAACTCCCAAGTCGGCCCTGCGGGCGATCGACGCCACGTCGAACGCGAGCGCCCCTTGCGTCGTCCAGCGAAGCTCTGCGTGAAGCGGCACCTCGTCGCCCGAACACGCCGCGGTCGAGGGAGGCGCATTCATCAAGTCCAAAAGCATCCGGCATATCAAGACGCCTCCTTCGCCCGCTTCTCGGAACGACGCGAGCTCGATGGCGGCCCTGGCCGCTCGCGTCGAGATTTCGACGCGGCGCGTCCGAATGTTCAGGCGGCGCGCGCCTTCGCCGCTGGCGATCACGCTGGCGGGCGAAAGAGGCGCCACGTCGAGGCGTCGCTCGCCCAAGAGCGCCCGCAGCGCCCCGGGCTCGGCGATGCGGTAGCTGCTCTCCCCCGGCCAAAAGACGAGGTGCCCGTACCGGTCGTTGCGGGCGCGGAGTTCGGTTCCCGACGGGAGGACGAAGCCGCCCGACAAGACGTACCGGGCACGTGTCTGCGACGCCTCGATGGTGATGTGTGCTTCGGTCTTGCGTCTGGCGGACTCGATCGCAGATAAGTTGACCTCGGGTCCCTTCGGCGGGGGCGCCCCCTCGCCCGTGCGGAGGACAGCGTGGAGCACGTATCCCGAAAGTTCTCTCGGGTCGCGCGGCGCGTCTTTCGACCCACTTTCTCGCGCGGCCTCACGCGGCACATCGGTCGCGAGGGGCCGATCGCTCCGGAGCGGCTCGGGAGGCGGACCCGCGTCCGACCGGAGGTTCGTCGCCGTGGCGGACACGTTCGCGAGCGGTGCGGGCTCGGCGCTCGCCTGAGGGCTCGGCGCCGCATCCAGAGGGTCGAACACAGCCCCCTTGCACCCAACGAGGAAGACGAGCCAAAGTGAGAGGCTGCCGGTGCACCTCCAAGTCGCATCGAGCAAGGGCATTTTCCGGCTCATGTGACCCGGGCCGCCTGCGGAGCGAGCGTGGGTATGCTACTGGAGGCGCCTAGATGCCGCAGCGGGACCACTACGAGGTCCTCGGAGTCCGACGCGACGCCACACCCGAGGAAATCAAGAGCGCGTTCAAGAAGCTTGCGGCCCAGTACCATCCCGACCGCAACCAGGAAGACCCGACGGCGCACGACCGCTTCAAGGAGATCAACCTAGCCTATCAGGTTCTTTTCGACCCGAACCGCCGGACGATGTACGACCGGCTCGGCCATCGGGCGGAAGAGCCGGGTTCGCCGTTCGGGTCGAACGGGCCGTTCCCCGGCGGCTTCGTCGACATCGGCGACATCGCGATCGACGGGATTTTGGGCGATCTTCTCGGCGTTTTCGGCGTTGGGCGCGGGGACAAGGGAGACATCAAGCAAGAGATTGAAGTGTCTTTCGAAGAGGCCGCGTTCGGTTGCGAGAAACAGATCCGCTACGAGCGCATCGTCGCGTGCGGCGAGTGTCGCGGCACGGGATCGTCGGCCGGGTCCGTGCCGGAGGCGTGCGGTGCGTGCAGCGGGCGCGGACGCGTTCGGTTTCAACAAGGGATCTTTCCGATCGCTGTCGAGCGAACTTGCTCTCACTGTCGCGGCACGGGGCGCAACGTGCGAAATGCGTGCTCGGGGTGTCGCGGCAGCGGCCTCGTGACGTCGACCGATACGCTGCGCGTGACGATACCGGCGGGCATCGAGCATGGCACCGCGAAACTCGCGAGCGGCGCGGGAAACAAGCCGCGCCCCGACAAGCCCCCCGGCGACCTCGAGATCACCATTGCCGTGCGCCCGCACCCATTCTTCAAGCGTGTCGGCGACGACGTGGTTTGCTCGGTTCCGGTCGCGTTCACGCATGCTGCTCTCGGGGGCGACGTCGACGTTCCGACGCTCGACGGTCGCGGCAGACTTCGGATTCCCCCTGGGACGCAACCCGGAGCGGTCCTTCGCATCAAGGGCAAAGGCGTTCCGCACAAGGGTGGCCTCGGGCGTGGCGAGCAGCGCGTCGAGATCACGATCGAAGTCCCTACGAAGCTGACAGCGCGGCAGCGTCAGTTGCTCGAGGAGCTGGCTCGGGAGACGGGCGAGGACTTCCTTCCGCAGCACAAATCCTTCATGGGAAAGCTGCGAGACCTCTTCGGCTAGCGCCCCATCGAACGGATGGGCGACTCGGAAGAGGACGCCTCTCGGTTCGTGCACTGGTCGAGCCGCCGGGTACGGCAGGTGCAGGTCTCCGAGCCCTATGCCTGAGATGGCCGAACCGTACGCTTCGGAGTTCTGCCGCCTCGTGCGGTTGGGCGCCGGCGCGCGCGATATCCACTCGGCGAGGGCGGAAGTCGGCTTCGCCCAGCGCTCGACCCCGTCGAACGCTTTCCTTCTACGCGAGCTCTCGCGGGTCGAGACGCATCGCACGGGTACCTGCCCCATCCTCGAGGCGTTCGCCCCGCGCTCGCGGCGCATTCTCGACGTCGGCTGTTCCACCGGGGGGAGCACGGTCGCAATGGCGCTCTCGCCCGTCCTCGCACACGAAGTCGTGGTCGGCTTCGACCCGGACGCGCTCAGCCTGCGCGCTGCCCAGGTTCGCGCCAAAGGCTACGGACTCGATCCGCGCCGCGTCACCTTTGTGAGCGGTCGCCCCGGCGCCGCGTTGCCCTTCGACGGGAACGCGTTCGACTTGGTCGTCTGCGTCTCGGTGCTCGAGTTTTTGCCGACCGTCGACGAGCGGCGCAAGCTCATCGACGAGATGAAGCGGGTCGTGCGCCCGGGCGGACACGTGTTCCTCTCGACTCCGAATCCGCTGCGCCTGCGCGACGTGCACGCCAGGCGGTGGCTGGGCGACCTCTTTCGCCGCGAGGGGTTCCCGTGGGCGAACCCGCCCTGGGAGCTACGCGCGATGGTCGCCGACTGCGAGCGCCTGCCAATCGACACTTGGTTCGTCTCCCACGCGCTCGACCGCGCCGGGCTGCCGGGCCGAGTCGTCCCCCGTCCGCTCGCCCGGATCATCGCATTTGCGCACGCGTGGCAGAAAGTCCTCGTCCGCAAACCGGGGCGGCCCATCGCAGCTTGACGGCACCCGAGGATCACCCCCCGGCGATGAGCGCGTAGAGATCGGTCTCGCCGATGACCACCGTTCCGAACTTTTTGGCGTGATCGAGCTTGCTCTTTCCGGTCTTCTCGCCAGCGACCAGATAGGTCGTGTCCTTCTTCACTCCGTCGTGTACCTCACCGCCGGCTGCGCGGATGTCGGCGGAGACGTCTTCACGCTTCTTCGAGAGGACGCCAGTCACGCAAAAACTCTTGCCGACGAGCGGCCCCTCGGCGGCGACCTCCGCCCTGGGTTGCGCGCGCCCGACCTGAAGATGGACGAGCTTGCGCATGAGGGCGACCTGATCGGCGTCTTCCAAGAACGCGACGACGCTGTCGACCATCTTGGGCCCGAACCCGCGAATGGAGCCCACCTCATCGCGCGCTTGCGCGGCCGTCCAGTTCAGCATGTGCTCGAGGGTCCCAGCTTTCTCTGCGAGCTGGCGCGCCGCGACCTGCCCAATTTGCGGGATACCCAGCCCGCATAGGAGCCGATCGAGGGTGCGATGCTTCGAACGCTCGATCGACGAGACGACGTTTTGCGTGCTCTTTTCGCCCATCCGCGCGAGCTCTGCGAGCTCCTCCGGGCGGAGCACGTACAAATCGGCCACGTCTTTCACGACGCCGCGATCGACGAGCTGTTCCACCAGGGCAGTGCCGAGATGATCGATGTCCATCGCAAAGCGGCGCGCGAAATAAAAGATCCGCTGCTTGACCTGCTCGGGACACGCCCGGTTCGGGCACCGCGTTGCAGACTCGGTCCCGAGCTCCGGCTTGTCCGCGTCTCGGAGCTCGCGCACCACCGGAGTGCCGCACGAGGGACACCGGGTCGGCATTCGGAATTTCTGGTGAGGGCGAGCTCCGGTCGACGCGTCGACTTCGATCACTTGGGGGATCACCTCGCCTGCCTTCTGGATGAATACGTAGTCGCCGACGCGGACGTCGAGCGCTTCGATCATGTCTGCATTGTGCAGCGACGCGCGCCCGACTGTGGTGCCCGCAAGCTCCACGGGATCGAGGACGGCGACCGGCGTCAGCACGCCCGTGCGCCCGACCTGGACCAGGATGTCTCGGACGCGTGTCCGCGCCCGCTCCGCTTCGAACTTGAAGGCCAGCGCCCACTTCGGAAACTTGGAAGTCATCCCCAACATTTCCTGCTGGCGGTAGGAGTCGACCTTGATGACCGCTCCGTCCGTCTCGAACGGATAGCTCTGACGCGCCTGCTCGATCGCGTCGATCGCGCCGCGCACTCCTTCCCAGTCGACGACCGCGTGACGGCGGTGGGTAGGGAGCCCCAGGGCGGCCAACCATTCGAGGCTTTCGTGTTGCGAGGCATGCAGGCGCGACCCCTCGACGACCTGGTAGACCAACACCCGGAGCGGCCGGCGCGCCACTTCGCGCGGATCCATCATCCGCACGGCCCCGGCGGCGGCGTTGCGGGGGTTCGCGAACGGTTCCAGCCCCGCCTCTTCGCGGTCTCGATTGAGCTTGTCGAGGTCCCGCCGATACATGACGACTTCGCCCCGAAGCGTCAGTCGGCCTTCGTGGCCGATGCGAAGCGGCAAGCTCCGGATGGTCCGGACGTTGGCGGTGATTTCCTCGCCCGTCTCGCCGTCGCCGCGCGTACTCGCCTGCACGAGTCTCCCGCCGTCGTACTCGATTTCGACGCTCGCGCCGTCGAGCTTCGGCTCGACGCAAAACAAGGGCACTTGCCCGTGCGGAAGACCGTCGACCACGCGACCATGAAAGTCGCGAAGCTCTTCGTCGGAGTACGCGTTGTCGAGCGAGAGCATGCGCACGGAGTGCTTGACGTGCGCGGCGCTCGCGCGCGCTTGCCCCCCGACCCGCTGCGTCGGGGAATCAGCGGTGGCCAGTTCCGCATGCTCGGTCTCGAGCGCCGTGAGCTCGCGGATGAGGCGATCGAAGTCGGCGTCGCCGATGATCGGGTCGTCGAGCACGTAGTAGCGGTAATCATGCGCGTCGATTTCTCGCACGAGCTTGGCGTGTCGCTCCGCCGGGGACATCTGCGCGGGTTTACCATGTCTTTCCGCGTCCCGGCCCCTCCCGGCGGACCGTCCGCGGGGCCCAACTGGCTAGCCAGGAGCAGCCCTTGCCGTTAGAAAGAGGGTCGATGCCGCCCGTGGCCCCTCCGCCTCCTCCCCGCATGGGCCCGACCCTCGCCCAGACCGCGTTCGTGATCGTGGCGTCGCTCTTCGTTTACGGCTTCGTCGCCGTTAGCAAAGAGGGCGAAGCCCGGCGGGTCTGCACGGTGCCTTGCCTGCTGCACCCGGACTACATGGCGGCCGAGCGCCGAGCGCCCGACTTCGCGCTCAAAGACATGTCCGGCACGACCGTGACCCTCGAGAGCCTGCACGGCAAGGTCGTGGTGCTCAACTTCTGGTCGAAAACGTGTGGGCCCTGCCTCGAGGAAATGCCCGACCTCGCGGAGCTGACGAAGATTCTGCGAGATCGGCCCGATGTCGCCGTTCTGGCGGTGTCGGTCGACGACGGGCCCGACGACATTCGGCCGACGCTTCAAACCGTGCTGCGCGAGGCGCCGCCGTTCCGGGTGCTTTTCGATCCCGAGTCGCGAGTGGTCGGCAACAAGTACGGAACCCACCTTTATCCGGAGACTTGGTTCATCGACAAGCGAGGTATTATCCGCGCACGCTTCGACGGCGCGCGCGAATGGAACACGTCTCTGATGATCAACTACGTCGACGCGCTCTCGCGCGGCGACTACTGCGCGCTGAAGATCGACGGCCCGACGCTCGGGAGCGCCGTGGGCAAGATCTGCGAAGAGATGACGGGCTCGTAGAGCCCGAACGGTTTGACTCCCGTCGGCTTTGCCGCGATCTAAGGGCTGTCCCTAGACCCGTCAGAGCGCTTCCACGAGCGTCCTCACGTGGGCCGCAATGTCGGAAGGCGTGTTCGAGTTGAGTTGAACGAAGATGAGTGCTTTGCGTGATCCGAACGGATGCGGGCCCGTGCGCGTCGCGGCGTCGAGCGCGGCCGCCGTCTTGTCGTAGGCGGCGCCGTCTTCGAAGCGATAGACCGTCCCTTCGTGCTCCGGCATCTCCGTCAGTTCGAACTGAGCGGTCTCCGCCGCTCCGGCGCCCACGCCGGTTGGGGGGATCCCATGGCAGCCCGTGGCCACGCCGGCCCCTTCGAGCTTGTGGCAAACCTCGACTGCCGAAGAGTGCTTGGTGCACCCGACCGCCGAGAGAAAAGCCACGACAACCAGCCCTGCTTGGAACCGTTTCCGCATGGTTTCCCTTTCCGGACGCTCGAACGCGAGCGAGCGTTTCACACATCCGAGCGCCCGTCACTTCACGAAAACGCCAGCTCCCAATCGGCGCAAGATACCATCCGGCTCGCGCAGCCCGAATTCCACGATTTGGTCGGCGCGTGCTTGCGAATCGGCATTGGCGTAAATGCGCAGCTGAGGCGCATTTCCTGACGGACGGACCTGCGCCACGTCGCCGTTTTGGAAGTAGACGCGCACCCCGTCGAGCACGTTGATTCGCGCGATCCGGTCGAAGCCGAACTCCGGGGCGAAGAAGCGGGCGAGCAGCTCGCCGCGCTTCCGCCAGCGCTCGGCCACCGCTTCCGGCAGGAGCAGAGGAACACCGCCCGACCGGGTTCGGTCGGTCACTCCGCCTCGATCGTCGATGTCCACCTCGATGGCGTCCCCGGGAACGACGAACTGCGCCAAGATGGCGCCGCTCACCGGCACCGGCACGCCGTCTATCAGCCCGGCGCGACCGTAGCGTCTCGGGAGCGCGCTCCATAGCGTCGCCAGGGAGAGGCGCTGCTCGGCGCCTGCGAAAAGGTTCGCGAGGATCGGCAGTAGCGCGTCGCGCGTCGGCAGCGCGGCGATCGTGTGCGACCCGAGCGCCATCGCCGTGCCGACCAAAAATCCCCCGTTTGCCTCCCAGCCGACGACGCGTCGATGGGCAGTCGCGCGGACGAGCTCGTCGATTGCCGCGACGACGTAGGGCGATCCGATCTTCGTCTTCCGCAGCAGCACCCCACGATCGCTCATGCGCCGGTCGACCGCGTCGTTGGCGCTGATGGGGACTGCCACCGCGTCGGCGCGCAGGTAGTCGGCGACGACGATGCCGAGAAGATCGCCGGGCAGAAAGCGGACTCGCCGGCGACTGGGATCGCCCTCGGGCAAGATGGCCGCCACGAGAGGCCGATCGGAGTCGCCGTCCGTAGACACGACCGCGTCGAGCCGCCGGCCGTTCATTCCGGCTGCAGCGAGCCCCTCCAGGCGATCGAGAAGTTCGTCGGTGACGTTCTCCGTGTCGATCGGAATGAATGTCTCAGCGCGGCCGCTCGGGACTACCTCGGCGCCGAGATCGCGGAGAATACGCCCAAGGACGTCGCGGCCGACGGCCGAGTGCTCGTAGACGAGAACGCGCATTCCGGCGAGGCCGTTCGGCTCGAAGCTCTCGAGGTAGCGACGCACGTAGCGGTCTTCGGCCGCCAAATCGACCGGCGGCAGAGCCGGCGCGCGCTTGAGCATCCCCGAGGGGTCGAAAGCCGACTCGGAAAGGGACCGCCCGTATTCTTCGGAGCGCACCCGCGCGACTTCCCGGGCGATGCCCGGTTCGTCCGATTTCAAGATCTCGCCCGCGCTCTTGCTGAGCTTGATCCCGTTGCGATCGAACGGAATGTGGCTGCCGCTGACCATGACGCCCGCCCGTCCGGTGGCGATACCGTGGAGGACCAGCGCGGGCGTGGGGATCTTCCCCGCGTTCTCCACGGAGCAACCCGAATCGACGATGGCCTGCGCGCAGGCCGCCATGATTCGATCGGTGCTCGGGCGGAGATCGCCCGCGATGACCACCCCGCTTCCGGGGCGAAGGCCGCCGCTGCCCGCGAGGTAGGCGAGCGCCCCTTTGACGTTGACGTAGGCCTCGAGGTCCGTGATGTCTTTCACGAGACCCCTCAATCCGCTCGTACCGAAGGCGAGCGGATTCGGGGTGTGATCGAGAAACGACGCGGTCGCTCGGCTCGATGCTTCGCTCACGCTGCTGCTCCTGGGATTCGCCGTTTCATGGCTTCTTGGAGACCGCTAGCACGAGCTCGTACTCCTCCGGAGTGACCGGGACGACCGACAGCCGCGGACGGCGGAAGATCATCATCTTGCCAAGCACCGGATGGCTGCGGAGCTCGTCGAGCGAGACCGGCCTCGCGAGCGCGCGAACGGGCTCGATGTCCACCGCGCTCCAATCGTCCTCCGAGGTGGGATCGGGATACGCCTCGCGCGCGACGCGAGCGACTCCGACCACCGCTTTGCCCTCGTTCGAATGATAGTAGAGGACGAGATCGCCCTTCTTCATGGCGCGGAGGTTGTTTCGAGCCTCGAAGTTGCGGACCCCGTCCCAGGTAGTACGTCCGTCGGCGACCAGCCGGTCGAAGGCGTATTTATTGGGCTCGCTCTTGGTGAGCCAGTATCGACGCGCCATGCCCGCGACGCATCATAGCGCCTGAGCCCTCACCAGGCTCCATGGACGGCGAGCCCACAGGTTTCCCGGCCGACAATCGGCGCGATCTGCAGGCTGGCCGCACGGAGAACCACGCGCGCCCGAGGAGCGGTCGCCACCACGAGCGCGCCCACCAGAAACGACGCACCCCCGCCGGCAAGCAGCCATTCGGCGCGTGTCCCTTGCGTCTGCGCGTCCTGTCGCAGATGGTCGCAGGCTGCTCCGACGCAGGGCGCGTCGATCAGGCTGCGGTCGTCGATCCATTGCGCGCCGAAATACACGCCTGCGGCGAGACTGACGACCCCCGCGCCAACCAGCGTCCACCCGATTGCCCTCTGCGCGCCGCCGGGGTCTTCGATGACCGCCGTCTCGGCGGCACCCGGCGGCATTGGCGAAGCCACCCCCTTGGCGGGCGGCGGAGACGGGGGCGGCGCGAGCGGCGCGGAGGGCTGCGGGGCTTGCGCGACCGGCGGCGGGGGGTCGACGTCCTCCAGCGGAGGAACATCGACTGTCGTCACTCTGGCTTCGGAGAGAATCTCCACGTCCGTTTGCCAGGGCTGCTTGTGGGGAGCGCTGACGGAGACGGAATGCGTCCCCGGGTCGATCGGAACGGGGACGTCCCACTGCTCACGTCCGACCGGCGCGCCGTCCCGACGGATCTCGAGGCCCGCCGTCGCCGCGGCCTCGTGCGGAGCGACGACGATCTTCGAGAGAAAGGGCTCGAGCGCCACGGCTCGGTCACGCGCCACGCGCTCGCGGCTCGTCTGCCCGAGGGCGCGGGCCCCCGATTCCACTTCGCGGAACAAGGCCCAAGCCGTCGCCGTTCTCCCGAGATGTTGCCAGCAATCCGCCAAGTGGAACTGCGTGCCGAGACCCGCGTCATTGCGCTCGCTCTCTTCGAACTTCGGGCACGCCTCGCGATACCGACCTTGCGTCATCAATTCCCTGGCTTCGTGGAAGAGCGCTTCGGCCGCCGCGGGATCGCCGGCGAGCGCCGGGCTGGAGACGAATAGAAACGCTGCGACGAGACAGGGGAGCGGGCTTGAGCGGGGCATGAAGACTCACTTGCGACCGTCGAACACGTCGTCCGAGGGCGCCTCATCGTTGGGACTCGCGGGCTTTGCGGTAGGTCTCGGATCGGGGGCCGCCTTTTGACTCACGACGTCGGCCGTCGTCGCGGCCACGACCGCGGCGCGCCCGAGCCGGGGCCCCCGGAGGACAGGTGCGCGCGACGTCGGAGCAGCGGGGCGTGAGGTCGGGGCAGAACGGGACGTGGCAGCCAGTGCGTTGGTCTGAACGGGCGGAAGTACCGTGGGCGGCGCCAAGGCCACATCGGGCGGAGGCGGCGGACCGCCGACGCTCGCGGCCAGCCGGGGCGGCGCGTGTGGCGCGACCGGCGGCGGACCGGGGGTCGCGAGAGTGGCCGGTGGCACCGGCTGCCGCGTGTTTGCTTCGACGCGCGTCCCCCGCGGGTCACCGGCGTGGACCGACGCGTACATCCAGAGAAAAGCGCCCGTACCGAGCCCCGCGAGGATAAGGACAGATCCGAAGATCATGCGGGGGGATGCCGAGGCAAGAGGGCGGATGTTCGCCTCGCTTGGCCACGACGGCCGCGCCTCGGAGCAGGGGCCAGCCGGCAGCGGGGTAAGCTCACTCGCGCGCCCGCCGGTCTCGACGACTCGCTCGATCCTCTCGCACGATCTCCTGGCGACTTCCGAACCGAACGGCGAAAGGGCCCGGGCCAGCTCGGCCGCCGTGGCAAAACGCTCGTTCGGGTCTTTCTGCAAGCAACGCAGGACCGCTCGCTCGAGTTCGGGCGCCACGTTTTCGCGCAGCGTCGAGAGCCGGGGCGGAGGCTGGGTCAGCACGGTCGCGCAGATCTGGGGCATCGTCTCCCCTTGGAAGGGGGGCTGCTTCGTCAGAAGCTCGTGCAAGACGGCGCCGAGTGCCCAGAGGTCCGCCCGCGCGTCCGCTTGGCTCGAGGCGCGCAGCTGCTCGGGGGCCATGTAGTGGGGCGACCCCATGACGTCCGTCGGGCGCGTCAACTTGGCGCTCGCGCCGCACATGCCCGGGTCGGTGACCTTCGACAGGCCGAAGTCGAGGACTTTGATGCAAGCGCTCCCGTCCGCACGCTGCGTGAGAAAGAGGTTCGCCGGCTTCAGGTCGCGGTGGACGATCCCGTACGCGTGGGCCTCGGCAATGGCTTCGACGGCTTGGAGCACCCAGTCGATCGCCGTTGGGATCGGCAGCGGTCCCCACATCGAGAGAACCTCGTCGAGGTCGTGCCCTTCGAGGTACTCGAGCACCAGATACGGCGCTCCGGTCTCGAGCGTTCCCACGTCGAACACCCGCACGACGTGCTCGCTTTTGATCCGCGTAACGGCGCGCCCTTCGCGCACGAAGCGCCGGACCACTTCGTCGTCGCCGCTCCACTCCGGGAGCAGCATCTTGACCGCGACCCGCTGACCGAGTCCGGCGTGCATTGCAGAGAGCACCACGGCGAGGCCGCCTCTTCCGCAGAGACCGTCGATGACATATTTGCCCGCGATGGTTTCGCCAGGGCTCGGGATCGTCCAGCTGGGCTCGAGCGCGCAGTTCGTCATCGGCGTCCCGGGTGGCTGCGAAAGCCGGGCCACCGAGCGCACGCGTGCGATGGGATCTGCCCGCGAACATGAGATCGCTCCCCGCGCCGCGCTCGTCGGTTCCGAGGCGCCGCGCACGGAAAACCAAGCGGCCGCAGCGAATCCGGCGCATGAGTGATAAGACTGCCCGCGATGCCCCTTCGGCTCCCCACTCGAACGGAGATCCTCGAGCTTCTCGACTCCGAAACCAAACCGCTGCACGCCCGTGAGATAGCCGGGCGACTGAGCGTCTCGGACGTCGACTACCTCGGATTGCAGCGATTGCTCGATGATCTGAGCTTCGAAGGCGTGATCGCCGCGCGCCCCGGTCAGCACTTCAAGATCTCGACGCGCACGGCGTCCGCGCGGGGCGGCGAACGCGAAGGGTTCCTCACCGTGCACCCCCGCGGGTTCGGCTTCGTGGCCAGCCTGGGGGAGGCAGGGCAAGACGTCTTCGTGCCGCCGGACGCCATGGCGGGGGCGATGCACGGCGACCGCGTACGGGTCCGCATCCGCGCGCGCGGCGCGCGGGGCGCCGAGGGCGAAGTGGTCGCGGTCGTCGAGCGCGGGATCAAGCGCGTCGCGGGCACGCTGCGGCGCAAGGGCAGGAGCGCCTGGCTCGAGCCCGACGACACGCGCGTGCGCGGGCCCATCGTCTTGTCGCGCCGAATCGACGCGACCGGCGGCGAAGGGAACAGCGGGAGCGACGGCGACGCGGTCGTCGTCGCGATCACGCGCTGGCCCGAGTCGCCCGACGAGAATCCGGAGGGCGCCATCGAGACGGTCCTCGGCCGGCCCGGTCAGCTCCGCGTCGAAGCGGCCAAGATCCTCGTCCTCGAACGCGTCCAGGAGACCCATTCCGAAGGAGCGCTTCGCGAGGCGGAGGCGTTCGGCGACGAAGTTCCGGAAGCGATGACCGCCGGCCGGGAGGACTTGCGCCACCTTCCGCTGCCGACGATCGACCCGGAGGACGCGCGCGACCACGACGACGCCGTCTGGGTCGAGCGCACCGAGGACGGCGGCTATCGAGTGTGGATCGCCATCGCGGACGTCAGTACGTACGTCACGCCTGGCAGCAAGCTCGACGAGGAAGCGAAAGCCCGCGGCTGCAGCCTGTACCTTCCCGACCGCGCGATTCCAATGCTTCCGCGCGCGCTCTCTTCGAACCTCTGCTCGCTGCTGCCGGGCGTGGACCGGTTGTGCCTCTGCGTCGAAGCGGAGATCGACGCTTCGGGCGAGGTGAGAAAGAGCCGGCTCGTTCGCGGCGTGATGCGCTCGTACGCGAAGCTCACGTATGGCGGCGTCGCGCGCGCTCTCGGCTTGAGCGGTGAGGCGAAGCGAGAGGAGGCCGCAGAGGAACTGGTCGACGGACTGCGGCTCGCCTACGAGCTTTCGCGCATCCTTCGGGCGAAGCGCTTGAAGCGTGGCGCCCTCGATTTCGAGCTCCCGGAAGCAAAAGTCATTCTGCACGAAGAGACCCGCGAACCGGTCGACGTCACGCGGCGCACCGACGACCCCGGGGTAAAGCGCGCGTATCAGCTGATCGAAGAGCTGATGCTCCTGGCGAACGAAACGGTTGCCCGCTGGTGCGAAGAGCGCGGCCTACCGACCATTTACCGAGTTCACGCGCCGCCCGACGAGCAGAAGTTGGATCGGTTCGCCGCGATGTGCGACGCGCTCGGAATCGTTTTCGACATGGAGGACACTCGGGATCCGAAGAAGCTCGGAGGACTTCTCGCGTCGTTCGCCGATCACCCACTGGCGCGCGTGCTCAATTCGCTGCTCCTTCGGTCGATGAAGCAGGCAGTCTACGACGTCACGAACATCGGACATTTCGGTCTGGCGTCCAAGGCGTACCTCCACTTCACATCGCCGATTCGCCGCTATCCGGACTTGATCGTCCATCGAATCGCGCACGAAGTGCTCGCGGGGCGCGACCCCCGTCGCAAGCTGAGCGAGCGCACGACGCCGGACGGACCGACCGCCCTCGCGGATGCCGCCCTCGCTTCGAGCATCACCGAGCGGCGGGCGATGGAGGTCGAGCGCGCCATCGTCGATCTCTACCGGGCGTACATGATGAAGAACCGAATCGGAGCGCGGTTCGAGGGGACGGTCACCGCGGTCGTCGGATCCGGCCTATTCGTGCAACTCGACGCGCCGTTCGTCGACGTGCTCGTGCGTCTCGAGGATCTCGGGGCGGATCGGTGGGAGATCGACGACGACACCCTCCGCGTCGTCGCCGCCCGCTCGGGCGAAGTCATCGCCCTCGGCGATCGGCTGCTCGTCGAGATCATCGACGTGGCCATCCTTCGCCGCACGGTATACGCGCGGCGCGCCGGTGCGGGGGCAGGCGCGGCGGCCGAAGAGGGGCGTCCGAAGGGGCCGACTCGCAAAGAAATCCCGAGGACGGCCAAGAACGCCAAGGGGAGCAAACGCGAGATGACCCCACGAAAAGGGGGAAAACCGACGAGGGGAATGCCGAAAAAGAAGACTCGGCGCCGATAGCGCAGGCTCTCCTGCGGCACACGATGAAGAAGGAGGGACCGCCAGGAAGCCAGGGGTCGAAGGCCCCACCATCTCTCTGACCCTGGCGTCCCTGGCGGTTGCCCCCCCACTTTGCGAACGACGAGCTAGAGATGGATGTCGGCTCGCGGGTCTTCGGTCTGGAACTTCGCGATCGCGTCGACGAGCGTCGCCACTTCGGCCCCTCCCTCTTTCGGGATCTGAACGAGAAAGTGCACATAGAGATCGCCGATCGGTGATCCCTTCTTCGCAACCCCCTTGCCCCGCAGACGGACGACGTTGCCGCTCTGAGTCCGGGCCGGGATCTTCATCGTTACGGAGCCGTCGATGGTGGGGACGGTCGCTTTGGCGCCGTGATAGGCCTCCGCGATCGTGACCGGGAGGTCGAGGTGAAGGTCGTCGCCCTCACGCCGGAAGTGGGGGTCGGGCGTCACGTGGATGGTCAGGACCAGGTCGCCGCGCGGGCCGCCCGTCGGCGATGGCCCGCCCTGGCCCGAGATGCGCACGCGGCTGCCTTCGGAAGCGCCAGCCGGGATGCGCACGGTGACCGGCGCACCGGCGGCACCCTGGGGTCTGAGCTCGAGGGTTGCGCCGCGCACTGCCGAAGCGAAGTCGATGGTGATCTCGCTCTCGAGGTCGGGTCCCTTGGCCGGCCCTCGCGCTCGGCGGGTGCGGCCGATCAGATCGCCGAACAAGTCGCCGAAAGCCCCGCCGCCCGACCCGCCGAGGACGTCCTCGAGATCGAATGCTTGGGCTCCGCCGCCGGGGTCGTGCGTCGCCCCGCCCCGCTGCTGTCGCGAGGCCCAGTCGCGGTAAGCGCGGACTCGCTCCGCGTCGAATCCTTCGCGCAGCCCCTCGTCGCCGAATTCGTCGTACAGCTTTCGCTGTTTCGCGTCGCTCAGCACTTGGAACGCGCGGTTCACTTCCTTGAAGCGTGTCTCGGCCCCCTTGTTTCCCGGGTTCTTGTCCGGGTGGAGCTGCCCCGCGAGCTTGCGGTACGCCTTCTTGATTGCGCTCGGTTCCGCGTTCCGGGGAACGCCGAGGACGGCGTAGAGGTCGTCGGCCATCGATTTCGACTGGCGAAGGTAAGTCGGGCGGCGAGAGGTAGCAATGCGTTCGTCGTCCGGCCTCATTGGGCGCCGAGAACGTCCTCCGCATGCGACACCGACAGATAGAGACCGCGGGCGTACAGGCGGCGCCGATCGGACGCGTCCAGGTCTCCAGGGCGCCCGTGGGTCGCGGCATCGAGGAGGATGGCCCCGGTCACGCTCACGTTGAGGCTCTCGGCGAACCCGCGCATCGGCACCCGTACCCGAGCCGAACACGCCTGGGCGAGAACGTCTCGAATGCCCTCGCGCTCGTTGCCCAAGACGATCGCCACCCTAGGCAGGGCCGCGAGGTCGGTTGGCACGAGCTCTCCCTCCGGGTGCGCTCCGACGAGCGGGAGGTCTTCTTCTCGGGCCCACGCGAGAAGTGTCGGGGCGTGCGCGTGACGGACGACGTCGATCCACTTCTCCGCGCCGCGCGCGACCGCGCTGGCGACGGCGAACGGAGTCCCCTTGCGTTCGAGGACATGCAGCCGCTGCACGCCGAAGGCTTCACACGAACGTACCACCGCCGCGCCGTTGTGCGGATCGTAAGGCGCGTCGAACACGCCCGCGACGCTAGAGAGCCGGGGGCCTATCACGTCGAGGAGCCGCGCCCGTCGGGCGTCGGTCACCATCGGCTCGAGGACG
>CAZVPE010000084.1:0-20719 GCA_964628155.1 uncultured Polyangiaceae bacterium | reverse complement strand
GATGCTCCTGTCGGTTTCGACGACCCAGACGACGCTGTACGATCAGATTCGGTACTCGGGATCGCCCACGTCGTTCGCGTGGGTGCTCCCGATCCACGGAACGGTGACCGTGGGCCTCAGCGCCGACGTGCTCTTCGACTCGGTCGACGTTCTGACCGAGACGCAGATCACCCCGCCGCCGTCGAGCTGCGCGCCATGTGTCTTCGCGGCGGGCGCAACTGCCGGCAGTTCTGGAGGAGGATCCGTCGGCAATGGGAGTGCGGTAGGAGCACCGGCCGTCACCGTGTCGCACATGGAGAACGTGGGCCCCTACGCGACCGTGCAGCTTCACTCCACCGACGCGAGCGCGCTCAACGCATGGCTGGCGCAGAACGGGTACGTCATCCCGGCGGACGTGACGCCGGTCATCGCCGAGTACGTGACCGAGGGGTTCGATTTCCTGGCGATGAAGCTCCTGCCCAACATGGGCGTGCAGGCGATGCGGCCGGTGCGGGTCACATCGGTCGGCGCTTCGCTGTCGCTACCGCTGCGGATGGCCGCGGTGGGCACGGGGGCGATCGTGGGAATCACGATCTGGGTCGTGAGCGACGGGCGCTACGAGCCGCAGAACTACCCGTTCTTTCACATCGAGGACAAGGACCTGGTCTGGGACTTCAGCACGAGCCAGAGCAACTACACGACGCTCCGTGTGCAGAACGAGGCGACGCTGCACAACGGGGGCTGGGAGATCGAGAGCTCGCTCACGCTCAACCAGCAGATCGTGACGAACGTCGTCCTCAGCGGCGGGCAGTACTATCCGGGCGGGGGATTCGGCGGCGCGCCGTCGGACCCGAGTCTGGATTACTTGCCCATCCCTGCATCCGGCGGCGACGCGGGTGCCGAAGCGGGCGCGGGGCAGACAGCCGAGGAGGTGCGTACGGAAGACCTGGCGACTCTCTTCGCCGGGATCACGGCGCCGAATGTTCGCATCACGCGGATTCGAGGCGACATCGCGCACGCCGCGATGAAGTCCGACCTCGTCCTCCAAGCCTCGGCCGATCAGTCTGAGCTGTCGAACGTCCGGTCGCTGACCCGAGGCGTCAACGAAGTGTGCGCATGCGGCTACCTCGACTCGGGGTTGTCTTCGTCGGGCGGGCCCTCATCGTCCGCAAGTGCGGGCGGCGGGACGTCCTCGGGGCAGGGAACCCCGGGCGGCATTTACAACAGCACGAGCAGCGGCGGCGGGGCCAACGGGACCGCGGGGGGCTCGTCGTCCGGGCCTGAACCCGCGAATGGGAGCGAAGCGTCCGGCTCGCCGAACGCCGGAAGCGGCGGGTGCGCGGCCGCTCCCACTTCGAACGCGGGCGCCGCCGGGGGTCTCAGCACGTTCGCTCTCTTCTTCGGGTTCGCGGTTACGCGGATGCTCCGCGCGCGACGCCGGCCGGGCAGGCCGTAACGCTGACCGTTTCTGTCATCGCGGGCCGGCCGTTCCGTTGAAGTACCGGGTGGCTAGGGCCAAGGCGTCGAGGCCGACGCCGTGGCCGACGCGCCGCCCCCCGAAGTCGTCCGGCGGGATGTGGATACCGCCCCACAAGCGCGACTGTCCGGCCTGGTCCGCCGCGTCGTAATACGAGGCCCACTGCAGTCGAACCTCGACGCTCGGTCCCTTCTCGAACGTCAGAAACGTGTCCTTCGCAGCCACGTACTCGCCGAGACCGCCCGGAAAATACGGGCTCCCCGTCAAGCTCGTGAGAACCTCGGCCCCGGCCCGACTGAATGTGCTGTGGCCTGAAATGAAGGCGGGAAACGCCGGCGTGACGAACGTTCGCCTCTGGTAGGTCGTCCACTCGACCGCGCGGACCCATCCGACGCCGGAAACCCCTCCCAGCCGATCCCCAGGCTCGCCGAGCCAATCGCGAACGGCGATCTGGCCGACGAAACAGGCGAGGTGGGCGTGACGTCCGCCCGGGGCGCTGCTTTCTTTTGTAATCACCTCGATGAGCCCCGGCACGAGGGGAAGGCCGTCTGGATCGTACGAAGGCCCGTTGGGGTCCGAAGATTGGCCCTTTCCCCCCATCCAGCGCACGAGCGAGATCGGCCGTACCGTGGTCGTCCGCCGCTTGATCTCCCAGGCGGCGATCGCCGCATCGTGCTCCGCGCCGTTCAGCGCGAGGTACACGTGCACGTCCCACGCGAGTGGATCGAGGGGGAGACCCCGTCCAAAGAGACGTCGGGTCGAGCCCGAAGCGTCGGCGACCGCGTTGGCCAACGTGTTCCAGTGCCCGGGAGGCGTCTCGGACTTCGGCCCGTCCGCCCAGAACTCGGCGATGACGCGAGCGAAGTCCGCCAGAGGGACGACCTCGGGCGCATAGGGCTTTCCCGTGACCGGGTTCGCGGGCCAACCCGTGCCGTCGTTGGCACCCAGCGAATTGTGGCCCAACGCGCCCGGCGAAATGTCGATCGTCGCCGCACTCGCGGTGTCGACGGCGGCGGTCTTCCGGATGACTTCGACGACCCACCCTTTCATGGCGGGACCGGCGTCGGGGGCCGGTCCCGGATCGTAGTAGGGAGCGTCGGCCGCATGGCGTCGCATGGCGAATGGCCTGACCCCTCCCCAGTGCGCGCCAATGTAGCCCTGCACCCCCGCGGCCTGGACGATCCCGTTCTGCGTGGCGGCGACCGAAAGATTGAGCGGTTGCCATCGCGACGGGGCGAGCAGACGTGCGCCCGGGCCGTCGTAAACCAGGGGAGGATTCGGGGAGACGTACGCGGACGGCGGGGCGTAGTCGTTGGCTTCGTTCGAACCGTCGCCGGCAGTCGCCTCGATCACGGCATGCCCGACGCGATTCCCAAAGCCGACAGCGTCCTGGCCCGAGTCGTGGGCGTCGTCCGGGTCGTAGCCGAGATCGTTCATCACGGCCCGCAGGCACGCCACGGTCGTGTCGCCCCCGATGGCGTGACGATAGCGATGCACGAGAACGTCGTAGGCCGCGTAGCTGATGGCGGCGCGCCGCGCGCTTTCGACGTCTTCGGCGCTCCGCCGCTCCCGCACGAAAACGCCCTCGGCCTGTCGATCGAACGCGGCCCAGGCATCCCACATCGCCGCGGAAACGTGAAACAAGTTCCGCGCGTGGACGGTCGGCCGCGGCAGGTCGCGGCGAATCGCCTCGAGGGCTTGCTCGTCCCAGCGCCGGGCGATCGACTTGTTCTTCCCGGCGGCGACGGCCGAAGCCGGACACTGGGCCGGACCCCCGGCGTCCACAGACTCCTCGTCGCCTTCGATCACCACGGTCGGAACCGGATCGCCGTAGTGCACGAGCATCCCCTTATCGAGCGACGGACTGAGCACGTCGCCCCCTGCCGACCAGACGCCCCCCCCGGAATCGACGAAAATGGAATGCAGCGACGAAGTCGCAGGGAGGATCAGTCCGTGGTCGACGGAGGCAAAGCCCCCCGCCCCTGGCTTGCGTTCGTAGACGGTGCCGCGCTCCCCGCTCGCCCAGTCGCCCTGGGCCGTCGCGAACACTCCCTGGAGGAGCGCGGCGGCGGGCGGCGACGCATCGTGGAACACACCCCCTCGTTCGTCGAGCAGGACACCGTTGCCCGAGCCGCCCACGGCGATCAGGCGATCGCCCACTCCGTGCACCGTGAACAGGGCGTCTTTCGTCGGCGTGGGGACGACCGCGAACGGCGCCGACCCCACGCGATGAAGGACCGCTCCGCCGGCGCCGACGACCCACACGTCTTGCCCGCTCCCGAACACTTTGAAGAACCCGGGGACCTCGCCGTCGCGGATCCGCGGGATGTCGACCGGGAGCGCTTCTTCTTCGAACCGGCCGTCGTGGTGGTGCCAGATGAAGCCGTTTATCCCAGCCGCGCTGCCGACCGCGTAGAAGTTCTCTCCATCGGTGCCCCATACGCCGTAGACCGTTTGACGGCCAAGGCCCGGCGTCTTCATCCGCTCGAAGCGCTTTCCGTCGAAGCGGAGCACCATGCCCGCCCCCCCGGCCATGAGCGCCGGGCCGCTCGGAAGCGCTTGCACCCACCAGAGATCGCCGCGCTGGCCGGTGGCGAGCGAGGCCCATCCTTTCCCGTCGAAATGGAGGACCAGCGGGCCGCGTCCCTTGTCGGCCCCGACGGCGTACACGTCGGCCGGACTCCGTCCGCTCACAGAAAGCAGGGCCGAGGGGAGCTCGCTCGCCAGGAGTTGCCATGTTTTCGCGGGTTCGGGCGGCGACGAAGCCCTGGAGCACCCGACGAGGAACGCCGCCAAAGTCCCTGCAAGCGCGACTGCAGTCGACCGGCCTCTCATGGGTTCAGCAGCGTCGGCGCAATTTGGACATGGGCGGTGGCCGACGCGGTGGACCCGGCGGGATCGGTGACGGTCACGAGCACGTCGAGCGGCTTTCCGAGAAACGGCTTGTAGTCGATGCCCTCGTTGTCGAGCTGGTAACGGATGCCGAACAATTTGCAGTACCCCCCTTCGTCTGGCGAATAGGCAAACGCGAGCGTCGTCGGCGGAATGGTGGCACCGGTCTCCGGCTGAACTCCGACGATTCTGGTCGTGGACCCGGCCTGCTTCAAGTTCTTCATGCGCGTCGCGATCCAGATGTGGTGACCGCCTTGCGGACCCGCCTCCGCCTGGAGCACCTGGCCTTTGGCGAGAGGGACATAGTAGGACTGCCCCGTACCCACTTGGAGATCGGGGTTGCCCCCTCCGCGGGGCTTGCAGCGATCGGGGGCGTTGCTCGGCCAGTTCGGGGCGTACGGCTCCAGAAACACGGGAGCGACGGCGGGCAACTGGCATATCCCCATGATGCACGTGGCCGGCGCTGTGCATTTGGGCCCGCTGAGGGGTCCGGGCACTTTGCTATTTCCACGCGGTGTGGGGGGATAGACGATGCAGCGGGACTCGAGCGGGACCCGTAGAAGCTTTGTCTCACCGCGAACGAACTGCGTCGACGACAAGCGCTCGAAAAGGGGCGCGGCCGAAGGATCCCCGATGGCGTCGACTTCCACGTCCACCCGGGACGAATCCGTCGGGGGGTCGGCGAGCTTCTTTTCCCAGGGCTGGGGAAAGCCGACTTTGGAGCCGCGCGGCGGTTTGACCATTTCGTCGTCGACCACCGATCCGTCCACCCGAAGGACGACATGAAGAGCAGAGACCATGCCTCCCATGGGGTCACTCTGAATTCCGACCACGAGTGCCGTTGGGCTCGACCGCCGGCACGAGACGCACGCCAGGGCCCACACGGCGATGAGGCAGGACGCACGGCGCAACGCATTAGGCAGTTCGAAAGAGGGGACCCTCCCCACGGGCTCTGAGTTGTGCAAGACGTGGTCCAGCCTACTCTACGAGGCGGTGTGCCCGCGCGCGGAGCCGAGTGCGCGGATCCGCTCGGCCACGATAGGACGAATCGGGACGCGGTGACCGATGAGAAGAAGGGCGAGCCGCGCGGGCGCCATCCCCACCCGCCGGCCCAGTTCCTTTCTCGGCAACCCTGTCTGCTCGAGCCATCGCACGATCGTCCGTAGCTCGTCGATTTCGCGCGCTCTTAGGAAGCCCCGCGCAGGCTCGGGAGCCGAGGGATCTTCCGCGAGGTCATCGCGGTCCTCGTCTCGGTCCGTCCCGCCCTCGACGTCGCCGAGGAGCGCTCCGATGTCGGCTTCGTCGAGTCCGCGGAGCGCGCCCGAGCCGCCGATCACGGACGCGGCAAGCTCGCGTTTCTTCGCCTTGAGAAGCCCGATCTTGTCCTCGATCGTCCCCTCGGCCACGAGGCGCACGACCGTGACCGCGCGTTCCTGGCCGATGCGGTGGGCGCGATCGGTCGCCTGGTCTTCGACAGCCGGATTCCACCATGGATCGCAGTGAATCACCGTGTCGGCGGCGGTGAGGTTCAACCCGGCCCCCCCCGCCTTGAGAGAGATCAAGAAAAGGGGCATGGCGCCGTGTTGGAAGCGCTCGACGATCGCCGCGCGATTCGCGCTCGAGCCGTCGAGGTATTCGTACGCGATCTTCTCGCGATCGAGGTCCTCGCGCCAGAGCATGAGCAGCTTGACGAATTGCGAGAACACGAGCGCCCGCCGCTGCTCGGAAACGAGCTCGCGCACGAGATCGAGGAAGGACGCGCGCTTGGCGCTCTCCGCGGCCGGTACGGCGGGATCGACGAGCCGGGGATCGCAGGCCATTTGCCGGAGCCGGAGAATGGCCGTCAGCACGCTCAGCTGGCTCCGTTCGAGGCCCCGCTTCTCGATGTTCTTCTTTACCGCCTGGCGCAGCGTCAGCGCGAGGGCATCGTAGAGTCGTCGCTGCTGCACGCCGAAGACGCAGGCGCGATCGACTTCCGTTTTCGGCGGCAGGTCGGGTAGGACCTCGGCCTTCGTGCGTCGGAGGATGAAGGGCCGCACGACCGCGCGAAGATGCTCGGCCGACGGGCCGTCGGGGCGCGCCGCGATAGGCCGAGCGAAGCGCTCGTCGAACTCGGACGCCGGGCCGAGGAGGCCCGGGTTGGCGAAAGTCATGAGCGACCAGAGCTCGCCCAGCCGGTTCTCCACCGGCGTCCCCGACAGGGCGAGGCGTAGCCCGGCGTCCAAACGACGTACGGCGCGCGATGTCGCGGATTCCGGGTTCTTGACGTTCTGGGCCTCGTCGAGCACGGCGCAGCGAAAACGTTTCGAAGCGAGGCGCTCGATGTCCCGGCGCACGAGCCCGTAACTGGTCACGACGAGGTCGTGCGCGGCGATGGCTTCGAGGTCGCGCGACGCGCCGTCGAGGAGGAGGACGTCGAGTTCGGGCGTGAAGCGCCGTGCCTCGCGCACCCAGTTGCCGACGACGGAGGTGGGACATACGACGAGCGCGGGCTGAGCACCCTCGTCCTCTTTCCATCGCGCGAGCAGGGCGAGAGTCATGACTGTCTTGCCGAGTCCCATGTCGTCCGCAAGAATCCCTCCAGCGCCGAGTTCGCGAAGAAACTGGAGCCAGGCCAATCCGTCCCGCTGGTACGGGCGAAGCGTCGCGCGGAGCCCTGTGGGGAGCGACGGTTCGGGCGACGCGGCCAGGGCGCGGAGCCGCCCGCGGAGGCGCGAGACCGGCTCGTCCATCGACCCGCCGTAACGATCCACCCAGCGAGCCACGCGTCCGAGGTGGTGAGGCGCGAGACGGCCGCGACCCCCGTCGTCGAGGAGGCCATCGCTGTCGTGGAGGAAGTCGGCCACGGCATCGGTGATGCGCGTGAGCGTTCCGTCGGTCAAAGCAACCCAGCGCGCCCGGGCCGCGAGGGCGGAACGGAGCGCATTCATTTCGACCGCCAAAGCCCCGGCCATGAAATGCACTTGCGTGTCCAGCCAACCCGACGCCGCACCGACGTCGACCCGCACCTCTGCGGGCGGCCCGACCTTCACGTGCGCGAGCGACGCGTCGATACGGACCTCGACGCGCGGAGTCTTGCTTTCGCGGACCAGCGCAATGCCGAGTTGCCAAAAGCGGACCGCCGCTTCTCCGCCGGCGCGAAGAGCGCCCTCTTCGTCCTCTTCGAGCCCCGCCTGCTTGGCGAGTGCCGTCGCCGCCGTCTCCGCGGCCAGGTCCCGCCCGTCTGCGGCCGTGCCCTCCCTACGCGGCAGTCGGACGCTTCCTGCGGAGTAAACGGCCTCGAGCTCCGCGCGAAGCTCGAGAGGCAATCCGGCGAGGTGGAGGGTGAAGGAAGGGCTCTCGAGCCGGGGGAGACCGAATGCCTCCGGAGGCGGCAACGTAACGCCGGAGGCCGGACCGCGTCCCAAGAGCAGGCGGCCGACCCGCCCAGCCTCGCGCTCGGTCACGACGAGAGAAGGGACGAGATGGAAGCCCCAGGCGACGTCGAGGTCGACGTCCGGCGAGAGCGGGTGAAAGCTTCCGTGTGCTTCGGACCAGAGATACGGAAAAGGGCCCGTGAAGAGGAGGGCGTCCGACGCGTCGCAGACGGTTCGTCCCGAGGCCGTGTTCCAGCGGACGACGAGCGCATCTCCGGCACGTTCGACGCTCGGCGCGACTGCGTCTTTCCCGAAGCGAAGGGGTCTCTTGAATCCGCCCGTCTTGGCGTGAAGATCTTCGCGCAAGAAATGGATGAGGAGCGAGGCGGAGGCCCGCGTTGCCACCAGCGCGTCGCGCTGCAATTGCCCCGGCGAAGTGAGATCTACGAACCGTCGGTCGCGCGGCCCGAGGCTCGCCGCGATCACGTCCTTCGGCTTCATGACGTGCGGCGACGGAGGGCACCGGTACCTCAAGAGAACGGCGGGACGCGCGTCCGCGGACGGCACGCCCGTGTAACGAACCACTTCGACATCGACCTCGAGTTCCGCCTTCGCGGCGGCAGACGGGAGCCATCGAGCGAGCCCCTCGTCGAGCGATCTCTCCGAGCAAGCTTCCCTCCGCAGGGCGGGGAGCTCGGCGATCCGCTCGCTCGAAGGCTTGCCGGCGGCAATTGCGGCGCGAAGGCCCGGGTGCACAGCTAGGTCAACGAGAATTCGCAGGACGTGATCGCAAGTCGTCGGCCGGCCCCGCGTGCACGCGCACGCGATCTCCAGAGCGTTCGTACGCAAGTCCACGCGTAGCCGCACGCTCACGCCGGACCCGTCGCCCTCGAACGTCGCAACGACGCGACCGGCGCCATCGAGACGCGGCGGGTCGGTATAGGCTCGAGCGTCGCGCAGCAGCCGGTCGACGTGCGCCCGGCCGAGTCGCCGGTCGGCGAAAGCGAGGTCGATTCCCTCGACCCACGTTGCGTCCGACGAGGACATCCGCCCGGGGGTTTTGCACCGCACGGTGATGCGCGCAACCCCCCGGTCCAAGGTTCAATCGGCTCAAGCACTGGGCTCCGACGCCGTTCTTCCCGGTGAGACCCATCGCCTGGGTCACGCGAAACGATCTGCGGAAGGAACCGACCAGTGACCTTGCATCCTCATCGAACGATACGACTCGTGGGTCTCCTCGGGTTGGGACTTGCGGCGTGTACCGTCGAGAACGGGACCGGCGAAGAGGTCGCGGTCGACATGGAGCCCATCGTGGGGGGCGTGGCCGCCACCGCGTACCCGGAGGCCGCTTATCTGAACATCGATTCGTCGCCCGCGATGTACTGGGCTTGCTCGGGGACGCTCATCGCGCCGCAGGTCGTCCTGACGGCCGGGCATTGTGTGGTCGGACATCATCTATGGGATGTTCACGTCGGGACCGCCTATCGGTCGTCGACGAGCGCCGCCGTTTACGATTGGCCGGTCCTCGATTCCGATACCGTGAATCCGCACTACCACGACGTCGGGCTCGTCTTCCTGCCGACGCCGATCGCCCTTGCGAGCGCGTATCCGTCGATCGCCGCGCAGGGAAGTCCAAGCGGAACGAAAGCGATCAACGTCGGCCGAGACATCGGCACGAGTGCCCCCGACTTCCAGGTGACCACGACGCTCTATGAAGCTTCCGTCACGCTCGGGAGCACTCCTTCGTACCCCTACGACTATTCGTCGAACGACGTCATTCAGCCAGGCGACTCCGGAGGGCCGGTGTTTCTCGGCGGCACGCACACGATTCTTGCGGTCAATTCGGGAGCCAGCCCCGGGGTCATGCAGGTATTGGCGCGCGTCGACCTCGTGTCATCGTGGATATCCGCTCAAGTCGCTTCCCACGGTGGGTACACCCTCGGCTCGCCTCCGGCGGCAGACGCTTCTGCCCTCGACGCCGCGGCGAGATCCGACGCTGCGCCTCAACCGCCGGGCGACGCCGCGGTGAGGCTGGAAGCCGGCCCCGAACCGGTGCCCGAGGCCGCGGCGAAACCGGAGGCTGCTCCGGCAAAAGACGCCGCGACGCCGCCGGACGCCGGCCCCGGACCGGACGCCAGCGCCAAACCGGACGCTGCGCCTCCGCCCACCGCTCCTCCGCCCGGCGTGGACGCTGGCTCGAAGCCCGAAGCGGGCGCGCAGGGAGCCAGCAGTTCGTGTCCCGCCACCGAGACGGAGCCGAACAACTCCTGGGCCACCGCCAGCCACATCACGACACCGGTCTGCGGCACGCTTTCGTCCGCCGCCGACGTCGATTGGTATTCCGCGGTCCTGGGCCCCGGAACTCATTCGATCGGCCTCGTCGCGTCCGGCGACGCGACGATGAGTCTCGGAGTTGCGACGGGCGCGACTTGTGTGTTTGCGCTTCAGTCGGTGACGAAGGCCAACGTCTCGATCCAGGGGGGAAACGCGAACATCTGCGTGCAAGTTACTTCGCGGACGAAATCGGTCCAAAGCTACCACTTGGACATCGCGTTCTGACCCGGCGACATCTCGGCGGCCCGAACCGGTCTCAGCGCCGGACCGAGTGCCATCACTTTTTTTCGTAACCGGGTGAGGTCGGCCGCGTACGTGGGGCACGGCTGGGCTTCCCATCGAGGGGCGGCATGCCGACGACCCTTGCCCGGAGGAAACGAAGATGGTTTCGAGTCGCGCTTGCTTGTTCGCCCTGATGGGCTTTGGTCTTCTCGCTTCCGCTTGCTCGAACGACGATAGCGCTGCAAACCCAAACAACGGAGGAAATGGACCGGGGTCCAATGACGGAGGCGCCGGGGGCTCCTCGGTGGCCGACTCGACGGTCGAAGCCGGCACGAGTCCGGACAGCACGGTGCCGGGGAGCGACGGCAGCTTGGCGCTGGCGGGGACCGCCCAGAGTCCCCCGACGGGAGGGGCCGCCGTCGAGGCTTGGCTCGCCGCGGGCTGGTACAAACAATGGGCCGCCGAGCCGGCGATTCACGCGTCGCGATCGCCTTCCCCCCACGGCTTCAACCGCATCTACTCCAATCAGGTCATCAGCTCGGCGGCCGGCGGGACGAGCCCGTGGCCAACTGGCGCGGCCGCCGTCAAGGAGCTCTACAACGCGCCGACCGATACGACTCCCGTGGGTTACGCGGTGTACTTGAAGACTCAGGCCGACAGCGCGGCGGGGGCGAACTGGTACTGGTACGAGCGCGTTCCCGTTACGAGCACGGCGGCGCCGCACGACGCGAACGGCGTCGTCGCGGACGGACTCGGCACGACGGGCACTCCGCTGACGATTTGCGTGGGTTGCCATGCCGCCGCCGGGTCGGACGCGGCCCACACACCGACGCCGGGCGGCCACGATGAAGTGTACACTCCCGTGTCGTCGAACGATGCGGGCGCCTCCGATGCGGCGGCCGATTCGAGCGGCAGTGGCGCCGAATCCGGAACGAACGATGCCGCAACTGTCGGCACCAGCCAGACGCCGCCCATGGGCGGGGCGAACGTCGAGAGTTGGCTCGCGGGGGGGGCCTACAAGCAATGGCATTCGGAGCCGGCGATTCACGCGTCGCGATCCCCTTCTCCCCACGGCTTCAATCGTATTTACTCGAACGCCGTGATCAACGCCGGAGCCGCCCCCGATGCGGGCATGGGCGCTTGGCCGGTCGGCGCGTCCGCCGTGAAGGAGCTCTACAACGCGCTGACGGATACCACCCCCGTGGGTTATGCGGTGTACCTGAAGACCCAGGCCGACAGCGCGGCGGGCGCGAACTGGTACTGGTACGAGCGCGTTCCCGTTACGAGCACGGCGGCGCCGCACGACGCGAACGGCGTCGTGGCGGACGGACTCGGCACGACGGGTACTCCGTTGACGATTTGCGTGGGCTGCCACGCCGCTGCCGGATCCGACGCGGCACATACCCCGTCGCCGGGCGGTCGCGACGAGGTCTACACGCCGGTGCAGTAACCGATCACGACGCGCGTGGTTCTAGGAATCGCGGCGCCGGACGGGTGCGGGTGAAGTAGCGGGTGGGCTGGAGCCTGCGGCTCTCGCGGGCTCCGGTTGCTTCTGAAACGCGTCACCCGCGATCACCTTCGCGGCCATGAGGGTCTGGACGACACGAAGAATGTCGTCGGAACCCGTTTCCACCGCGCCGTGCCCGTCCCCGCGACCGGCGTTGCCCCCGCCGAAATTCACGAACTGGCTATTGGCGAGAGCCCCGGCCACCTCGCGCGTGAGGTCCGGCGCGAGCTCGAGCCGCCGCAGGTCGAGGTAGATGCCTCCCGCTTCCATCAAGGCCTGCGCCTTCATCTTGATCGCCGCGGCTTCGGCGTCGGCGATTGCGCGGATGCGGACCGCCTGACCCCGGCCCTCGGCCTCTTGCTGGATGACGCTTTGCTCGGCGTCTGCCCGCGCCTGGGTGATCTGACTCGCGCTCAGCTCGGCCTCGCGCTGCTGCCGAACCGCTCCCTGCTTCTCAGCCTCAGCTCTCGCGATGGCCGCGCCGTTCGAGGCGATTTGCATGTTGAGCGCCCGCTCCTGGTCGTTGATCTTCTGCGCGGCCTCGAGCTGGGCTATCCGCGCACGCTGCTCCTCTCGGGCGGTTACGACGTCGGCGTCGGCTTTGGCGCGCGCGGCGGACTCGCGTCGGCGCGCGTCGGCGACTTCGCTCAACACGGCCTTGATGTTGAGGCTATTGAACGTGAGCCCGAGGTCGAGCAGCTCGCGCGAGCAGGCGTCTTTGATGATGACGGCCAGCTCGTCGTCGTCGTTTTGCGAACGCAGCGCCAACTCGCGTGCGGTCGGCACGGCGAGCGCCGTCGCGGCGGACGGGCTGGACGCGGCCGCGAGCGCGGCGGCGGCGCTGCCCGAGCGGGCGTTGAAAAGCTGGTCGTGCTTGAGCAGGTTGATGGCGCGACGCCCGGCAGAGGAAAGCACGTCGGTCAGCGTGGACAGCTGCTCGGCGCCGGGCTTCGAGAAGAACTTGTTCGCGGCGGTGTTCACCATCGCCTCGTCTTCGCCGACGCTGACGATGGCCGAAGCACGAACGGTCACCTTCACGGGGGCCGGGCGCCCGTTCGCGTCGACGTCTGCGGTTTGGTCCGTGATCTCGATGTCGACGTTGATGGCCTGCGCGGGAATCGCGCGAACTTGCGTGATGACGGGGACTATCAGCGCCTTGCACGGCCCACGGTAAATCTGCAGGTTCCGGCCGCGGCTCGCGAGCAAGATGGCGCCGGCGTCTACGCTCCGGAGAAAAGTGGTGATGATGAGCGACGTGAGGAGAAGAACGGCGAAGACGGCGGCTCCAGCAATGATCAATTCGATCACGACGACTCCTTTCGGCAGCGCAGCGGCAAGTCAGCCGACTACCGTCATACGCCTATTGGTCGCGAAATAGCGAAACAGTGACTCGTTCGCGCGCGCCGTCGACCTCCTCGATACGCAACCGATCCCCGACGTTCACAGTTTGGGCGGACTGCTGGTCGGTTAGTCGAGCTACCAGCTGGACGAGTCGTCCCTCGCGGTTCGTCGACACGACACCACGTCCGTTGCGGAACCGCGTCACGGCCATCGCCTCGCTGAAGACGAGCTCTCCGAGTGGAGCGCTCGGGGGCGCGTGGAAGCGGAAGACCAGGTTCCAGAGCGGTCTCACCGCAAAGCGCTCGACCAAGAACGTGGGAACGAGAGCGCCCAGCGCCGCCAAGAGCGGAGTCAGGCGGAATGCTCCGAGCAGGGCGTTTCCGAAGGCGCCGTACAAGGCCAACGCAGTGAACACTGCCCGCGGAGACGGAATCCAGCGGAGGACCCCCGATGGCGTCGGGACGGAAGAAGGAGGAATCTCCGGACTGGGGCGTGGCTCAGTCGCGGAAACGCGCTGTGTTGCGTCCGCTGCGTGCGCTTGACCGTGGGAGATCGCGTGGCCGCCGTGACCGACCGCGCCGGAGTGGGCGTGCGGCGGAGCCGCGCCGTGCCGCGCGAACGCGGGAAAGGCCATGACGGCCAGCCCGACGAGGCCCACCACCATGATGATGAGGAACATCGCTTCATGGAAATTAGCACCACCGTGCCGATTTGCTTTTCCCCCCGCGTCGCACAATTCGCGCTAGAGCGCGGCTGGTCCCAGGATGAGGCGCGGCAACTCGCTCATGGCGCGGAAGACCTCCGCGCCCGCTCCAGCCAGGACGGCGGCCCGCGCGTCGTCGGCGAAGCCGAGCACTCGCATCCCCGCCGCCACGCCAGCGCGCACACCGAGGACGCTGTCCTCGACGACCACGGTCTCCCCGGGCGACGCCCCCATGCTCTTCGCCGCGTGGAGGAAGAGATCCGGCTCCGGCTTCCAACTCCCTATCTCGTAGGAACTGAAGATCCGATCTCCGAATCGGTCGAGAAGCCCGGTGATCGTGAGCGACAGGCGAATCTTCTCCACCGGGCCGCTCGAGGCCACGCAGCGAGGAACCGGTAGCCGATCGATCGCATCTCGTACCCCTTCGACGGGACGCAACTCACGCACGAACGCCTCCGCCTGGCGGGCGCGGACGCTGGATACGAAGTCGGCCGGTGTGGGCCGACCGATTCGCTCCTCGATGAATCGGACGACGTCCGCCATTTTCGCGCCGCGGAATCGGTCGATCGCCTCGGGTAAGGGAAGGACGAATCCCACCGTCGCCGCAACGTCGAGAAGCGCCTGCAACTGAAGGGGCTCGCTGTCGACGAGGACACCGTCGCAATCGAAGATGACGAGGGAGGAACCGCTCACGGATTTGGAGAGGATGAGAGGTAAGAGGGGGTAGCAGAAACCGGGGGATCGGCGAGGAGCAATCGCTCGCCGCTCGGCCTGTCGCCTGGCAGGCGGCCGAGGCCCGTCGCGTAAGAACAGAACTCCGGGACCCTGTATCGGGTATCCTGCGGGTGCCCCCGATGCCCAAAAAGATCCTTGTCGTCGACGACTCGATCACGGTTCGACAACAGGCTTCGCTCGCGCTGGTGGCCGCCGGCTATGCGGTCGTCGAAGCTGTCGACGGACTGGACGCCCTCGACAAATTGGCGGTCAACGCGGACGCCGCGATGGTCCTCTGCGATGTGAACATGCCGCGGTTGAGCGGCATCGAATTTCTGGAACGCATGAAGCAGGGCGGCAAGCACGCGACGATCCCCGTCGTGATGCTCACCACGGAGGCCAACCCCACGCTCATCGACCGAGCGAAGCGTGCTGGAGCCAAGGCGTGGGTCACCAAGCCGTGCAAAGACGAGCTACTCGTCCGGACCGTGACGAAGATCGCGGGCCCCGCGTAGAACCCTGGTGCTTTTCGCCGATAGCTTCGCGATCCCGGTGTCGAGCGTGCTCGCGTACGGGAAGTACGCTCCGCGCGCTCGCCGCCGGGCTCGCTCGCTCTCGGCGAAAATCACCAGGGTTCTACAGTAGACAAGCGGCTCAGGCGCAGGACGCGCTTGGCGGAATCGTGCGGGGGGCAGCTACGGCGATTCGCTTCGGACCGACCGCGGACGCCGGAAAGTCGAAGCGGATCGTCGTCCCCTGACCTCGCTGGCCATCGATCCGGATGTGCCCTCGCAGCTCTTCGCATACGCGCCAAACGGCGCTCATGCCGACGCCGCGGCCCGAGGTCGACGTCACGGTCTCGCGCGTGGACAGACCACCCGCAAAGAGCGCCCTCACCAGATCCTCCCTGGTTTGGTGAGGCAACCCCAGTGACGTCGCACGAGTCCGAATGGCCGTCCAATCGACGCCCGGCCCGTCGTCGGCCACTTCGATGGATAGCAGTTCGTCGGCGCGAAATGCGCGAAGTTGGATGGTGCCCGCCGCCCCGCCGCGCTCGCTCGCGGGCGCTGATCCATGGTCGGCCGCGTTGCGGATCACGTGGACGAAGACGCTCCAAAAGGGCGCCATCGCCTCTCGATCGACGCGCAGACGATCGCTGCAATCGACTGTGATTCGGACATCACCCTTCCCGAGCCTGCGCACGATCGACCGTGCCTGCTCCGCGAAGCGTTCGAGTTGGAGGTCGACGCGCTGCGCCCGCCATTCGGCCAGCGTCCGCAATATCTCCTGACGGGACGTTCCGTCGACCACGGCGTTGGCAAGAGAGTCGAGCTCACGGTCGTGAATCTCGATGTGCGCAAGGTCGCGCTCTCCGACGAGAACGGCCAGTCGTTCGGTGAACCGCCGCCAGGGAACGAGCAACAGCTCGCGGTCGGCCGCTTCCAGGTCTCCACCGTCGTCCAGGCGATTCTCCAGATCGTGACACACGTCGGCGATGCTGCCGAGGCCGTAGACGGCCGTGTTTCCCTTGAGCGTGTGCAGGGCGCGCCTGAGCTCGTCTTCGTCCGGTCGAACGGTGCCCGTAATCCGCGCCACGAGCTTGTGCGTTTCGGAAAGGAAGTCGGCGAAGCCGGTTCGGTCTCGAACGATCCGCTCGAAAACGGCGAGGATCTCGCGCTGGGCAGCCTCGGCGCGCAGAGCCTCGACCTGCTCGGTCACGTCGGCGAGGACGACGAGAATCTTGTCGAGCTTGCCGACGTCGAAGATGGGCGTGTACTCGAGGTCGAACGTTCGCCCGCTCGTGTGAATCCGCTTCGGAAGCTGATCCAGAGAAAGCTCGATGGGCACGACGTCCTCGACGAGCTGCTGCCAGTGAAGCTCGAGCATTTGCGCCGCCGAGCGGTCGCTCGGAAAGAGGTAGTCCCAGAGACGAGTATCGACCGCGGAGGGCCCGAGCCACCGCTCGACCGCGGAGGACTTTTCTCGCGACATCGTGCCGTCGGCGGCGACCGTGATCAGCCCCTCGCGCACGTTGTCCAAGACGACGCGCATATCGCGATTTCTTCCATCGAGTTCGTCGATGGTGCCCCTCAGTCCCCGCGACATTTCGTTGAACGCCCGCCCGAGTTCGCCGACCTCGTCGTCGGAGGACGCCGCGACTTGATGGCCATACCGGCCCGCACTGATTTCGCGGGCCCCCGCAGCGAGCGCCCGGACCGGGCGGACGATACGAAGGGACATCCCGATGGCCAAAACGAACGCGATCGCGATCGCGAGCATCGCCCCCGAGAGCATTCGCGTGCGCACCGAAAGGACCTCGGCACGAACGGCCGGCATGGGCATCGCGCTGCGCGCAAACCCGAGCAGTTTGCCGTCTCGCACGATGGCGTTGGCCACGTACAGCCGTCCGCCGTCGGGTCCCCGGATGGCCGTTCCGAGACCCTCGCGCCGGGCAGCTACGATTTCCGGTGCTTCGCCTTCAGGCGCCAGCGTCTTCGGGTCGTGGCCGTTCGAATCGGCGACGATCGCACCCGAAGGAGCCAGGAGGGAAAGCTCGGTCTGAGCCGCCCTTCCAAGGGCTCGGACGCTCTCGTTCAAACTCGTGTCCGAGTCGTCGAGCTCCCCGAACAAGGCGCTCGCGGTCATTTGACCGAGCATCGTCGCCTCACCCTGGAGCCGAACTTGGATTTGCGCGAGCGAGCTCTCCCGAACGGTCCGGTCCACGAGCAGTCCGGAAAGGACGACGCCCACGCACGCGACCGTCAAATAACTGCCGAAAAGTCTCCGAGTGAGTCGAGACTTTCCCATGGTGCGCCTACCCAACCGCAATTCCAAATAGTAGGCTTATCGTCGATTGAACGTCAACCGTTGAAGACGGCTGGACGCCGCTTCTTGTTTGGTGGCGATCCTGGAGGTAACGCGGGATGGAGCATAAACTGCTGTCGGAAATCCTGCGAGACCTCGCGCCCCGGGCGCTCATCGAGGCATTTGGCGCTTACGACCTCAGGCTCAAAGAACAACCGTCTTCGGGTTCGAACGCTTCGTTCATGTCGAAGGTGAAACCAAGTGAGTCGGTGGTCGCCGGTGTGGTCGGTTTCACCGGAGCGGCATTTCGCGGAACCGTGCTCGTGGCCAGCACGTTCGAACTGATAACACTCGCACGTCCGGGCCGCGTGCGCGCGCAGCCGCTCTCGAAGAACTCGTCGTCCGACTGGATCATGGTCCGCGACTGGGCGGGCGAGCTCGCCAACCAGGTGCTCGGCAGGATCAAGAACCGGCTCGCCGCACACGGAGTCGTTTTCGACGTGAGCCCTCCGGCCGCGCTGTCGGGCACTGCCCTCATGTTCGCGCAACCGAAAAGTCCCACGCCGCGCCAGCACACCTTCGTTCCCGTTCAGGGCGGCCTCCCGGACGAGGCGCGAGTGTGGTTCTGTCTCGACGCCCTCTTCGACTCGTCACAAGAAGTCGGGCCGGCCAGCCCGACGGCCGACGAACCGAGCGAGGGTACCGTCATCGAGTTCGATTGAGGCAGCCGGCGCGCGCGCTCGGGACGACGCGTCGTCGACCACCCGTGTTTGTCGGGCGCGTGGCCTCCATCCTCGCTGTCGCGGCGAGCGCCTGCGGCTCCGGTCCGATGAACGGGGCCGCCGTCGCCCCTCCGTCGGCCGATCCCTCCGGCGTGTCTCGATTCGAGTCTCTGCGCGATTTGACCGTCGCGAACGGCGTCGGATCCATCGACGACCTTCTGCCCCTTCTGCCTGCCTCGCTCCGATCGCGGTACGTCTTGATGCACGAGAGCCGCAGCCTGCAGGAGGCCAGCTATCGAGCTCCGCGCGCAATTCTCTACTCTCGTGACGCGTCGTTCGTCGTGGCGTTCAACGGCGACCCCTCCAAAGGCGGCTATCGCTCCCTCGAGACGATGGAATACGACGACCGGCGGGGCACATTCCAGCTGCGTGAAATCTCGTTCGGCACCGACGGCGATGGTCGACGTGTCCCCATTTTTTCGGAGCCGAACCCCGCGGTTTGTGGCGACTGTCACGGTGACGACCCAAGACCAATCTGGGACGCGTATCCCGCTTGGCCGGGCGCGTACGGCGAGGTCGAGCGACACCGCGACAGTCCAGAGGTCACCGCGGGACTTGCCGCCTTTCTCGCGGAGCGCCGGGAGAACCCGCGGTACCGCGCGCTCCTCGGCGCCGAGTCGCTCGCGGCGCTCCTCTCGGCCGCGTCCGACGCGGCTTATCGGGGGCGGGAGGCGCCGTCGCCAAACGCGGACTTCGGCCTCAAGCTGCAACGACTCGTCTACCGGGCCGTCGGCAGGCAAGTCATCGGCGCGCCTCGTTTCGGCGCGTATCAATACGCTCTACTCGCCGCGCTCGACCCCCAGTGCCTGGACATCGAGTCGTTTCTGCCGGCCGTCGTCCTCACGCGGTTCGACCGGCGCGCTCGCCCGTTCGCACGCGACACCGAGCAAGCCAACGCCGAGCAGGCGGCGGCGAAGACCGCGCGCATGCGGCGGGCAGCCGATGCGGCGACCCCGTCCCCGACCGAAACGCTCCTTCCATTCCGATTCGTCGTCGAGGAGGGGCTCCACCTCTCGACCAAGGGCTGGACCCTGGCACTGGAGAGGGGCACCTACGACTTCACGACCGGCCGAAACTCCACGACGGAGCTCGAGCGGGACATCCTCGAGCAGGTCGCGCGCGTGGACCCCTCGGTGCGCGACCTGCGGGTCGCGCCGGATCGACGCGACGGATATTGCGCCGCGCTCCGCAGAAGAAGCTTGGCCGCACTGGCCGAATAGACCGTCCGCACGCATCTACCCGGACGCGCCGATTCATCGGCCATCCTTGGAGTGCTCGACCGCTTGCAAGTACGCGAGCGCGCGCTCGTCGTTCGGCTTGAGCTCCAGCGCCTTTCGAAAAGCGCGCTCCGCGCCGGCCGAATCGCGCTGGTGCATCAGCCGATACAGGCCCACGTGGAGATGATTGGCAACGTCTTCGGGCGCGAGCTCGGCGATTCGTTCCGCGGTCCGGGTCGCGTCGTCGAGCAGGCCTAGCTTGTGGAGTTCCGCGCGCCGAAAGGCGAGTCGGTCCACGTTGTCGGGGTCGTTCGCCAGCTCTTCTTCCAGGATGGCGAGATAGAATCGGCTCTTCTCGAGCGTTCGCCCGTCGTCCGCTGGGAGAATGTGGTCGATCGTCATTTCGGTCGTTCGCAGTTGAAGGCCGTTCGATAGAATCGCCGCGTCGATCGTCTCGTGGACGCGTCCGCGATAGCGATGGCGGGGGTGATTCGGAAAGAGCCGAACCGCGTAGTCGATGAGCACTTCTTCCGCCGGTGGCCGCAAGTTCCGCCGTCGAACGATGTGCCCCGCCGGCTGCCCTTCGATGAGCGCGTGGAGCACCGAGGGGGCCGACTCGGTCAGCACCTCGTCGGCGTCGAGGACGAGGATCCAGTCTCCGCTCGCTCGCGCGAGCGATTGGTTTCTGGCTCCGGAGAAGTCCGGCGACCGAAAGTCGAAGGTCGAAACTCTTGCGCCGAATCGGGCAGCAACGGACGCGGTGTCGTCCGTCGAGCCCGTGTCCACGATGACTATCTCCTGAACGACCTCGGCCGCAGACTCGAGACATCTCGTCAAGCGAGCCCCCTCGTTCTTCACGATCATGCACAAGCTCAGCGACGCCATGAAAGCTCCACGCAGCCCTCGAGGCGGATGCGGACCCAAGAAAACCGAGACGAGACTTCGCGGTCCATGCATCGAATGATACGGCAGGACGACGCGACGAGGTGACGGCGGGCGCGAGTGTTGGCGCTCCGGGCCGCGACTGGCGGCCCGCGGTCGATGGCGAGTAGCCTCTCGTTCGGCGCAATGAGCGAACCTAGGCAGGATCCGACTCGGGTCCCCCCATCGATCGTGACGGTCGTCGAGAGCGCACCGCCCCACGCGAGAAGGCGGTCGCTTGGAGACTATGTGTTCGGAAGGCGGCTCGCCTCGACCGAAGAAGAGGACCAGAAGATCGGCCCTCTCGCCGGGGTCCCGGTCCTCGGTCTCGATGCGCTCTCTTCGGCCGCTTACGGGCCCGAGGCGGCACTCACGCTTCTCTTGCCTCTGGGGGCGCTTGGCTTGGCGCACGTGCTTCCGATCAGCGGGATCGTCGTCGCTGTCCTTCTCATCGTGTACTTCTCGTACC